>CANGHD010000140.1 GCA_947453525.1 Paracoccaceae bacterium | reverse complement strand
GCATGTTCCATTCCGATCCGGCACATATAAGGGTGTTCGACATGGCCTCGGGCCGTCCATCAGGGGGCCGGGTCTTTCATGCGATCAGCCCCGGCGTGGCCGATGGGTTCCGGGCCGACAGCGACGGCAACATCTGGTCCTCGGCCGGGGATGGGGTGCATTGCATCGCCCCGGACGGGACACTTCTGGGTAAAATTCTGGTGCCGGAGATCGTATCCAACCTTTGCTTTGGGGGCCGGGCCAAGCATCAGCTTTACATCACCGCCACAACCAGCCTTTACATGCTGGCTTTGAACCGCAGGGGAGTGCAGCAACCATGAGCACGGCGAACATCGGACTGATCGGCCTTGGAACCATGGGGGCGATGCTGGCCCTGAACATCGCCGAGAAAGGGTTTCCGATTGCGGTCTGGAACCGCACCACCTCGGTGACGCACAAGTTCAAGGCGGAAGCCGGGGATCTGGCCGAGCGGATCATTGCCACCGAGACGCTCGCAGATCTGGTTGCGGCGATTGCGAAACCACGCTCGATCATCCTGATGGTGCCGGCCGGCCCCGCAGTCGATCAACAGATCGAGGCGTTGCGGCCCTTGCTGGATCCAGAGGACCTGATCATCGACGCAGGCAACGCGAACTTCCACGACACCAACCGCCGGGCGGAAGAGGCCAAGGCCAAGGGTCCGCGCTTTCTGGGCATGGGTGTCTCTGGCGGTGAAGAGGGCGCGCGGCACGGGCCGTCCATCATGGGCGGCGGCGAGAAGGCGGATTGGGACCGTGTGGCGCCGGTACTGGAGGCGATCTCGGCCAAGTATCAAGGAATTCCTTGCGCGACCTGGATGGGTCCGGGCGGGGCGGGGCATTTCGTCAAGGCCGTGCACAACGGCATCGAATATGCCGACATGCAGATGATCGCCGAGATTTATGGCGTGATGCGCGATGGTCTGGGGATGCGGGCACCGGACATCGGCGCGGTGTTCGACGCCTGGAACGACGGCCCTTTGCAAAGCTATCTGATCGAGATTTCGGCCGCGGTGTCGAAGGCCACCGATGGCGCGCATCCGATGCTGGATGTGATCCTCGACAAGGCGGGCCAGAAGGGCACTGGACGCTGGACGGTGATTGAGGCGCAGAATCTGGCGGCAGCCATCCCGGTCATCGAAGCGGCGGTCATGGCGCGCAACGTCTCGGCCCTGCTGGATGAGCGCCGGAAGGGCGAGGCCGTGTTCGGCGCGGCTCCGGTCACTTTGCCGAAGGGCACCCTGACCGTGGAGGCGCTGGAGCAGGCGATGATCGCGGGCAAGATCCTGTGCTATGCCCAAGGCTTCGCGCTGATCGTGGCGGCGAGCCATGAATTCGGCTGGGATCTGCCCCTGCCCGCCATCGCGCGGGTCTGGCGCGAGGGCTGCATCATCCGGTCTTCGATGCTCAACGACATGGCGACGGCCTTGGAGGACGATCCGGCGCGCGGCCTGATGCTGGCGCCGTTCTTTGCGGATCACCTGATTGCTTCGTCCTCGGGCCTGCGGCAGGCGGTATCGGTCGGGGCGGCTTATGGGCTGCCGCTGCCGGCCTTGTCGGCGGGGCTCGCGTGGTTCGACATGATGCGCACGGGGCGCAGCACCGCCAACATGATCCAGGCGCAGCGCGATTTCTTCGGGGCGCATGGGTTTGAGCGGCTGGATCAGCCGGGCACCGGGCTGCATGGGCCTTGGGGTGGGCATATGGTCTGAGGGCGCAAGCAGGGGGTTTCACCCCCCTCAGCCCGGCCAAGGGGCAGGCGTTCTTCGCGGAAATCCTCCACTGGAGGATTTCTGATCCCGGATCACCCTGTGGGATATTTGGGCCGTGTGAAATGGGGGGGCGCGGGGGTACCTGCGCCCTCATTGCATTTTCAGGGCGACGTCCAGCATACGGTTGGAAAAGCCCCATTCGTTGTCGTACCAGCCGAAGACCCGCAGGAGGCCACCCTTGGTGATGCGGGTTTCGGGGGTGGCCATGATGATGCTTTCGGGGCGGGCACGCAGGTCTGACGACACGAGGGGAGAATTTGTGGCGCCGATAACGCCTTTGGCGGCATGGAATGCCTCGTTGACCTGTGCCACGGTGGCGGCGGTTTGCAGCATCACCGCCAGATCAACGGCGGAGACGGAGGCCGTGGGGACTCGGACGGCGGAGGCCTCGATGCGGCCGGCGATCTCGGGCAGGACGGTGTCCAGAAGGCGCTGGGCGGAAGTGGTGGTGGGGACCATCGAGAGGGCGGCGGCGCGGGAGCGGGCGTAGTCGGCGGCGGGCGCGTCGGTGGTGGGTTGGCTGCCTGTGTAGCAATGGATCGTGGTCATGGAGCCGGTGACGACGCCCCAGTTCTGGTGCAGAAGTTTCACCAGCGGCGCCAGCGCGTTGGTGGTGCAGGACGCGTTGGAGACGATTCGCTGATCGGTCAGCGCCACCTCATTGGCGCCAAGCACCACGGTGAGGTCGGCGGCTTTCGACGGGCCCGAGATCAGGATGCGTTTCGCCCCGGCGGCAAGGCCCAGGGAAGCGACACCCAAGCTGTCGGCACGCCCGGTGCATTCCAGAACCACGTCGATGCCTGAAAGGCTCAGTGCTGAGATGTCGGGGGTGCGGTGCAGCGGGATGAGGCGGCCATCCACCACCAGAGCGCCTTCGGTCAAAGAGACGGTGCCGCGCCACGGCCCAAAGACCGAGTCATACTGGAAGAGATAGGCGCACATCTCGGGCGCGGCGATGTCGTTGATGCCCACGATGTCCAGCCCAGGCCAGCCGCCGGGGGTCTGCGCCCAAGCCCGCAGCACGGACCGACCGATGCGGCCGAAGCCGTTGATGAAAACGCGCATGGGGATCCCTCCAGTTTGAGGGAAATTTGATCATATTGTGGAAGGCGCTGCAATATCAGCCTTGTACGGGTACACTTGGCATATCGGGCGGGTCAAGCCTGCGAAGATGCCGCGGTTTGGGCCCAGAGAGTGACCTTGACCCTTGCGGCGCAGTCCGGCACATCGGTTGGATCAGAGGAGGACGCCATGCGCAGGTCACGCCCGTTGGTCTTTTCAAAGGCGGTCAAGATCGCCCCATCCATCCTGGCCGCTGACTTCGCCAACTTCGGCGCCGAGTGTCGGGCGATCGAGGCAGAGGGCGCGGACTGGGTGCATGTCGACGTGATGGACGGGCATTTCGTGCCGAACCTGACCTTCGGCCCCGGCATGTGTGCCGCGTTGCGCCCGCATATCGGCGGAGTGATGGATGTGCATCTGATGATTTCTCCGGTCGATGCCTATCTGGAAGCTTTTGCCAAGGCCGGGGCGGATCTGCTCACCGCGCATCTGGAAAGCGGGCCGCATATCCACCGCACCTTGCAGACGATCCGGGGATTGGGCTGCAAGGCGGGGCTGGCGATCAATCCCGGCACCGGGATCGAAGTGGTGCCCTATCTTCTGGATGACATCGACATAATCGTCGTGATGACGGTCAATCCGGGCTTTGGCGGGCAAAGGCTGATCCCCAGCCAGATGGACAAGATCCGGACCCTGCGCGCCATGGTGGGCGACCGGCCGATCCATATCGAGATCGACGGTGGCGTGACCACCGACAACGCCCGCGCCTTGGTCGAGGCCGGGGCGGATGTGCTGGTGGCGGGGTCGTCGATCTTCAAGGGCGGCTCGGCCCAGAACACGGCACCCTATGGCGTGAATATCGCGGCATTGCGGGCCGCGGCGGAGGGCGTCTGACCCTTTGTGGCGGCGACCACCCAAGAATTTTCGGCGAATATTCCTCGGGGTGCGGGCGTCAGAGGACCTCATCCAGCTTGTCCAGGAAGACGTCGGCCTCGGCCTTTTGCAGGATCAGGGGTGGGCGAATTTTCAGGGTGTGGCCTTTGGGGCCGGTGGCGGAGATGAGCACGCCAGCGTCGCGGAGCGCGTTGACGATACGGGCGGCCTCCTTGGCGTCGGGCTGGCCGTCTTGCGTGATGTCCTGACCGAAGAACAGGCCTGCGGCGCGCAGCGGGCCGAGGGCCGCATGGGTCTTGGCAAGGGCGCGCAGGCCCTCGGCCATATGGGCGCCGACGGTGGCCGCGTTGTCCAGCAGGTTTTCGTCCTCGATCACCTCCATCACCGCGATGGCGGTGGCACAGGCCACGGCATTGCCGCCGAAAGTGTTGAAATAGCGGCCTTTGACACCGAATGCGGCCAGAACCTCGGGGCGCAGGACCAGGGCTGCGACCGGGTAGCCGTTGCCCATCGGCTTGCCCAAGGAGACCATGTCGGGGATCAGGCCGTGGCGCTGGAATCCCCACCAGTGGGAACCGGTGCGGCCGAAGCCGGGTTGCACCTCATCCGCGATGAAGAGGCCGCCGGCCTGGCGGATCGCTTCGGCTGCGGGCCTCAGGAAGCCTGCGGGGTCGGCGAAGACACCATCGGAGGAGAAGACCGTGTCGACGATCAGGACAGCGGGTTTGATGCCGTGGCGCTGCAGGTCGTCGATCGCGGCCTGAACATGGGCTGCGAAGTCTTGGCCCAGATCGCTGGTCAGGGCGGCGGGGGCGGGGACGGTGCGGACATGCTGGCCGAGGGCCACTCCCGCGCCGAGGGAGGGTGACAGGCCTGCAACCGCATGGGTCACGCCGTGATAGGCGTTCTGGGTGACGATCACGCCCGTGCCGCCAGTCTGGGCGAAGGCGATGCGCAGGGCAAGGTCGTTCGCCTCGGACCCGGTGCAGGTGAACATGACGTTCGACAGCTCGGGCGGGAAGTGGCCGAGCAGTTTCTCGGCACAGTTCAGCACGACCTCGTTCAGATAGCGGGTGTGACTGGCGTAAGTGGCGGACTGCCGGGCGGTGGCTGCGATGACATGGGGGTGGCAGTGGCCCAGCGAGGCCACATTGTTGTAGCAGTCGAGGTAGGCTTTTCCTTGGGCGTCATACAGCCAGACGCCCTCGCCCCGCACCAGATGGACCGGGGTTTCGTAGAACAGCCGGTAGGCCGGGCCCAGCAGGCGCTGGCGGCGGGCGACCAAGGCCTGATCCTGCGGGCTCAGGTTGCCTTGACCGGGGACATAGGCGTTCACCATCGTCTCGTCGCGTTTCATGTCAGGTCCACAGGGTTGAATGGTTGAGGCCCTGCAGCGCCCGCAGGCCCTCGGACGCGGATGGCACGTTGCGCAGGATATAGGGGGCGTTGTCGGGATAGCGTGCGGCACGGGCCGAGGCGATGGCGAGGGTGGTCAGCATCCGTGTCGCGGTCAGAAGCGGAAACAGACGCCGCTCCAGCGCGGTCAAGGGCAGGGTGGCGTGATAGGCGCGGGCGAAGGCGGCCAAGCTGTCAGACGGCGCGGCGGGGTCGACCTGATAGCTGGCGGCGACGGCCATGTCGCAGACCAGCGGGGTTTCGACCATGTCGCCGAAGTCGAGGATCCCGGCAATCCGGGTCGGGTCGGCCGGATCGGTCAAGAGGTTGTGCGGATTGAGGTCATTGTGGACGACCTGCCAGCGGCAGTCGGGCAGATGGTGCAGGACCTGCGTCTCGAACCGGGCAAGGGTTTCGGTGGCAAGCGGGCGCAAGTCCTCGGAAACGTAGGGAAGAAGCGGGGCCAAACGGGCGGCGTGGCGGATGTCCCATTGCAAGTCTTGCCGCGCGGCCGGATCGGTGAAGCCCTGCAGGCCAAGGGTCAAGAGCGCGGCGCTGCGCCCGATGCTGGCGCGTTGTGCATCGGATTTGGGCGTCAGATGAAGGGGCGCGCCCTCAAGATAGGTCAGCAGGCGCAGGATGCCGTGGTCCGTGGCGACCTCTGTGGCCCCCTTGGTGGTGCGGGTGACGCGGGGGACGGGCAGAGCGCTGGACGCCAAATGCAAAAGCGCACGGGTCTGGACCTGCGTCACCGCCGCAGGCTCCGCCGGGTTGGCGAGTTTCAGGACGTAACGGCCCTGCGCTGTGGTCAGGCGGTAATTGAGGTCGCGCTCCGAGGTCAGTGGCGCGAGGGTGCCGGTCAGGCCCCAGTGGTCCTGCACCAGCGCCAAGGCCGCCTCGGGAGCCAGAACCGGGGGCGGGGTGGTCAGATTGGCGCCAAGCGAAGTGGTCATGCGGTCTCCTGTCGCGGCCATCAAGGGAGAACCCGCCCGGCATGTCAAGGACGCGCGGCGTTGACAGATGGGGGGACCGGATGGGATCCTCGGTCTGTCATTGGACCGTTGGGGGGCTTTCATGGGACTGGATATCTTGCAGGCGCAGGCGCTGGCCGAGGCCTATACGGCAGCGTGGAACTCCGGCGCGGCCAAGGCGGTGGCCGGGTTCTTTGCGCAGGACGGCAGCATCATCATCAACCGCGGCACGCCATGGCAGGGCCGCGCCGGGCTGGAGGCGATGGCCAATGGTTTTTATGCCGATGTGCCGGACCTGAGCCTGACCTGCGACGGCATCCGGCTTCTGGGCGATCACATGGTGTATCTCTGGACCTTTACCGGCCACCATTCCGGCACGAAGGCGCCCCTGACGATCCGGGGCTGCGAGGAATGGGATCTGGACGCGGGCGGGATGATTGCCCTGTCGCGCGGCTGGTATGATGCAGCCGATTATGCGCGGCAGGTGGCGGGGGACTGAACCGGCGCCTTGGTGCCATGCTTGGCCTGCCGAAGGGCAGGTAGGGTGGGGTTGAACCCCACCCTACAAGAGGTCCACCCACAGTGGGAAATGGTCCGAGGCCTGTCCTGACGGATCGCTCCAAGCGCTGCGGACGCGAGGGACAAGGTCGGGTGTGACAAAGACATGGTCCAACTGGCGCAACCGGCGCGTCCCAGCGATGATCTTTTCGTGAGTGTGCAGTGTCGTGCCTGTCAGAGCCACGGCATCCACCAGCGTGTCGGCATAGCGCGCGCCGGGGTGGTACGGGGTCTGGCCGGTCAGCCGCAGATATTCCACGCTGCCGGGTTCCATGTTGAAATCGCCCAGCCAGACGGTGCTGGTGGGACAGGGCGGTTCAGACCCGCCTTCGGTCCAGTTGCGCGAAGGTTCGTCATCGGTGCCGCTCCAGGGGCCGGACGTGCAGCGCAGGGACAAAAGCTGGTCGAGTTGCGCCAGACGCTCCTCGACGCCGACATGGGCGAGGTGCAGGTTGATCACGCGCAGGGGGCCTGCGGGCGTGGCGATGACGGCCTCCAGCGCGCAGGTCTGGGTGTTAAGCGGGTCGAGCATCCGGCGCAGCGGCAGAAGATGGGTGCGCGTCCACAGGATCGGCCAGCGCGACAGAATCATCGGGCCGAACTGGCGGCGGCGGCTTTTGTCGGTGGGGATGGCCGCGGTCATGTCGAAGGCGGGCGCATAGGCGGTGTGGTGATCGGGCAGCATCCGGGCCAAGAGGGCGGGCTGGTCATCCTGGTTCGTGCGCGACCAATGGCGGTCCACTTCCTGGCATCCGGCGATATCGGCGGATTTCAGCACATCGGCACTGCGCGACAGATCATAGATGTCGTCGCGTCCGAAGCCATACTGGATGTTGTAGGAAAGCAGTCGCATGACAGATCGCCCTCTAGGGGTGGGGGTGCAAGCCCGCCACAGGGCGGCGTTTTCGGCTGCCTGTCAAGGTGATGGTCACGGGACGGGCGGGCTTTCTTTTCCCTTTGGGGTTGCTTTTCAGAGCGAAAGGGCGCATGTGCATCAAGCGAACCGCTAATCATCGACCCTGTCTGGCTACGGCTGCAGCTTTCGATCTTGACGTGACTGCGCCGGGCCATCGCATTCCTGCGGATGGCAGACAAACAGGAGTTAACACTATGGCCAAGGGCACCGTGAAATGGTTCAACGCAACTAAAGGTTTCGGCTTTATCGCTCCGGAAGGCGGAAAGAAGGACGTGTTCGTCCACATTACCGCCATGGAACGCGCTGGCATCCGCCAACTGGCTGACGGCCAAGCCGTGACCTTCGACATCGAAGCTGGCCGTGACGGCCGCGAGTCGGCGATCAATCTGGCGCTGGCATAAGCTTTCCGCTGCGGGCTTCGGGCCGCAGCAGAGGTTTTACGGAAAGGGGCAGCCTGCGGGCTGCCCCTTTTTCGTTTCCGGGCTGGACCTTGGCAGGGCCGGCCTTAAGGTTCAGGCAACCTGAGGGAGCCTGACCATGCACGCCAGCCATGACAACCGCATCGACCTGATCCGCCCCGACGCACCGGAGCTTGCACGGCTTGGGCCCCATCCCGTTGGGGTCAAGACACTGGACCTGATCCATCCGGGTCAGGCGGATGTGTTGGCGGGCGGGGTGAAGGATCGGCGTCTGACGGTGGAACTCTGGTATCCTGCGACGGTGGGGACTGCGCCGGGCGGCACGTACCGGACACTTTGCCGAGATGGCAGGACCGAGGTCGCGCTGCAGGGCCGGGCCGCGCGGGAGGCCGGGGCGGCGGAGGGGGATTTCCCGCTGGTGATCCTGAGCCACGGCTATCCCGGCAACCGGATGCTGATGAGCCATCTGGGCGAGAACCTCGCCTCCAAGGGCTATCTGGTGGCGAGCATCGATCATCCGGAAAGCACCTATGGCGATCCGGCCTATCTGGGTGGGCAGGCCTTTGCCTCGACCTTGGTGAACCGGCCATTGGACACGCGCTTCGTCATGGACGCGCTGGGGGCGTCAAAGGTGGCGATCATCGGCTATTCGATGGGGGGCTATGGCGCGCTGATCGCGGGCGGGGCCTCGGTCTCGGAAGCGACGCTGACGATGGAGCGCGGCGGCGGCCCGTGGATGGCGGCGCATCTTGCAGCGGTGGCGGACCCAAGGCTGAAGGCGGTCGTTCCGATCGGGCCTTGGGGGCGACAATATGGGGTCTGGGATGCGGAAGGCATGGCAGGCCTGTCGGTGCCCGCACTGATCGTGGCGGGAAGCCGCGATGACGTGTCAGGTTATGACACGGGGATGCGGGAGTTATTTGACGAGGCGGTGGGGGTCGAGCGTCATCTCTTGACCTTTGACGGCGCGGGCCACAACGCGGCGGCGCCTTATCCTGCCCCGGTGGAAAGCTGGGTCGCGGTGGAGTGGCTGCCTTTCGTGCCCTTCGAGCATTATGCCGACAAGGTCTGGGACACGGCGCGGATGAACAACATCGCGGCGCATTTTGTCACGGCGTTTCTGGACGTGCATCTGAAGGGCGATGCGGCGAAGGCCGCCTATCTCACGCCGGAGTTCGCAGGATTTGCCGAAGGCACGGCGCGCGGTTTGCGGTGGGAGACTTTGCCGGAAGATGGGCGGATCGCCCATCCTACCTTTACCCAAGCACAGTGAAGGGCGCCGGGTAGCGGAATTCTTCCAGGTTGGGCGTGGGACCGATCCGGTCGACCACGGCGAAGAGGCCGGGTGCGTGGAGTGGGGTCAGCACACCATGCCAAGTGCCGCGGTGCAGGTTGATGCCCTGCGCGCCATTGGTCAGGAAGGCGCGGGGCCTGGCCTGCGGGCCCTGCGACACGATGACGAGGAAAGGGTGTTCGGACATCGGCAGGAAGGCTTGGCTGCCTTCGGGGTGACGCTCGATCAGGTCGAAGCTGTAGGGCAGGGCGCGGGGTTCGGCCTTGAAGATCGAGATGCCGGGGCGGTTGTCCGGGCTGACTTCGGGCGCCACGTCGATGCGGGCGCGGTCGTGGTGGCGCTGGCAGAGGCCCGCATTGATCAGGCGGAAGTCGCCGGTGGCCTCCAGCACGTCGCCAAAGGGGGCGAAGGCTGCGGCGGTG
>CANGHD010000139.1 GCA_947453525.1 Paracoccaceae bacterium | reverse complement strand
TGGCTGCCGAAGGTCTGGTCGGCGTGGCCGTGTCCAATGGCCGTGGCGTGGCTGTCGAGATCAACTCGGAAACCGACTTCGTCGCCAAGAACACCGACTTCCAGTCGCTGGTCCGTGAAGTGACCAAGGTTGCCTTGGAAACCGGCGAGACGATCGAAGTTCTGAAGGCTTCGCACCTGAACGGCGAGCCGATTGACACCGTGATCAACGGCGCCATCGCCCGGATCGGCGAGAACATGACGCTGCGCCGCATGCATGTGCTGGAAGGCTCGACCGTCGTGTCCTACGTGCACAATGCCGCGACCGAAGGCATGGGCAAGATCGGCGTGCTGGTCGCCCTGAACGGCCCGGCGGAAGCCGCCCAGGCGATTGGCAAGCAGTTCGCGATGCACATCGCAGCCACCTCCCCCCTGTCGCTGTCGGAAGCCTCACTGGACCCGACCGTGCTGGAGCGTGAACTGGCCGTGCAGACCGCCAAGGCGCTGGAAGAGAACGCCGCCTCCGCCAAGCCCAAGCCGGATGCCGTGATCCACAACAACATCATCCCGGGCCGCATGAAGCGCTTCCTGTCGGAGAACACCCTGCTGGGTCAGCAGTTCGTGATCAACCCGGACCTGACCGTGGAACAAGCCGCCAAGGACGCCGGCGTCGAGATCACCGGCTATGCCCGCGTGGCGGTTGGCGAAGGCATCGAGAAAGAGAAAGAAGATTTCGCGGCGGAAGTGGCGAAGATGGTTCAGGCCTGATTTTTCAGGTGATGGATTGCGCAAGGCCCGGGGGCAACCTCGGGCCTTTTTGTTTGTCAAGATGGGCGGATCGCCCATCCTACTTTCGCCCTTCGACAGCTTGCGGGGCCATCCGCGATACGGTTCCACACCCTCCACTTGCGCCATGTCTTCGCCCTTCGGGCATCAGGCTCACCCGTGGGATATCTGGGTAAATGTGAAAGGGGAAAGGTAGGATGGGCCATTGGCCCACTAATCCCGCCGCACTTTGCCGTGACGCGCTGCCGCAGCGACGGATATCTGCGGATTGGGCGTTGAAACCGCAAGCACTTCGGGCCAGCTTTGGCCCAGCGAGAAGAAGGACCTCCCATGGCAGACGCGATCACGGTCGAATCCATCACCCGGCGCCGCAAGCGCTTTCGGCTGCGCGGATGGGCGGTGTGGCCGGTGCTGGCGCTTGCTTTGGCCTTGGGCGGCTATGCATGGCTCAAATCCCGCAGCGCCGCGACCGCGACCGTGCACTACACCTCGTCCGAGGCCAAGGCGGGCGACATCACCGTGATCGTGACCGCCGTGGGCACCGTACAGCCGATCCAGCAGGTCGATGTCGGCTCCTTGATTTCGGGCACGATTTCGGAAGTCGATGTGGCCGTCAATGACACGGTCAGGAAGGGCCAGGTTCTGGCCCGGCTCGACACCTCCTCGCTGGAAGCCGGGCTGGCCCGCGACCAAGCCACGCTGACCGCCCGCAAGGCCGAGGTGGAAGACGCCCGCGCCACGCAAGAGGCGGCGGCGGCCAGTCTGGACCGCGCGCAGAAGATCCATGACAAGGGCCTGAACTCCGCCGAAGATCTCGCCACCGCCACGACGGCGGAACGCAGGGCCGAAGCGGCTTTGGCGTCGGCGCTGGCCAATGTGCAGGTGGCGGAAGCCGATGTGAAGCTGAGCCAGACCAACATCGACAAGGCCGTCATCGTAGCCCCGATCGACGGCATGGTGCTGGACCTCAAGGCTGATCTCGGCCAGACCGTCTCGGCTTCGACCAACACCGTCGTCCTGTTCACTCTGGCGCATGATCTGGGCCAGATGCAGTTGCAGATCGATGTGGACGAGGCCGATATTGGCAAGGTGCAGGTCGGCAATCCGGCCTCTTTCAGTGTCGATGCCTATCTGGGCCAGACCTTCCCGGCCAAAGTGTCCGAGATGCACTATGCCCCGCAGACCGTGGACGGCATCGTCACCTATCCCACCATCCTGACCATCGATAATTCCGACCACCGCTTGCGGCCCGGCATGACGGCTTCTGCGGATGTGACGGTGGAAGAGGTGAAGGGCGTGCTCAGCGTGCCCAACGCCGCCTTCCGCTTCACGCCGCCCGCCGCCCCGGCCGCCACGCGCAAAAGCTCGGGCCTCTTGGGCATGCTGTTCTCCGGCGCGGGCCCCGGCGGCGGCCGGCAGACCACCTCTGTCGCCAATGCCGTCACCAAGGAGGGCTATCGCAACCTCTACGTCCTGAAAGACGGCCAGCCCACCCAGATCGCCGTCAAGACCGGCGTGACGGATGGCGACACCACACAGGTCCTGGACGGCCCATTGGCCGCCGGAGACCTTGTCATTACCGCGCAGGGCGGCAAATGACCCAATCCGGACAGTCCGTCGAGGCGCCGATGCTGGAGCTCCGGCACCTGTCCAAGATCTATGGCGTGGACGAGGCCAAGGTCTTTGCGCTCGACGACGTCAGCCTGACGGTCCGAAAAGGCGAGTTCATCGCCGTCATGGGCCCCTCGGGTTCGGGCAAGTCGACGGCGATGAACATTCTGGGCTGTCTGGATACGCCGACCTCGGGGCACTACCTTTTGTTCGGCACCGATGTCACCGGGCTGGACCGCGACCAGCGCGCCCTGCTGCGGCGGTATTTTCTGGGCTTCATCTTTCAGGGCTTCAATCTGCTGGCCCGCACCACGGCTCTTGAGAACGTCGAACTTCCGTTGATCTATCAGGGCATTCCCGCCGACGAACGCCGCGACCGCGCGATGGAGGCTCTGACCAAGGTGGGACTGCAGGGCAGGGCGGATCACCGGCCGTCCGAGCTTTCCGGCGGCCAGCAGCAGCGCGTGGCGATCGCGCGGGCGATTGTCACCAAGCCCGGCCTGATCCTGGCCGATGAACCGACCGGCAACCTCGACTCGGCACGGGGGCGCGAGATCATGGAACTGCTCGTGCAACTCAACCGCGACGAGGGCCTGTCGGTCCTGATGGTGACGCACGAGCCCGACATGGCCGATTACGCCAACCGCATCGTCACCTTCGTCGATGGCAAGATTCAATCCGACCGGGTCAGGGACCATCATGCTGCTTGAAGCCCTGCGCCTCGCCCTCAGCACGGTGTTCCGCAACAAACTGCGGTCTTTCCTGACCGTGCTGGGCATCGTCATCGGCGTGGCCTCGGTCATCGCCATGGTGACGGTGGGGCAGGGGTCGACCGCGCAGGTCCAGTCCGACGTGGCCTCACTCGGCTCCAACCTGCTGATGATCCGCCCCGGCGCGCCCGGTCGCGGCCCCGGCGGCGGCTCCAACGACGCGGCACCGCTGACCGTGGCCGATATGGACGCGCTGGTCCGCTATATCCCCGACATCACCGCCGCCACCCCCGGATCGGCCAAAAGCCAGACCGTGGTCTTTGGCGAGATGAACCACACCGTCCAGATTTCGGGCACCGACAACGCCTTTTTCGGCATCCGCGGCTGGACACTGGCCTTCGGCCGCCTGTTTTCCGATGGCGAGATGCGGATCGGCACGCCGGTCTGCATCCTTGGCACCACAACCTCCGAGGCGCTGATCGGCGAGGGCAACCCGGTCGGCACCACGATCCGCGTTGGCAAAATCTCCTGCGAGGTCATAGGCCTCTTGGCCAAGCGCGAGGCTTCGACCTTCGGGCAGGATGACAATGACATCGTCGTCATGCCGCTGAAGGCCTTCCAGCGCCGGATTTCGGGCAACACCAATGTGCAGTCGATTTCGGTCACCTTCCGCGACGGGGCCAGTGCCGAGGATGTCACGGCGCAGATCCAGACCCTGATGCGCGAGCGTCGCAGGCTGACCGGCGATCAGAACGACGACTTCAATGTCTTCGACATGAAACAGATCTCCTCGATGCTGACCGGCATCACCGGGGTTCTGACCGGCCTTCTGTCGGCGGTGGCCGCGATCAGCCTGCTGGTCGGCGGCATCGGCATCATGAACATCATGCTGGTGTCGGTCACCGAACGCACCCGCGAAATCGGCATCCGCATGGCGGTGGGGGCGACCGAGGCGCAGGTGCTGATGCAGTTTCTGGTCGAGGCCATCGTCCTGTCGCTGATCGGCGGCGCCCTTGGCATTCTTCTCGGCCTTGGTCTGGGCGCCCTCGGCTCCTATGCGCTCAATATCAGCTTTCTGCCGGATTACCGCATCATCATCGCCTCGTTCATCTTCTCGGCCTTCGTCGGCGTGGTCTTCGGCTATTTCCCGGCCCGCCGCGCCGCACGGCTCGACCCGATCGAGGCGCTGCGGCATCAGTGATGCGATCTGGTCAGTCTGGCGCTGGCCTCCGGGCCAATACCGGCCTCCGCCCCTTGTGACGCTACGGCATACTCTGACGTGTGCCTTTACTATCGCCTGCATTGGGGCGCAGGGATGGGTATGCAACATATTAATTCTCATCAGATTTCGCCTCATGACCGCAAAGGCAGTCTCAGCGCGGTTCTCGCCTCTTCTGTCGATGGCATCATCGTCATCGAGGCGGACGGTACCATCCAGACCGTCAGTGCCTCGGCCACCCGGCTGTTTGGCTACGCATCGGACGAGTTCATCGGGCAGAACGTCAAATTCCTGATGCCGGACGAACACCGCCACAACCATGACGGCTACCTGAAGAACTACCACACCAGCGGCGTCGCCAAGATCATCGGTTCGGGCCGCGAGATGACGGGGCGGCGCAAGGACGGCTCCAACTTTGCGATGCACCTGTCGGTTGGCATGTTCGAGGAGGACGGTCATAAGTTCTTCACCGGCATCATCCATGACCTGACCCAGCGCAATGCCACCGAACACGCCCTGCGCGAAGTTCAGAAGATCGAAGCCCTGGGCCAGTTGACCGGCGGTGTCGCCCATGATTTCAACAACTTGCTGGCCGTCATCATGGGCAATCTTGAGCTCTTGATGATGAAAGCCGATCTTGGACCGCACGAACGCCTGGCACAGGAGGCCATGAAGGCCGCCGAGCTTGCCGCCAGCGTGACCGCCCGGCTGCTGGCCTTTGCCAGACGCAGCCCGCTGCAACCGCAAACCGTGCAGCTCAATGATCTGATCGTCAGCCTGTTACCTTTGTTGCAACGGACGCTGGGGGAAACCATCGCCCTGTCCACCGTGCTCGACAAGGATGCATGGCTGGTCACCGTCGATCCGGTGCAGTTTCAGACGGCCTTGGTCAACCTGTCGATCAATGCCCGCGACGCCATGCCAAACGGCGGGCGGCTGATCATCGAGACGCGCAACTTCGCGCTCGACCAAGGTTTCGTCGGTCAAACCCTCAAGTTGGGCCATTACGTCACGGTGGGCATCAGCGACACCGGCTCTGGCATGAGCCAAGCGGTCATGGACCGGGCGTTCGAGCCATTCTTCACCACCAAAGGCGTCGGCAAGGGCACCGGCCTTGGCCTGTCGATGGTCTACGGCTTCACCAAGCAATCCGGCGGCGATGTGACGATCGGCAGCGAGATCGGCAAGGGCACGACGGTCACCCTGAATGTGCCGCGCCAGATCGCGGCCTTGCCCGCATCACAGGACATCGGGCATCGGGAACAGGAGCCTCTCCAGTCTAGAACGAGCGCGACCATTCTGGTGGTCGAAGACAGCGATCCGGTGCGCCAGGTGACGGTGGCGCGGCTGGAAAGCTTGGGCTTGGTGGTTATCGAGGCTGCGAATGGTCCGCAAGCCCTCGCGCAGCTGCAGGCCAACCCGCAAGTCGATCTTGTCTTGACCAATCTGGTCATGCCCGGCGGCATGTCAGGCCATGATGTGGCGCGCGTTGTGCGCGACACTCATCCAAAGACCCGCGTGGTGTTGACCTCCGGGTATTCCGAGGGTCTGCTGAACCACACCAAGGACCCGGGCGACCTGCTGCCGATGCTGCGCAAACCCTACAGTCTGGCCACCTTGACCGAAACCTTGCGCAAGGCCTTCAAAGAGTAAACGCAAGAGGAGAGGCCGGCCCGCAACGCCAAACCGAAGGTTTCAAGGCGGCGGAACGGTTGTGCCCATTTGTCCGATAATCGATATTATGTAAAATATATGTTCTGGCCTCAGGTCTTGCGCAGGATATAGATATCCATGATCCAGCCATGCGCGGTCCTTGCCTTGGCACGCATCTCGACAATCTGCGCTCCAACTTCCGCCAAAGGGCCTGACAGGATGACCTCTTCCGGCATTCCGACATAGGCACCCCACCAGATGGAAATGCCTTTTGGATCAAGCGACTGGAAGGCACAGTTACCATCCAGCATGATCACAAGGGTCTCGGCGCCCGCAGGCCAGCCGTGCTGCAACTGGCGGCCCGTGGTGATGGTCACCGCCGCGCCAATCTCGTTCAGGGTCATGGCATGGGCCGCCGTCAGAGCCTGGATCGAGGTGATGCCCGGCACCACCGAGACCCTGACATCCGTCAGCCGCGCCGCAATCCGCAAAGTGCTGTCGTACAGCGACGGATCGCCCCAGACCAGCAACGCCACGTGGCCCGCAGGATGCGCCGCCATCGTCGCCCGCCAGACCTCGGCAATCGCGTCGTGCCAGTCATTGACGCCAGCCGCATAGTCCGGGTTGGCCGCGTCGCGCACCGGCAGGTCAAATTCGACAACCTTGGTCGCGGGATTGATCAGCACCTCATGACAGATCGCCAGCCGCAACTCCGCCAGATCGGCCTTGCCACCCTTGCGCGGGATCATCACCAGATCGCAGGCATTCAGCGCCTTGACCGCCTGACGGGTTAGATGGTCCGGGTTGCCGGTGCCGATGCCGATCAGGTAAAGCTCGGTCATTTGGCCGGTTCGGAATGCCACAGCGTCACCAGCATCCCCCCCAGCGCCATCCACGTGATCAAGCCAACCCCGAGGCTCCGCGCCGCGAAGGCCGAAGCGAGTTCCGGCGGGGCCACCCCGGCAAATTCCGGCAGGACCGGCGCGCCCCAGACATGCGGTGCCGCGAGCAGCGCAACACCTGCGGCCCGTTGCACCAGACCATGACCGTAACTCAAGAGCCACAGGCCCATCGCCGTGCAGGCCGCCGTCAGCGCCCACCAGACCTGCCGTGCCTGCAGATCGGCCGAGGGCGTTCCCGGCAGATCCGGTTGCAACCCCAAGGCAGGCATCAACTGGAACGCCGCAAATCCCGCCAGTCCCCACAAAACGCCCTGTGCCAGACCCAGCTTGATCCCGATCTGCTCTGCGATCTGAATTCCACCCATCAGAACAAGGCCATAGCCGCAGTAGGTGAGAACGGCGAACAGCACCGTCAGCGCCCCGCGATACGGACTTGACCCTTCCGCCTCGCCATGCCCAAGGCCTGCGGGCGCGGCTGACATCTCCATGCCGGGCATCGACTTCGCCATGGCATCCGCCTGTGCGGCTGCGGTTGGAACCCCTTGAAAATGCACGAGTTCGCCACTTTCATAGCGTTCTGCCAGCAGAATTTTCGGTTCCACCAGAATGTATTGCAGCAGGGCGCACA
Organism: Paracoccaceae bacterium; assembly: GCA_947453525.1. Classification (GTDB taxonomy): domain Bacteria; phylum Pseudomonadota; class Alphaproteobacteria; order Rhodobacterales; family Rhodobacteraceae; genus Stagnihabitans. The sequence goes on along the minus strand of CANGHD010000139.1, from coordinate 2,240 downwards.
GCAGCCCCGCCGCAAAGCCAGCGAACACCGCGCTGGACAGCATATGCCTCATGGCCTGTCTGCCTCAGTGGCAGGGAAACCCGGTCGAGTGGCGCATGTCATGCGCCGCGTCATGCAGCGTCTGGCTCTGGGCAAAGCCCGAAGCAAAGACCAGCGTCAGGCCGACCAAGGCCACGAACACCGCTTGCAAGGCCGCCGACGACCGCACTTGGGTCTGGATCATATTCATCATCGTCTCCTGTAGCCGTCACACCCGACGGCCGTTGTTTCACCCCTGCAAGGCCGGTCTCCTGACTCACGGATCATAGCGCGCCTGCCGCCTTCCCAATGGTTGCCCATCAGTGGCATCTGGAGGCCGCTACCGCTTACAGTCGCGGGGGCGGTTGAGGATCACGTGCCCGTTCGGGTTCACCCTACCTCATTCCCGTTTCAGTCCTGACGCTTTGCGCTTTGGACACCTTTGCTTGACCATAAGGCCGTGATTTGCCGGAAGGGTCAAGGGCCGAAAGCGGCACCTGCCGCCGCCCTGCGACATTCACCCCGGAATGCGCGCAATCGCCTTTGTGCGCAGCGCGCCAAAGAGGCGGGCATCGACAAAAGTTCCATCTGTCGAGGCTTTGTAGGCGTCGGCGAAGGTGATCAGATCCCCCAGATCCGCTTCTGTCAGGTCCCCAAACAGATATGCCACCTTGCCCTCCGCCCGAAACGCCAGGGTCGAGGGCCGCGTGCAACCCGACATGCACTCGGTTTTCTGCACGGCAAACCCGGTCGCCGCCAGCCTTTCACCAAAGTCGCCCTGCCCCAATTTGCAGGTCGCACAGAGGGTTATCCGATGCGTCATATCCCCTCCATCAACGGCCCGATCAGGATCAGCGCCGGCCCATCATGCGCCTCTGCCAGAGCATCCCCCAAAGTCGCCACCGTCGCCCGCGTCAGTCGCTGTTCCGGAGTGGACACGCTTTCCGCCAGCAAAGCCGGCGTATCGCCCGGAAGGCCAGCTGAGATCAGCTTTGAAGACAATGCCGCAAAGGTTCGTTTTCCCATGAAAATCACCGTCGTGGCCAGCGGATCGGCCAAGGCCGCGATATTCAGATCCTCCGGCAAGCCGCCATGCACATCATGCCCGGTGACAAACTGGACCCGTCGCGCCGTCAACCGCCGGGTCAAGGGGATCCCCGCCGCGGCCGCCGCAGCCGAGGCCGAGGTCACGCCCGGCACGATCTCGAACCCAATACCGGCCGCCCGGCACGCCTCGATTTCTTCCTCCAGCCGACCGAACAGCCCCGAGTCCCCCGACTTCAACCGCACCACCCGCGCGCCAGAGGCCGCAAAATCCACCAGCAACCGGCTGACCTGATCCTGCTTGGGCGAGACGCGCCCAGCCCGCTTGCCCACGCCGACCAGATCCGCCCCCTCCCGCGCATACGCGAGAATCGGCCCCGCGGAGAGGTCATCAAACAGGATCGCATCCGCCGCCTGAATGCGCTTCAACGCCTTCACTGTCAGCAGGTCCGGATCGCCCGGGCCAGAGGACACGAAAGATACAAACCCGCTCATGACGCCTCGGCAATCAGATGGAAATACGACCCCGAGACGCGGCCCCGATAGCTGCCCGTCTCCGCCACCTCAGCCCCCTCGGCATCCACAACCTGCGCCAAAGCCGCATCCGGCTGGGCCACGATTGTCGAGTAATGAAACTCATGCCCCCTGAGCCGCACCCCCGCGCCCTGCCCCGGCATCGGTGCCTGCAAGGTTGCCAGCCGATACCCCAGATGCATCTTCCGCTTCTCGAAACTGGTCACCAGCCCCAACAGCCCCGACATCCGGTGACGCACGCCGGCCTTGTCGATCAGCGCCTCACCCAGCACCATATACCCGCCGCACTCGCCATGCACCCGGCCCTTGAAGCCCTGCAGCCCGGCCATGAACCGCTCGGTGGAGGCCAAGCGCCCGCCATGCAGTTCCGGATAGCCCCCCGGCAACCAGCACACATCCGCCTCGGGCGGAGCCTCATCCGCCAGTGGGGAAAACGTCACGACCTCCGCCCCCGCCGCCCGCCAACCGTCCAGAAGATGCGGATAAATAAAGGAAAATGCCTCATCCCGCGCCAAGGCAATCCGCTGCCCCGGCGGCGTGATCTTCAGGACCCCACCCACAGGCAAAGGCGCGGCCGCCGCCAGCACCGCATCCAGATCGACATGGGCTGCCACAATCCGCGCCGCCTCCTCCAGCATCGCCTC
>CANGHD010000138.1 GCA_947453525.1 Paracoccaceae bacterium | reverse complement strand
GCATGGCTTTCGCATAATTGTTACAGACTGAAAAGCCTCGTGATCCCTGTCCGCTCGCCCGCACGGGCACCTGCGGTGCTGCGATTTCATTCTGGCCCAAATATCCCCACCGGAGGCGAAGGCCAGCCCGGTACAAGGCCTCAGTCCTGCTGGCGCTGCCGGAAGGCCATTATCTCTTCCAACACGAAATCCCGGAACGCCGCCACCCGCTTGGAATGGCGCAACTCCTCGGGATAGGCCAGAAACACAGGAACTTCGTTGCTTTCCACCTCGGGCAGCACGCGGACCAGATGCGGGCTGTCTTCCGTCACATAATCTGGCAGCACGCCGATCCCCAGATGGTTCAGCACCGCCTGCAGCACGCCGAAATAGTTGTTCACCGTAAGGGTCGACGGAATGTCATGGCTCATCAATTCCGCCACCAGAAGCGCCCCCGCCGCGACCTGCGCGGTGCCCGCATGCTGGCAGATCAGGCGATGCGAGGTCATCTCGTCCATCGTCTTGGGCGTGCCGTGTTCTTCCAGATACTTCGGCGTCGCGAACAGCCGCATCCTGATCTGCATCAAGCGCTTGCGGATCAGATCGGCCTGCTGCGGCTCCTTCATGCGGATCGCCACATCGGCCTCGCGCATCGGCAGGTCCAGCACCCGCTCCTCCAGCATCAGGTCGATCTTCAGCGCCGGATATTTCTTGTACAAAGCCGCCAACCGAGGTGCCAGCCACAGCGTGCCAAAGCCGGTCGTCGTGGTCACCCGCAACTCGCCAAACACCTCGTCCTCGCTGTCGCGAATCCGCGCTGCCGCCGCATCCAGCCTCCGCACCATCTGGCTCGTCGCATCAAACAGCAACTCGCCCTGTTCGGTCAGGATCAGCCCGCGTGCATGGCGGTGGAACAGCGTCACCGACAGGCTCTCCTCCAGGGCGCGGATCTGGCGGCTGACGGCGGACTGGCTCAGATGCAGCACTTCGCCCGCATGGGTCAACGAGCCCTTGTCGGCCACCGCATGAAAGATGCGAAGTTTGTCCCAATCCATCACGGCAAGTCCCCCTCGCACAGCACGCTATCATGGCGACCTCTCTGGCCCAAGAAATTCCGCCTGTAAACCGCTTTGGGCCGCCGTGGGTGCTTTCGGCGTCAGCAACCGCGTCATCTGCCCGCGCTTCCCTCTGGCGGCGGCTGGGGCTATCGTATCGGTTCGGGCGCCTGAACGGGCAAAGGGGCATGGCATGGCAGTTGGCATTTTCGATTCCGGTCTGGGAGGGCTGACAGTATTGGACGCCGTGGCGCGCCGCTTGCCGGATGTGCCCTTCGTTTATTTCGGCGACAATGCCCATGCGCCCTATGGCGTCCGCACCCATGACGACATCTTCAATCTGACCTGCGCCGCTACAGAACGGCTCTGGGCCGAGGGCTGCGATCTGGTCATCCTCGCCTGCAACACCGCCTCTGCCGCCGCCCTGAAACGCATGCAGGAAACCTGGGTTCCCCCCAACAAGCGCGTCCTCGGCGTCTTCGTCCCCCTGATCGAGGCGCTGACCGAACGGCAATGGGGCGACAACTCCCCCCCGCGCGAGGTGGCGGTGAAACACGTCGCCCTCTTCGCCACCCCCGCCACGGTGGCCTCCCGCGCGTTTCAGCGCGAACTGGCCTTCCGCGCCATCGGCGTGGATGTCGAGGCGCAACCCTGCGGCGGCGTCGTCGATGCCATCGAACAGGGCGACGAGATTCTCGCCGAAGCCCTTGTCCGCTCCCATGTCGAGGCACTGAAACGCCGGATGCCCCATCCACAGGCCGCCGTTCTGGGATGCACCCACTACCCCCTGATGGCGCAGGCGTTTCAGGAGGCTTTGGGTGAAAACGTGAAAGTCTACAGCCAGGCCAACCTCGTGGCCGAAAGCCTCGCCGATTACCTGACCCGCAGACCGGAATTTCTGGGCGAGGGTACGGTCAGCAAATTTCTGACCACGGGTGACCCGAAGAACGTTTCCAGCAAGGCCACGCAATTTCTGCGCCGGAAAATCACCTTCGAGTCAGTATGAAACCGCCTGCTTGGCAGGGTGTCAGGCCTTAACATGTACGGACAGGCTGAGAAGAGGTGTCTGATGCGCCGCCACGGCGTCTTTCGTCTGGTCAAGTTGAGCAGGACCCGGTTATGCAGGTTCGCGTTCGGACTGAAATTGATCTTGCGTCATACGCTTCTGGCGTGGCGCGCCGACCGTGGCGGGCAGGGCAAGGCAGATCTGCGCGGCGTCTTGCAGCGCCTTTGCCATTCCGCATTGTTGATACCGCTCATCGTCATGCTCAAGTCAATCGCTGTGAACGTGCTTGCCGCCCGCAACGAGACATCGCAGAGCCAGATGCGATTCAGATCAAAATCATCGTCCGAAAAGGTTTCCGACACCAGAATGACGATGACATCGGCACAGTCCTGACGGAATTGGTAAAGTTCTTCGAAGAAATGACCGATGCCGCCCCGCTCATCGAGATCTATCACCAACAGCGAAACGCATTCACGCTGTGCCCGCAATTCGCGCGCCTTGTTCAGCCCGGATATTGCGGTGATGCTGACCTCTTTGTCCGCCGACCAGGTATACCACTTGGACAGCGCGCCATTGCGCGACCCCAATGTCATAACCGTCTGACGTTTCCAAGGGTTGAGGCTTTTCTTGTCGAAGTCGGTCCAGACCTTCTGCTGGTCTTGGCGCTCCTTGGCAGGACTGGAGATGCGCAGCGCCATTGCCTTGTCAAATGGAACAGGGGATTGCGCTCTGCCCAGCACGTCGTCCATCAGCGCCGTCACCAGGGAAGAAAACCGGCTGCGGGCGGACGGGGCTTGCATCATGGCATGTGCTCGATTTCTGATGGACTGTCAACCACTTCGTTGGCATGCAAAGCGCTGCACGGCAAACTATCTTTAGATTTAACGTGCGCTCTTCGGGTGCATGTCGCGCATCCCGAGAGTGCGGCCGAACCTGTGTACTGTTCCTTTGACTTGGCGATGTGAACGGCATGTACGCGGTTTCGCGCACCGATCTGCCCGTAAAGCACGCGCAGTTTGGCCTTCACCCTGGTCTCGGTCGTGCCCAACCTTCTGCCGATGTCCTTGTTGCTCAGACCGGCGTCGATCATGCTCAGCAACTCGATGTGCTCTGCGCTGAAGCCGCCCTTGCTGTCAGGTGCCTCGCGCCGAAGGTGCAGCAACTTGGGCATTTCCAGTGCGGGGATAAAGCTTTCACCCGCCTTGATCAGTTCAATCGTCGCGAGGAGGCTTTTCTTCGACAGCATCTTCGGGACGTGGCTGTGCAGTCCGGCTTTGAACGCCTCGGCAAGCAAGCCATAGTCCTCGCAATCGGCAAACAGCACGAGCCGGTCCATCGGAAACTCGGCGACAAGCTCCCGGATGCTCGACATGCCGCGATAGTCGAGCAGGGTGCAGTCCAAAAGGATCATGTCGTAGTGTTGGGCCCGCGCGGCTGCAAAAAGGCCTGTCATACTGTCAACGGCGTCGGCCGTGCAGGCCGATTCCCTACCCAGCAGCGTGCAGAACAGCTCCGCCACGATGATGTGGGGATCAGCGATGAGAATTGAATATTGTGGAGTTGTCCGCGCTGCTGGACGCTGTTCCGATTCAATGAAGCCCATGGCAAATCTCCTAGATTGGCCCGTGATTTCTTTGCTTTCTTCGCAAATTCTTAGGAGCCCGCAGCAAAGAAAACCACCCGACGATAGGATAGGCGGCATCTCCGTCGTATCGTGCGGCTTTATCTTTGGAGTAACGGATTGTTTTCTGCGCCCGGTGGACCACATTTAGGGTTTGGTCTTGTTCTTTGGTGGGATTTCACGGCTATTCTGCGCAATCCTCGGCGCAGTGCATCGTTTGTCGTTTGTTTTTCCGCTCGGTCTTACGCAGCGTAACACATTGTGTCCTGAAACGCGATCGGATGCGTCGGCAAGCCGTCGCCTGTTGTGGATCAGTCTGCCCGAGCCTTGGCAAGACGGGCGCGGCGGCCGAGGAAAACGGTCCCGCTCGTTCAACCGCCTCGCCTCCGTCGTCCGCGCCCATCGACCTTGGCCAAAAACCCCGAGACACTTTGCGAAGTTGCGCCAAAACAAGGCCTTGAGCTGCGCCCTCCCCATGCACGTCCGCGTCATTCTTACCGATCTCTTGCTTTTGGGGCAGTTTCGCGCCATCGTTGTCGCCCAAACGGAGGCCCAAATGCCCGCAGTTCGTGCTTACCTGCCTGTGGCGATCAGCCGCAGGGCCATTCTGGCGGCGGTTCCGGCCTCGTTCCTGCCGATCCCGGGGCTGGCGTTCGACGCCCGGCCTCAGGCCTGGGCGCCACGGATTGCGCCGGACCTTGCGGGCGTGCCGAACCTGTATCGGGTGACTGCTGATTTGTATCGCAGCGCGCAACCCGATGCGGCGGGCTTGCGCAATTTAGGCACTCTGGGCATTCGTGCGGTCCTGTCGCTGCGCCAGACCGTCAGCGACACGCCCTTGGCCGAGGGGACGGGGTTGAAGCTGTACCGGGTGCCGATGAAGTCGCGCTATGTGGCCGAGAAGAACGGCGCGAAGGTCGTGCAGGCGATGCGCGACCTGCGTGAGGGAATGACACTCGGCCCCGTTCTGGTGCATTGCCACCATGGAGCCGACCGGACCGGGCTCATCGCGGCGCTCTGGCGCATCCTTTACGAGGGCTGGACGGTACAGGCCGCGATCGACGAGATGATCGAGGGCGGTTACGGGTTCCACCCGATCTGGTCGAACATCCCGCGCTATCTGAGGAAGGTCGATCTGGCCGACCTGCGCGAACGGATTGAATCGTGAGCCCCTATGCCGACTGGCAAGCCGAGCGCCTTGCCGCACTTCGTGCCGAGGATGGCTGGCTGAACCTGACCGACCGGATGGAGATCCCCCCGGGGGCGCAGTGCATCGGTATGGCGCCAGACAATGATCTGATCCTGTCCGTTGGTCCCGCCCATCTTGGTATGCTGACCGCCTCCGCCACCACTGCAACCCTGTCACGCGACGGCGCGGCGCTGGACTTCGCGGCCTCGGGCGGCAACCCGGTCCTGCGTGTGGCGGGCCTGCTTTTGGAACTGCACACGGTCGAGGGTCAACCGGCCCTGCGCGTCCGCGACCTGTCCCTGCGGCGCGAAGTGGTGCTGGCCTCTTATCCCCATGACCCCGATTGGGTGATCACGGCCCGGTGGGAGGCACTTTCCGTGCCGCAAGCCCAGTCGGTCGACCAGAAGGGCGCGGGCCCGACGGAGGTGACCCTGACCCACCGCGCCCGTTTCACCCATGACGGCGCCGCCGTCACCCTGCTGGCCACCCATTGGAAGGTCGGAAAACCGATGTTCGTGATTCGCGACGCCACAGCGGGCGCCGAGACCTATGCGGCCTCGCGTTTCCTGATCGGAGAACCGGATGGCGACACCATCACCCTCGATTTCAACCGCGCCCACAACCCGCCCTGCGCCTTCACCGATTTCGCCATCTGCCCGCTGCCGCCAAAGGAAAACCGCCTGCCCTTCGCGATCCGGGCGGGAGAGCGCAAGCCGGGTTAGGTTCGTCTGGTGGCAAAGGCCGGGGGCACGCCCTCCCAGTCGCGCGAGGCGTCGCTCTTCGCTGAAGATTTTCCACTGGAAGATCTTACGGGCGCTCCTCGCCCCGTAGATATGCGGCCCAAGATGAAAGGGGGGGGCGGGTCATCTTTTCCCTTGCATATTCGCGCTCCATCGCCAGATAGAGGGTCACAAATCCTTATCTCGGGGGGACACCCATGCCGTACCAGATCGCCATCCTTGGGGCCTCGGGCTATACGGGCGCGGAGCTTGTGCGCCTGATTGCCACCCATCCGCATATGGAAGTGGCCGCCCTGTCCGCCGATCGCAAGGCAGGGATGGAGATGGCGGATGTCTTCCCCTTCCTGCGCCATCTGAACCTGCCCAAGCTGGTCAAGATCGAGGAGATCGACTTTTCCAAGATCGACCTGTGCTTCTGCGCGCTGCCGCATGGCACCTCGCAGGAGGTGGTTGATGCGCTACCACGGACCTTGAAGATCGTCGACCTCTCGGCCGGGTTCCGGCTGCGCGATGCGGCGGCTTACGAAAAATGGTATGGCGCGCCGCATGTTCACCCGGACTTGCAGGCCGAGGCGGTTTATGGCCTGACCGAATTCTACCGCGCCGAAATCAGTGAGGCGCGACTGGTGGCGGGCACGGGCTGCAACGCTGCGACCGGGCAGTTTGCCTTGCGCCCGCTGATTGCGGCGGGCGTGATCGACCTTGACGAGATCATCATCGACCTGAAAGCCGGGGTGTCCGGGGCAGGGCGTTCGGCCAAGGAGAACCTGCTGCACGCCGAACTGTCGGGCGGCACGCACACCTATTCCATGGGCGGCAAGCACCGCCATCTTGGCGAGTTCGATCAGGAGTTCTCGAAAATCGCCGGCCGTTCGGTGCATGTCCAGTTCAGCCCGCATCTGTTGCCGATGAACCGGGGGATTCTCGCGACCGTCTATGTCCGGGGCAACCCTGCCCAGATTCATGAAACGCTGAGGGCGGCCTATGTCAAGGAGCCCTTCCTGCGGGTGCTGCCGTTCGGCAGCTTGCCTTCGACCCGCGATATCGCCGGATCGAACTTCTGTCATATCGGCGTGATCGGCGACCGTTTGCCGGGACGCGCGGTGGTGGTTGCGGTATTGGACAACCTCAACAAGGGCTCCTCAGGTCAGGCATTGCAGAATGCCAATCTGATGCTGGGCATCGAAGAAACCACGGGGCTGATGCTGGCCCCGATTTTCCCGTGAGGAATGCATGGCCGGGCTCAAAGGGCTGAAGAAGACAAGGCGAATCCAGATCATTCTGGTGGCCTTCGTGGCGCTGGGCTTGTCGACGGCGCTGATCGGCTATGCAATGAAGGACGGGATCAACTTCTTCCGCTCGCCCACGCAGGTCACAACCATGCCGCCGCGCCCGGGTGAGCAGTTCCGACTTGGCGGATTGGTCGAGGTGGGCTCGTTGGTGCGTGATCAGGGCGATGTGATCACCTTCAAGGTGACCGACACCAAGACGACGGTGCCGGTGAGATACCAGGGTGTATTGCCAGATCTGTTTGCTGAAGGTGCAGGCGTAATCGCTATGGGGCATATGGAAGGTGACAAATTTATCGCCGACCGAGACGGCATCCTCGCCAAGCATGACGAGAAATACATGCCCAAGGAAGTCATCGACGCCTTGAAGGCGCAGGGCGTCTATGTCGCGCCGAAGTCCGGCTCCTGAGTACGCTCGGGTTAACCGATCTTAACCCTTTGGGAACAGTCTTGCCCCGGTCATCTATACCGGGGGAGCCATGCCCAACGTCCACGACATCGCCCTAGAGATCGTCGCCCGCGAGGGGGGCTTTGTGAATGACCCCGCCGATCCCGGCGGGGCAACGAACCATGGTGTCACGATCGGCAGTCTGCGCGCCTTGGCGCGGGATGTGACGCAGGATGGCCATGTCGATGTGGCCGACGTCCGCGCCCTGACCCGCGACGACGCGGTGGAAATCTTCCTCAGCCAATACTTTGACCGGCCCGGCCTGTCGCGCTTGCCGGAATCGATCCAGCCCTCGGTGTTTGACATGTATGTCAATGCCGGGATGATGGCGGTCAAGCTGCTGCAGCGTGTGCTGAAGGCTTCTGGCTATCCGCTGAGGGATGATGGCCAGATCGGTCCCGCCACCCTGTCCGCCGCCCGCGCCGAAGCCGCCAAGGGTGCGCAATCCTTGATCGACCGCTATGGCATCGCGCGACGGGAGTTCTATTACACCCTCGCCGATGCCCGCCCCGCCAGCCGGAAATATGCCTGCCGCCGCGATGGCGACAAGGGCGGCTGGATCACCCGGGCCGAGAGTTTCATCTCGCCCGCCCTCTGCCTGACCCAAGTGCAGCATCAGGCGCGCGTTGCCGCCTGGACCAAATGAACCCAACCGGAAGGATGCCAGAATGGACTTGTCCAAGATCGTGACTCACGTCGAAACCGCTGCCGAGGATCTGACCTCGGGCGCAGCAGGGCCGTTGCCGCAGGTGCAGATCAAGACCCCGGCGGGCAAGGCGGGCTATGACCACCTGATCGACGCGCTGAACCGCCTGCCGCGCCCCTTGCTGGCCTTGGGCACGCTGGTGATCTTCGTGGTGGCCGGAATCAACCCGGCGTGGTTCGAGACTCAGATGCAGGCGCTGAACGCCATGCCGCAGCCGCTATGGTGGCTGCTGGGTGCTGTGCTGACGATGTTCTTCGGCTCGCGCGAGGCGCATTACATGCGGCAGGCCACGCCGCCCAAAGCCTGATTCTTTTCAACGAATTGGGCGGCGCGGGGATCTGACGCGCCGCCCTGCGCCTTTGCTGCCCTCGGCCTAGCTTGACCTGACGCATCCTCTCTGGCATCCCCCAAGGCTATGAGACAGGATTTTACCAGATGAACCTCTTCGCCGATATCCGCGCCCTTGTTGTGGCCGAACTGACGGCCATGGCCGCCGAAGGCACGCTGCCGCAGGGCCTCGATCACGCCAACGTGGCGGTCGAGCCGCCGCGTGATCCGGCACATGGCGACATGGCGACCAATGCCGCCATGGTGTTGGCCAAACCTGCAGGCAAAGCACCTCGTGTGATCGCAGAGGCTTTGGCGGCCCGTCTGGCCAAGGACCCACGCATTTCGGCAGCCGAGGTCGCTGGCCCCGGTTTCCTGAATCTGCGGCTCTCCAATCTGGTCTGGCAGGCGGTGGTGAAAGCCGCGCTCGTTGATGGCCGCGACTTTGGCCGCTCCAATGCCGGGGCAGGGCGCAAGGTCAATGTTGAATTCGTCTCGGCCAACCCGACCGGCCCGATGCATGTGGGCCACGTGCGCGGGGCCGTTGTGGGCGATGCGCTGTCGAATCTGCTGGCCTTTGCCGGTTGGGATGTGACTCGGGAATACTACATCAACGACGGCGGCGCGCAGGTCGATGTGCTGGCGCGGTCCGCCTATGAACGCTACCGCGAGGCCAATGGGCTGGAACCGGAAATCCGCGAAGGCCTGTATCCCGGCGACTACCTTGTTCCGGTGGGCGAGGCTTTGAAGGCCAAATATGGGGATAGCCTGATCAACCAGCCCGAATCGGTCTGGCTGCTGGATATCCGTGACTTCGCCACCCAGATGATGATGCAGATGATCCGCGAGGATCTGGCGCAACTGGGCGTTCGGATGGATGTCTATTCGTCGGAAAAGGCGCTGTACGGCACTGGCAAGATCGAGGCTGCAATCGCTACCCTGCGCGAGGCGGGGTTGATCTATGAAGGCGTGCTGGAACCGCCGAAGGGCAAGACCCTGGAAGATTGGGAGCCGCGTCAGCAGACCCTGTTCCGCTCCACCTCGCATGGCGATGATGTGGATCGTCCGGTGATGAAGTCCGACGGAAGCTGGACCTATTTCGCCCCCGACATCGCCTATCACTTCGACAAGGTCCAACGCGGCTTTGACGAGTTGATCGACATTTTCGGCGCCGATCATGGCGGCTATGTCAAGCGGATGAAGGCGGCGGTGGCCGCCCTGTCGCATGGCAAGGTGCCGCTGGACATCAAGCTGATCCAGTTGGTGAAGCTTTTCAAGAACGGCGAGCCCTTCAAGATGTCCAAGCGCGCCGGGACTTTTGTCACGCTGCGCGACGTGGTCGAACAGGCGGGGGCCGATGTCACCCGCTTCATGATGCTGACCCGCAAGAACGACGTGGCGCTGGATTTCGACTTCGCCAAGG
>CANGHD010000137.1 GCA_947453525.1 Paracoccaceae bacterium | reverse complement strand
TTCCGCTTCAAGGCCAGCTCAGCTGCGGCAACTCGGAAAAAGAGGGAGATCAATCATGCCTTGACCCAAACCTGACCCCCGGAACATAACCCTTTGGTGGGTCAGTTCTCGATGCAAATCCCGGGTCAGTTCTGCGTGGAAATCAACAGTCAAAGGTATCTCCGAGCGCTTGGACAAATGGCTGGCGAAAGGATGGCGCGGGGCGGACGGCAAGGCTCCGAAGAACCGCGACCTTTGGGAAACCCTTAAGGCTGCCAGTGAAGGGCTTTCCTTGGCGTGGCGTTGGGTTCGTGGCCATGACGGCAATAGCTGGAACGAACGGGCAGATGAACTGGCGAAAAGCGCCGCCGAGGCAGCAGTCCGTAAAGGGGTCACCTTCCGGGAACCCGCAGAGTAAGCGAATGGGCTAGCAGGCTGGGCACCCGGCTGGACATACCAACGGGTGCCTATTCTGCCTGCGACACCTCGGCCAATGCAAAGCTTGCTCGAACAGGTGCAGGGATTTTATCCGGTTCACGCGCCCTCGCCCAGTGCCTTCTTCAACGCTTCCGCCATCAGCCGAAGGTCAGCTTGGCTGCCGCCATAGACGCGGTCACCCACGCCACCAAGTGCCCAGCCCAAGATCAGCTTCTCTGCCCTTGGCGAGACTTCGGCCAGCCTCAAGAGGTCGGCCATGTTGTGCCGTAGGGAGTGGATGACGTGTTTAGGGTCTTCGGTGATCACCCGCAGGTGCTTCATCAGGTTGGCAGAGGCTTTGTCGCCGCCGCCATCCATCCCGTAGCGTGAAAACAATGCAGAACCTTCGCGGGGCAACTTCAGGGCCTCCTGCGCCGCAGCCAAAGCGTCCCCGACAAGCGGGATCGACCGGGTGGACACACGGTTCTTCAGTCGGCGGTCTTCATTCCAGCGCACCTTGATATGCGGGCAACTTTCCACGGTATCCAAGTCATTGACCCGAAGTCCGGTCACCTCGGAAAGGCGGCAACCCGTGCCCTGCAAAATTCGCCAAATCAGTCGGAGTTCGGGAAGGGCGCTGTTTGCTCGCTCGGGCTGTTCCGTCAGGCGCTGGGTCATCGCAGCCACTACCTCGTTTGGCAACGGGTCACGCTTCTCGCCATCACTCTCGGCTGACTCGCCCTTGATCTTGAGTTTCGCGAAGGGGTTCTTGGCCCGCGTTTCCAAGTCAAAGCCGATGATCGCCGCCGCGATGACCGCCTTGACCGTGTTCAATTCCCTGCGAACCGAGTCGGGGGACAGCTTCCCACCGCCGGCCTTGTCCCGCGCCAACATGGAGTCGCGAACCTTGTAGGCATCCTCCCGCTTGAGGTCGACCAGTGGAACATTGGCGCGGCTGCCCAAGGCCTCGGTCACCCGAGCAAACACCCGGTCAACGGCACCGACCGAATTTCTTCCGCGTTTTCCCTCAGCGTCAATTAGGTTTTCTTCAAGGTAATGCTTGACTGCATCCTGCAGGGTGCGCTCCGGGGGAGGTTCGTTGGGGACCATCAGGGCCTTGACGACCAAATCCTTGCCACCCCTGTGGTGCAACTCTTCGGCCAACATTCCGCGCAACTCCTCTTCGTCGAGGCCGGTTGCGCCTTGGGCCACCAAATGGTTGGCTTCAGCAACAGCCTTGTCCCATTTCTGACGGGGTGAGGTCGCTATCGACGGTGGCGGTGTGGCAGAAGCGGGGGTCCGACTCACCAGCCTCTCAAACTCCGCTTCAACAGTGGAATACTCGCGCCGCAGTGCCGTGCCCTCTTTGGCGACCAAAACCCGCTTGAATGTTTTCATCCCGGCGAAGTCCTGCTGCTGCATGGGGACTCGCCGCCGATACTGCCAGCGGCCCGAGGGCGACTTCTGCAGATGTTCAAGTTCCATCATCACCGCCATGTTGTGTCCCTCATGTGTCCCGGCGTGTGTCCCGAGGAAGAGGGTAAGGCCCTGTTAGCGTTGATTTATTGCACGTTGTAGGGGGTAAATGGTGCCCAGAGCCGGAATCGAACCAGCGACACGCGGATTTTCAATCCGCTGCTCTACCGACTGAGCTATCTGGGCCCGGTACCAAGGGGCCGGTTGGCATCCCTGCGGGTGGCGTCTGATACGTCAGGCTTTCGGGGCTGTCCAGAGGGATTGGCAAGAAAAATCAACGCAGGGCGTCAATTGCGGTCCCGGTCCGACGGGCGGGGGGTGTACTCGGCTTCGCTGGACAGATCGTCTTCGACTTCGGGGCCGGGGATCACGTAGGCACCGGTCAGCCAGCGGGCAAGATCGGCGTCCGAACAGCGGCGTGAGCAGAAGGGGCGGTATTTCTCGGTGGGCTCTTTGCTGCAGATCGGGCAGGGCATGTCAGGCTCCTGCAGCGGGCAGCAGGCCCGCCAGGGGCAGGCGGTCGCGCTTGCGGGTCAACTCGTACAGGCCAAGCGTGGTCCAGCCGGCCAGCGTGGCCTCGCCGCCCTCGGCGCGGAAGGCGGCCTTGATGACCTGGTCCAGAATAGCGCGGTCCTTCTTGGCCATCGGTGCGAAATCCACCACCACCTGACCGCCAAGGCCGCGCAGGCGCAGCTGGCGAGGCAGGTCGCGGGCAGCGGCGATGTTGACCTTCAGGCTCGCGGCGGGCGAGGTGTCGGACCCGGTGTTGACATCCACGGCCACAAGGGCCCGCGTCGGCTCCACCATCATGTGGCCCACGCCCAGATCGACCCGGGGGCCGCGCATGGCGTCGATCATCTCCAGCACGCCCAGGTCGGCAAAGCCGCCCTCGACGACCTCATCGGGCGCAGGGTCGCTCCAATCGCGCCAAGCGGTGTCCTGCGCGCTGGCGCCCTCCAGCAACAGCTCCGGCCCTCCATCGAGGTCGGCCAGCATCGTGGCGCAGACCTCGCGGAGTTCGCCAATCTCGTCGGCCAGGTCTTCGGGCTCGGCCGCCTCAGCCGCCGACCGCACGATCAGGCCCAGTTGCGGATCAGCCCCCTCCATGGCCGCATCAGCCACAGCCTGCAGGTCATCGCGCACGGCCTCGTCCTTGATCCGGCGCGAGATGTTGATGCCCGCAGCACCCGGCGTGACGATGGCAAGCTTGCCCTTGAACAAAAGCCGGGAGGTGACGGGCAGCGCCTTGCCCGGCTCGGACGGGCCGGTCACCTGCACCAGCAGGCGTTGTCCGGGCGCCAGGCCATCGGTCTGGCGCAGAAAGCCCGACTCGCCACCCGGCAGCTTGACGAACATGCCGCCCATGCCCTTCATCGGACGATCCGCCACGGCCCGGTAGATGGCACCGGTCAGGGGGGTATCGTCGACCGGGTCGATCAACAGTTCGGACAGCACGCCATCAACGACCAAGGCGGCGGCCTTGCGGCCCTCGATCTCGTCCAGAACGATCACACGGCCAATCATGCTTGTCTCCACACCGGATAGCCCGCAGCCGCCAGAAGCGCCGCAGTTTCCGCCAAGGGCAGCCCGACGATGCCGGTGAAACTGCCTGAAATCCACGGGATGAAGGCACCCGCCGCGCCTTGGATGCCGTAAGCGCCGGCCTTGCCCTGCCACTCGCCCGAGGCGAGATAGGCATTCAATTCATCATCCGACAGCCGCTTCATCTTCACGGCACTTACACTGTCCCGCGTCCAGACCCGGTCGCCCAGCCGGACCGCGACCGAGGTGATCACCTGATGCCGCCGCCCGCCCAACGCTGTCAGGAACTCCGCCGCCTCGCCCGCATCGGAAGGCTTGCCAAGGATGCGGCGGCCCAAGGCCACCGTGGTATCGGCGCACAGCACGATATCGTCCGCCTCGGCCGGCACCGCCAATGCCTTCTCCCGCGCCAGCCTTGCACAATAGGGCAGGGGCAGTTCGCGCGGCTTGGGGTCTTCGTTGATGTCGGGGGGGATCACCGCGTCCGGCACGATGCCAAGCTGCGCCAGAAGGTCCTTCCGGCGCGGGCTTGCGGATCCGAGGATTAGTCTCACGTTGGTGTTCCGTCCGTCCGGGTTCCGAAACCGGTTCCCGATTTCGGAAACAGCCTCACTTGAACCGGTAGTTGATACGACCCTTCGACAGGTCGTAGGGGGTCATTTCGACCTGCACCTTGTCGCCAGCCAGAACACGGATGCGGTTCTTGCGCATCTTGCCTGCCATCACCGCAATCAATTCATGGCCATTGTCGAGTTCAACCTTGAATGTCGCGTTCGGCAGGAGTTCTTTCACGACACCGGGGAATTCGAGAAGTTCTTCCTTGGCCATGGTCTCTCCAAATAGGGTATGGCCCGCGGCCATGGGGGTCGCAGGCGTGGCGGTGCTATGCGCCTGTTTATGGCGCGTTTCAAGGGGAAAGTGGCCAAGGCATGAGGCGGGCCGGAGCGCACGCCGTCCATGGATTGGATCAAAAGGCTTGAACCACAGGGCTTGCTTTGTTAGGGCAGCGGTCTTTGCCTGTGCCGCTATCAGACTGTGCCGCTGTCAGACTGTGCAGAATTCTTCACCTTGAACGGAGGCCGATCATGACCAAAGTCGTCCAGATTGCGATCGGTAGCATCGTTCTTGGGCTGGTGGTCCTCGGCCTCAAGCTGGTGGCTTGGCAAATGACCGGATCGGTGGCCCTGTTGTCGGATGCGCTGGAAAGCACCGTCAATGTGGTGACGGCGGTAGCCGCCCTTGTGGCGATCCGCGTGGCGGCCTTGCCTGCCGACGCCAATCACCCCTATGGCCACCACAAAGCCGAGTTGTTCTCGGCCATCCTTGAAGGCGTGATGATCATCGTCGCCGCCCTCGTCATCCTGAAGCAGGTGTGGGAGGGCATTCAGGCGCCCCATACGCTGGATGCCCCGCTGCGCGGCCTCCTGGTCAATGGGGCCGCCTCGGTGATCAACGCGGTCTGGGCTTGGGTGCTGATCCACCACGGTCGTCGCGCCCGCTCTCCGGCGCTGGTGGCGGATGGCAAACACCTGTTTCTGGACGTGGTCTCCTCGGTCGCCGTCGCCTTGGGCGTGCTTCTGGCCATAGAAACCGGTTGGTCCTGGCTGGACCCGGCGCTTGCAGGCCTCGTGGCGGTCAACATCCTTTATTCCGGCTGGCGCGTCATGCAGCAAAGCCTCTCTGGCCTGCTTGACGAATCCCTGTCCGATGATGTCCTGACCGAGGTCCGCCGCGTCATCGCCACCGAGGCCATCGGCGCGGTCGAGGCCCATGATCTTCGCACCCGCACCGCCGGCGCCGCCACCTTCATCGAGTTCCACCTCGTTGTCCCCGGCGCCCTCACCGTTTCCGAGGCGCATGACCTCTGCGACCGCGTCGAGGCCGCTCTGAAAGCTCTCGTCCTGGACTGTGTCGTGACGATCCATGTCGAGCCGGAATTCAAGGCAAAACATAGCGGCATCGTCGTGCTCTGACCCGCGTGCCGCGCCGCACGCGCTGCGCCGGCCGCCGCATTTCATTGCTCACTAACCATTCCACGGCGGCGGCGGGGTGTGACCCCCCCGCTTCGCCGGTTCAACCGCCCGGTCGCTTCAGATCCGGAACAAAGGCTGCAACAGCCGCGGCACAAGCGCATTGAACCGCAAGGGAGCGTCGGTGGCCGCCAGACAGATGCAGTCCTCGCCGGCCTCCGCCACCGGCGTATGCTCCAGATCCTCGTCCGCAATCTCCAGATCGCCCGGGCCAAAACGGTCTGTCGCATCGCGGAAGGCGCCGCGCAGCACCAGTGTCAGTTCGGTGCCCCGGTGCCCGTGATCCGGCACCGCCTGCCCGGCCGGAATGAAAAGCAACCGCGCCATCGCCGATTTCGAGGTCGGCAATATCGCCTGCCGCACACCCGCGCCCAGCGAGCGCCACTTCACCTTGTCCAAATCGCCGCCCACGTAAGCCGCAACCGGCCCCGGCAACACGGGCCGAGACCGCCGGCCCAGGGGGCTGACCACCGGAGCGATCACCACCGGCACGTCCAGCCGCGCCATCACGCGGGCCAAGGCCTCATCGCTCAGGCTCTCGCCCTCATCGGCCTCGATCACCGCCCCGCCCAGCGCCTCGAAGGCCTCCAGCCTTGCGCGGCACTCGTCGCACAGCGACACATGGGTGGCCACCACCAGCCCGAAGGCTTCGGACAGGTTGCCTGCGGCATAGGTCAGCAAGAGCTGGTCGTTCAAGTGGTGTCTGATCGTTGCAATACGCGTCATCTTCATTGGCTCTCACTCATGCGGGCGCGCAGGCGGTCCAGCGCCAGCCGTATCCGCGACTTTATGGTTCCCAGCGGCAATCCGGTCTCCGCTGCAATTTCAGAATGCGACAGGTCGCCGTAAAACGCCCGCTGGATCAGCCTGCGCTGCTTTTCCGGCAGTTCGGCCAAAGCCGCCGTCAGGCTGCGGCTTTCCTCGGCCGCCGCATAGACCTCGGCCTGATCGGGTTCCGCATCGCGGTCCCAAGGTGCGGGCTCGGGCTCGGGCCTGCGGTCGCGCCGGATCATGTCGATCATCCGGTTTCGCGCGATCGTGAAAATCCATGTCGACACCGAGGCGCGTTCGGCATCGAACATGCCGGCCTTCTGCCACAGCGTCGTCATCACATCCTGCGCGCATTCTTCCGCCAGTGCGGCACTGGCGCCCGACTTCATCAGATAGGACTTCACCCTTGGCGCAAAATGCCGGAAAAGTTGCGCGAAAGCCGCCCGGTCTCCGGCATCGCGCACCGCGATCATCACTGCCGACCAGTCGGTCTCGCCTTGCCCCACGCCAGAAATCCCCCGTGCATACCCGATTGCCTGCGCAACATAGGCTGGCGCAGGCTGCCGTCCATCGGCAAATGCAAAGGTGTGGGGTCTGAGCAACATGAAGCTTCTACGACGGCCATTTGGGACTGGATCACTTCTCCCGATAGCTCTTTTCAATGATCCAATCGGGTTCGCGCCGCGTAAACCAACCAAAGCCGCTTCAGGAGTCCCCATGCCGTTCGAGACCTTCTCTGCCCCCGCCCGCCGCATCGCCGTCATCGGAGGGGGCATTTCCGGCATGGCCGCAGCCCATCTTCTGGCCGCCGACAATGCGGTGGTCCTGTTCGAGGCGGGACAGAAGCTCGGCGGCCATGCCCATACCGTGATGGCGGGCAAGCGCGGCGATCAGCCGGTCGACATGGGCTTCATCGTCTTCAACCGGGTCAACTACCCGCTCTTGACCGCACTTTTCGACAGGCTCGACGTGCCGGTCGTTGAAAGTGACATGAGCTTTGGCTGCTCGATTCAGGGCGGCCGCGTCGAATATGCCCTGCGTGATCTTTCGGCCCTCTTCGCCCAGCGCAAGAACCTGATCAGCCAGACCTTTCTGCGGATGCTGGCCGATATCCTGCGCTTCCACGCCAAGGCCGACAAAGTCCTGCAACCCGGCATGTCTTTGGGCGATCTTCTGACCACGATGAAGATGTCCGACGCGTTCCGCGACCATTACATCACGCCCTTCACCGGGGCCATCTGGTCAACCCCCTCCAACGGTATCCTGAACTTCCCGGCGCAGGCGTTGATTACCTTCTTCAAGAACCATGGCCTGATGGGTGTCTTCAAACATCACCAGTGGTACACTGTGAAGGGCGGCTCCATCGAATATGTCCGCCGCCTTGAAGCTGACCTCCTGCGCCATGCCGTCGACATCCGCGTGGCCACCCCCATCGCCGGCGTCCAGCGCGTGCCGCAAGGTGCGATGGTTCGCGCGATCGGCGCGGAATGGGAACTCTTCGACGACGTCATCTTCGCCACGCATTCCGACGACACCCTGCGCCTCCTCTCCGACGCCACACCCTCCGAAAAGGCCGCGCTCTCCGCCATCCGCTATCAACCGAACGAGGCGATCCTGCACGCCGACCCGTCGCAGATGCCAAAGTCCCGCCGCGCCTGGTCGTCGTGGAACTATTGCGAGCCCGCCGGCCCGCGCCCCGAGCGCATCGACTTGACCTACTGGATGAACTCGCTGCAACCGATCCCCAAGGATGACCCCCTGTTTGTCACGCTCAACCCGAACCGTCCGATCCGGCAAGACCTGATCCACGCCACCGAAACCTTCCGCCACCCGGTCTTCGATCAGGCCGCCATTGACGCCCAAGGCAAACTGGCGGCGATGAACGGCCAATCCTCCACCTGGTTCTGCGGCGCCTGGATGAAGAACGGCTTCCACGAAGACGGCTTCGCCTCCGCCGCCGACGTCAACCAATCCCTCCGCGCCCGCCAACTTCTGCGCGAGGCCGCATGACCCAGTTCCACCCCTCAAATTCCCCTCGCACCCCCCCAATTCATTGGTCCATGAATATCCGCGGGAACGATGAGCGCCCCGAAAACCTTCCGGGGGAAGGTTTTCAGCACAGAACGCCGCGCAAGCCTGCGCAGCCTGCGGGGCAGGCGGCCATCCAGCTTTATCCCGGCACCGAACGGCCGGCCCGATGACCGTCCTTCACCTCGCCGGCCAAACTTTTCACGGGCGCAAAGGCAGCGTTGCCAATGCCTTCCGATACGGCGTCGACTTCGTCCTGCTGGACGCCGAGCGGGACAGTGGCCCCAGCTTGTTTTCCCGCAACCGCGGCAATCTCGCCGCACTCCACGACACCGACCATGGCGGTGCGCCCAAACAGGGGAGAGGCCCCGCATGGGTCCGTGACGTGCTTGCCCAGCACAACCTCCCCCAGCCGACCCGGATCCGTCTGCTCGCCCAGCCCCGCCTTCTGGGCCATGTCTTCAACCCGGTCGCCTTCTGGCTCTGCGAAGACGCCTCAGGCCTGCGCGCCTTCGTGGCCGAAGTGTCCAACACCTACGGCGACCGCCATTCCTACCTCTGCCACCGCCAGGACCTCGCCCCCATCACCGCCGAAGACCACCTGACCGCGCAGAAGATCTTCCACGTTTCCCCTTTCCAGACCATCTCCGGCGGCTACACCTTCCGCATCGACCTGCGCCCCGACCGCCTCAACATCGTCATCGACTTCACCACCGGAACCGAGGGCCTGATCGCCACCTTGACCGGCCGCCTCACACCCCTGACCAACGCCGGCATCGTCAAGGCCCTGATCCGCCGCCCCTTCGGCTCCCGCCGCGTTCTCGCCCTGATCCACTGGCAAGCCCTGAAACTCTGGCTCAAAGGCGCCGCCTTCCGCTCCCGCCCGCAGCCCCCCACAACCGAGGTCTCCTGATGCTCCTGTCCCTTGCCACGCTTCTCGTAGCCCTCCTCTGCGGGGTGGTCCTCGCGGCCCTGCTGCTGCCCCGCATCATAGGTTTTCGCACCCAGACCCTCGCCGACTATCAGGGCAAAGGCCCGCACTTCGACCCGCGCACCCACCTCAACGGCCCGATCCTGTGCGAGGGTGTGCTCTACGGCCCTTTCGGCCGCGTCTCCTCCCGCTTTGTGGCCAAGATGCACGGCACTTGGGACGGCAACCGCGCCACCCTGACCGAGGCCTTCACCTACGATTCCGGCAAACAGCAGAACCGCGAATGGCGCCTCTCCCTCTCCAACGACGGCACGATCAAGGCCGAGGCCGATGACCTCGACGGCCCCGGCATCGGCCACTCCCAAGGTCCGGCCTGTGAAATGCACTACCGCATCCGCCTCCCCGCCGAGGATGGCGGTCATCTCCTCGATGTGACAGACTGGATGTACCTCATGCCCAATGGCACCATCATGAACCGCAGCCAGTTCCGCAAATTCGGCATCAAGGTCGCCGAGCTGATCGCAACGATGCGCCCCATGCCGCAGACCGTGCCGGCATGACCCTCACCGGCAAACGCTACTGGCTGGTTGGCGCCTCCGAAGGCCTCGGCCTCGCACTCGCCCGCCAGATGCATGCCCAAGGCGCGCTTCTGATCCTCTCCGCCC
>CANGHD010000136.1 GCA_947453525.1 Paracoccaceae bacterium | reverse complement strand
GCCTTCGCCTGAGCATCGGCCTGCGCCTTGGCGCGGGCCTCTGCAACCGCCTGGGCCTTGGCGTCGGCCGCGGCCTTGGCTTGCATCGCATCATACGCGGCCTTGGCACGGGCATCCGCAACCGCCTGGGCCTTGGCATCGGCCGCGGCCTTGGCTTGCATCGCATCATACGCGGCCTTGGTGCGGGCATCCGCAACCGCCTGGGCCTTGGCATCGGCAGCGGCCTTGGCGTCGGCTTGCGCCGCGGCCGCAGCGTCCGTCTTGGCCTTGTCGGCATCTGCCTTGGCCTTGTCGGCATCAGCCTTCGCCTGAGCATCGGCCTGGGCCTTGGCACGGGCCTCTGCAACCGCTTGGGCCTTGGCATCCGCATTGGCCTTGGCTTGGATCGCGTCGCTTTGCGCCTTGGCGCGGGCATCCGCAACCGCCTGGGCCTTGGCGTCGGCAGCGGCCTTGGCGTCGGCTTGCGCCTTGGCCGCAGCGTCCGTTTTGGCCTTGTCGGCATCTGCCTTGGCCTTGTCGGCATCAGCCTTCGCCTGAGCATCGGCCTGCGCCTTGGCGCGGGCCTCTGCAACCGCCTGAGCCTTGGCATCCGCATTGGCCTTGGCTTGGATCGCATCTTGCTCGGCCTTGGCGCGGGCATCGGCAACCGCCTGGGCCTTGGCGTCGGCAACGGCCTTGGCTTGCATCGCGTCTTGTTCGGCCTTGGCGCGGGCATCGGCAACCGCTTGGGCCTTGGCGTCGGCTGCGGCCTTGGCCATGTTGGCGTCAGCTTGCGCCTTGGCCCGGGCGTCTGCAACCGCTGCGGCCTTGACGGCATCGGCTGCGGCTCTTTCGGCAGCGGCCTTGTCAGCCGCAGCCTTGTCGCACACGCATGGGTCGGAGTCCGGTTTGTCCGAAACGGATTGGTCAGATTGCGATTTGTCAGACCCTGAGTTGTCGTGGTCGGATGTCTCGGATTGCCTCGTGCCCGTGTTGTCTTCGGCCCGCACGGGCTGCGAGATCGTCTGGCTGTGAGAATCGTCCGTCTCGGTGGTCTTGGCAAGCGGCGCGCTGGCGGTAGAAAGATGGCTTCCCAAAGCAATGACCGAAAGGGTCAATAGAGGATATTTCATCGGTTGGTCTCCTGTCATTTTTGGCATGACCTCCGCTGCATTCGGGTCATCCCATGGCGGGAACACCTAAGGGCATTCGCCTTCCCACGCTGCCTTGCAAAGGGAGAGCCGCGTCTTCCAAACAGGAGCAAACCTATTCAAAAGCAGTGGTGAACTGCCTCATCCGGTTGGAAAAACCGGCCCGACCCATGGCCAGCGCCGGGTGGATTGGACGGCACGGGGGGCGGTCTGGGAAGGACCTTGTCCGATGGGATTCGGGCCGCGCAGCGTCTGGTCTTGCCCGGACAGGTGCTGCACAGGCTGATTCACGGCAGGTGGATTTAGAGCAGGCTGGGTCAGGGCAGACTGATCTTGCCGCCGCCGACCGCGGCAGGAACCCCGGTGGTCGAGGGACCCGAGGTCGGCAGGCCCGCCTTGACGCGGGCGGCGAGGTAGGCGAAGGCCTGCGCTTCCAGCATGTCGCCGTTCAGGCCTTGGGTTTCGACCGGGGCAACGTTGGGCAGGCATCGGGTCAGGGCCTGCATCAGGGCAACGTTGTGGCGGCCTCCGCCAGCGACCAGCAGTTGGGTGATGGGGCCGGAGAAGTGTTCCGCGCCCTTGGCCACGGCGGCTGCCGCGCAATGGGTCAGGGTGGCGAGGGCATCTGCATCCTTCAGGTGCTGAACGGCGGCCAGCAGGTCAAAGGCGTTGCGGTCGAGGGATTTCGGCGGCATCCGGTAGAAATAGGCATGGCTCAGGAAGGTCTCGACCACTTTGGTATCCGGTGTGCCGGACAGGGCCAAGGTGCCGCCCTCGTCCTGCACCCTGCCCTGCCGTGCCAGCATCAGGTCATTCAAGGGCGAATTGGCGGGGCCGGTGTCGAAGGCCAACAGTGCGCCGAGGCTTTCGGGTGCCGCATGGGACGGGTCGATCCATGTCACATTGCCGACCCCCCCGAGGTTGAGGATGGCAAGCGGCTCGGTGGCTCCCATGCGGCGGGCCAGCGCATGGTGGAAGAAGGGCACCAGCGGCGCCCCCTGCCCGCCCATCTCGACATCCGCCGTGCGGAAATCCCAGACGACGGGCAGCCCCAAAGCCCCGGCCAACAGGGCGCCGTTGCCGCATTGGTGCGTGCCGCGCCCACCGGGGTCATGGGCCAGCGTCTGGCCGTGAAAACCCACCAGCGCCACGTTGGAAAAGCGCGAGATCAGTTCGGCATGGGCGCTTTCGACCACTTCGGCTGCGGCTGCAACGCCGGGATCGCCCGGCCATTGGCCAAAGGCCGCGCGGATCGTGGCGCGCTCGGCCTTGCTGTAGGGGCGGTAGGCGTCCGGACCGAAGTCCAGCACCTGAACCCCGTCTGTCAGCACCATCGCCGCGTCCACCCCGTCCAGCGAGGTGCCCGACATGGTTCCCAAGGTCCAAAGCGGCTCTTGCATCTTTCCCTTCATGCCCGCCCCCGTTATAGACCTGCTACCTTACTGCACGCCTAGCTTAGTAAATGAGGGCATCATGACCTACCATCCGAAATCCGACTTCATGCGCGTGATGATCGAGCGCGGCTTTCTGGCCGACTGCACCGATTATCAGGCATTGGACGAGGCCTTTGTCAAAGGGGTCGTGCCAGCCTATATCGGCTATGATGCCACGGCGGCCTCCTTGCATGTCGGGCATCTGATGAACATCATGGTGCTGCGTTGGCTGCAGAAATGCGGGCACAAGCCGATCACCTTGATGGGCGGCGGCACGACCAAGGTTGGCGATCCGTCCTTCCGCGCGGAAGAACGCCCGCTCTTGACGCCGGAAAAGATCGACCAGAACATCGCGGGCCTGCAGAAGGTCTTCGCGCGCTATCTGTCTTACGGTGATGCCGCCACGGATGCCGTGATGCTGAACAACGCCGAATGGCTGGACAATCTCAACTACCTGGATTTCCTGCGTGACATCGGGCGGTATTTCTCAGTCAACCGGATGCTGTCCTTTGAAAGCGTCAAATCGCGGCTTGACCGCGAGCAAAGCCTCTCCTTTCTTGAATTCAACTACATGATCCTGCAGGCCTATGATTTCCTTGAGATTCACCGCCGCTATGGCTGTCTGTTGCAGATGGGCGGGTCGGATCAATGGGGCAACATCATCAACGGCATCGACCTGACGCGCCGGGTGGTGGAACATGAGATCTTCGGCCTGACCACCCCGCTTCTGACCACCTCCGATGGGCGCAAGATGGGCAAGTCGGCCTCGGGTGCGGTCTGGCTGAATGGCGACATGCTGAGCCCCTACGAGTTCTGGCAGTTCTGGCGCAACACGACCGATGCCGATGTCGGCAAGTTCTTGAAGATCTTCACCGAATTGCCGGTTGAGGAATGTGAACGTCTGGGCGCTTTGCAAGGGTCCGAGATCAACCTTGGCAAGATCACACTTGCCAATATCGCCACAACCCTGCTGCACGGAGCAGAGGCTGCGGCTGCAGCCGAGGCAACCGCGAAAGAGGTGTTCGAGAAGGGCGGCGTCGGCGACGACCTGCCCACCCTGACCCTGTCGCCAACCGAAATCGCTGATGGCATCACCGTCGCACAACTCTTCGTCCGCGCGGGCCTCTCTGCAACCGGCAAGGACGCCAAACGCCTGATCACGGAAGGCGGCGCCAAGATGAATGACGAGGTTGTCCTCGATGCGGGCCAACGCATCGGTGCCGGCGAACTGGCCGAACCCCTGAAACTCACCGCAGGCAAGAAGCGCCACGCGCTCGTGGTTCTGGGCTAACGCCTCTGGCCTCTCGGTCTCGTTAAATATTCTGCGGGAGGTCTGGAGGGACGTACCCGGCCGCGCAAAGCTTTGCGCGGCGTTCGGCGCTGAAAACCCTCCACTGGAGGGTTTTCCGGGCGCGCCTCACCCCAGCCGGGTCCGCAGAGCGCCTGTCTGTCAGACCGGCGCGGGGTTCCGGTGAAAACCGCTCTGGTGCCAGTAGGGATAGGGCAAGGGCGGGCGGCTGACGGCGTCGAGGCGTTCCAGCTGGTCGGCGTTCAGGTGCCAGCCCACAGCGCCAAGGTTCTCCTGCAGTTGCGCTTCGCTGCGGGCGCCGATGATCACGGTGGACACGGTCGGGCGTGACAGCACCCAGTTCAGGGCAATCTGGGCGACGGTCTTGCCGGTCTCGAACGCGATTTCGTCCAGCACGTCCATCACGTTGTAGAACACCTCATCCGAGACCGGCGGCGCGGAGGTGCCGTTCTGGGCGGCGCGGGACGACGCGTCGATCGGGGTGCTGCGGCGGTATTTGCCGCCAAGGCGGCCCCAGCCGAGCGGGCTCCAGACCACCGCGCCGACCCCTTGGTCTAGGCCAAGCGGCATCAGTTCCCATTCGTAGTCGCGGCCCAGAAGGGAATAATAGGCCTGATGCGCCACGTGCCGCACCAGCCCATGTTTCTCGGACACCGCCAGCGATTTCATCAGATGCCAACCTGAGAAATTCGAGCAGCCGACATAGCGCAGCTTGCCCGCGCTGACGAGGTCGTCCAGCGTGCCCATCACCTCGTCCAGCGGGGTCATGGCGTCAAAGCCGTGCAACTGGAACAGGTCGATATGATCGGTCCCCAGCCGCTTCAGCGACCCCTCCACCGCCTTGATCAGGTGAAAGCGCGACGAGCCCACGTTGTTGGCCCCCGGCGCAAACTGGAAGGTGGCTTTGGTCGAGATCAGCACCTGATCCCGACGGCCCTTGATTGCCGCGCCGAGGATTTCCTCGGCGGCCCCGGCAGAGTAAACATCGGCGCTGTCGAACATGGTCAGACCCGCGTCTAGGCAGATGTCGACGAGCCGTGTCGCCTCGACGGCATCGGTCGCCCCCCAGGCCTTGAAGAAATCACCCTTGCCGCCGAAGGTACCAGTGCCAAAGGTCAGGGCGGGAACCATGAGGCCAGATTGGCCGAGGCGGCGGTGTTCCATGTCAGTCTCCAGGGTGATGATTTTTGAGCGGAATATCCGGGCGTGAAGCATCTGCGGCGCCGTCCCGCGCGGGCCGGATCAAAAGGCCCGCCGGGCTGCGGCAGGCCTTTTGGGACTATTCCTGAACCGTGACTTTCGTCATGACGTCGGGATCTTTTACTTCGCCATTGGCACCCTCGCCACGCTTGATGGTATCGACCACCTCCATGCCTTTGATGACCTTGCCCACGACCGTGTATTGGCCGTTGAGGAAATCACCCGGGGCAAACATGATGAAGAACTGACTGTTGGCCGAATTCGGGTCATTCGAGCGTGCCATGCCGACGATGCCCCGGTCGAATGCCGTGGCCGAGAACTCGGACGGAAGGTCCGGCATCTCGGACCCGCCCATCCCGGCCATCGAGGTGTCGCCACCCTTCTTGCCGTATTTCACGTCGCCGGTCTGGGCCATGAACCCGTCGATCACGCGGTGGAACACCACGTTGTCATAGGCGCCGGACTTGGCCAGCGCCACGATCTGCGCCACGGCCTTGGGGGCCAGATCGGGCGACAGATCGATGACGATTTCGCCATTCGCTGTGCCCGCAACCTCGATCACCAGGTTCGGGCCGGGTCCGTCGCCCTCGGCGAAGACCGGGGTCGACAGCAGGATAAGGGCGGAAGCTGCCAGAAGATTACGCAACATCGGCGGCCACCTTCATGCTGATCATACGGTCGGGCTTGGCCGGCGGCTCGCCGCGCGTGATGGCGTCGACATGTTCCATGCCCGACACGACCCGGCCATAGACCGTGTACTGCTTGTTCAGGAAATGGTTGTCGGCGAAGTTGATGAAGAACTGGCTGTTGGCCGAGTTCGGATTGGACGAGCGCGCAGCACCAATGGTCCCCCGGTCATGCGGCAGGTTAGAGAATTCCGCCGGAACATCGGGATACTGCGACCCACCGGTGCCGGCGCGGCGCAGGTTGAAGTCTTTCTCCATATTGCCGTTTTCCACGTCACCGGTCTGCGCCATGAAGCCTTCGATCACGCGGTGAAAGCAGACATTGTCATAGGCGCCGTCACGCACCAGTTGCTTCATGCGTTCGACATGCTTGGGCGCTACGTCGGCAAGCAATGCGATCACGACGTCACCACCCTTGAGGGTGAGGATGATCGTGTTCTCGGGATCCTTGATTTCGGGCATGGGGCCGTCCTTTGTTGTCATTTGGCGCGGAAACTAGCCGAAAGCGGGGGGCGAGGGAAAGGCCCGACAGTTGACCTTTGGCCGCATTGCGCGGAAAGAGGAACAAATCAGACAGGAGGCTCGGATGGCCTGGAAGACGATTGACGACGTGGCACTGGCGGGGAAGACCGTTCTGACCCGCGTGGACATCAATGTGCCGATGGAGGGCGATGTCGTGACCGACACGACCCGCATCGACAAGATCCGCCCGACCGTGGAGGATATCATCGCACGCGGCGGCAAGGTGGTGCTTTTGGCCCATTTCGACCGGCCCAAGGGCAAGGTTGTGCCCGCCATGAGCCTCGGGCGGTTGCAGGCTGCGGTGGAGGCCTCATTGGGCCGCAAGGTGGTGTTCGGGGCGGATTGCGTGGGGCCAGTGGCCGAGGCTGCGATTGCCGCAGCGGGTCAGGGCGACGTGGTTTTGCTGGAAAACACCCGGTTCCACCCCGAGGAAGAGAAGAATGACCCGGCCTTTGCCGCACAACTGGCGGCTTTGGGCGATATCTACGTGAATGATGCCTTTTCGGCGGCACACCGCGCACATGCTTCGACCGAGGCCTTGGCGCGGCTGCTGCCCGCAGCGGCGGGCCGGTTGATGGAAGCGGAACTGAAGGCGCTGGAAGCCGCCCTTGGCACGCCGGTACGTCCGGTGGTGGCGGTGGTCGGTGGCGCCAAAGTCTCGACCAAGCTGGAACTCTTGGGCAATCTTGTGACCAAGGTCGATCATCTGGTAATCGGCGGCGGCATGGCCAACACCTTCCTCGTGGCGCAAGGCTTTGAAGTCGGCAAGTCGCTGGCCGAACGTGACATGGCGCCGACGGCGCTGGAGATTGTCGAGAAGGCCAAGGCGGCGGGCTGCACCATTCACCTGCCGGTCGATGTGGTGGTGGCGGGAGAGTTCAAGGCGGGGGCGGCCAGCAAGGTTGTTTCTGTCGCCGATTGCCCGGCGGACCAGATGATTCTCGACGCGGGTCCGGCGACGGTGGCCGAGATTGCCAAGGTTTTTGCCGCCTGCAAGACGCTGATCTGGAACGGGCCGCTGGGCGCCTTCGAGATCGCGCCGTTTGACGCGGCCACCACGGCCGCAGCCGAGGTGGCGGCGGAGTTGACACGGGCGGGCAAGCTGATCTCGGTCGCGGGCGGCGGCGATACGGTCTCGGCGCTGCATCACGCCGGGGTGGCGGGGGATTTCACCTTCATCTCGACGGCGGGCGGGGCTTTCCTGGAATGGATGGAGGGCAAGGAATTGCCCGGGGTTGCAGCCTTGATGGGCTAGGGTCCGGGAACCCCGGCAGAGCCTCCGGCGGGGATATTTGGACAAGTATGAAAGGGGGGGTGCGGGGGGAGATCTTCGTGCCCCCTTTGCGTTTGACGCCTTTTGCTTTTGGCAAAGGTGCGAGGCAAACTGGCGTGAGGGAACAAAGGGCATGACGCGAGGCATGGTGATCAGGACAGCGCAGAAGGCGGATGCGCCGGGGCTTTTGGCGATGGTCGAGGCCCTGACGCGCTATCATGACGATGTGCCCCGCGCGACCCCGGTGACGGTGGAGCGGGATTTCTTCGGCGATCCGCCGTGGTTTCACGGACTGGTGGCAGAGGCGGGCGCGCGGTTGATCGGATATGCCGCCTTGTTGCCCCTTGCCCGGCTTGGCTATGGCGAGCGGGGTCTGGATCTCCACCATCTGTTCGTGGTCGAGGCGGCGCGGCGGCGGGGCGTGGGCTCGGCTCTGGTGCGGGCGGCGGAGGATCTGGGCCGCGACCTGGGCTGCAGCTATCTGATCATCGGCACCCATCCGGAAAACGGGGCGGCGCAGGAATATTACCGGCGGCTGGGCTATGAGCTGATCCCCAACACGGCAGTGCGGTTGACCAGACGGTTGGGGTGAGTCGTTGATCTTGGTCCAAACACCCCGGAGTCCGGGGCGAGCCCCGGCCCAGCAGGTCCAGCAAAGGCAACGCTTCAGAACCGCCCGGTGAGCGCCATCCACACCAGGGCGCCGCGCTTGGAGAATTCGGACAGGGCGAGGCTGCCCTCGGAAACGCGGGTCGGGTTGTCATGGGCCTGACGCAGCAAGCGCCCGGCAGCCCAGGCCGCCAGCGCCGCCGGGGCCGCCACGCCGAAGTTGCCGCGCTGGCTGCGGGCGATGGTCAGGTGATTCATCCCCTCGGCAGCCAGGATGCGGACGGCCTTGGGCTCGGGATTGACCAGCGGTTGCAGGTTACGGGCCGTCAGCGCAGGCACCGCGCGCAGGTAGTTGGCAAGGCCCGAGGCCCAGCCAAGCGCGCGAAACGCAGTCTCGGTCTCGGGCGCGGCCCCGAGGGTCAGGGCGGCGGCCCAGAGGAGCGTGGCGGAGGTCGCCTCGAGATAGGCGTCGAAAGCTGTGTCCGAGGCGAAGGGCTCGCGCGTGATGTCGTGGCGGCGGGCCTCGATCAGGCCGTCGAGCAGGGGGACCAGCACGGGGCTGTCTTGCAGCAAGGCGTGCAGCGGGCCCGCAACCTCATGCGCGCGCGGTTTGGCGGCGGTCAGCATGTCGCGCCAGAATTGCAGGCGAATCTCTGCGATGAGCGGTTGTTCGGTGACCCAGGGCGCGCGGGCGACCTCGAGATTGAAGGCGTAGAGCGGGAACAGCCGCGCCCGCGCCGCCGGAGGGGCGGCCATCACGGCGGCAAAGCGATCGGGATCGCCACGCTGGACGAGGGCGGCGCAGGCGTCCACCGTCATGGCTGGGCCAGGGTGGCGAGGACATCGGACATCAAGGCCTGCAGCGCCGCATCCGGACAGGCGGCCACGGCCTTGTCGAACCCTGCGATCGGGGGAGCGGCAGAAACCTGATCGGTGCCATAGTCAAGGCATGGCCGCACCTGGGGCTTGATGGCGCGGCGGCTGGCCAGTCCTTCGGCAGCAAGGATGGCGGCGGCCTTGCGATAGGCCTCGGGCAGACCATGGCGGATCGCACGGACCGGGACCTGACCCGACACGGCATGGGTGCTGATCACGGTGCCATCTGAAAAGATCTGCGTGCTCGAGGAGCCGAAAGACCCGCCGGACGCGACCACGATCTCTCCGGCCTGCGGCAGAGGTGCGGGTGCGGCGCAGGAGGTCAGGACCAGCGTCGCCACCGAGAGCAAGGGTCCGCAGGCCGCCGGGAAACGGGTCATCCGCCCTGCCCCTCGCCCGACTGCACATCGCGCACCAGCTTCCAGGTGATGGCATCCAGAAGCGCCTCGAAACTGGCGTCAACGATGTTGGCCGATACACCCACGGTGCTCCAGCGGTTGCCGTTGCTGTCTTCCGAATCGATGATGACCCGCGTCACGGCCTCCGTGCCGCCTTGCGTGATCCGGACCTTGAAATCGACCAGATGCAGGTCGTCGATCACCGCCTGATAGGGGCCGAGGTCCTTGGCCAACGCCTTGGACAGGGCATTGACCGGACCACGGTCCGCCCCCGTCTCATCGACAGAGTCCGAGACCGACATCATCACCTGATCGCCGATCCTGACCACCACCACCGCCTCGGACAGCGTCACATTGGCCCCGCTCGAGGACCGCCGCCGCTCTACCGTCACGCGGTAGCGCGTGACCTCGAAGAAGCGCGGACAAAGGCCCAGTTCGCGCCGCGCCAGCAGTTCGAACGAGGCCTGCGCGCCGTCATAGGCATAGCCCTGATC
>CANGHD010000135.1 GCA_947453525.1 Paracoccaceae bacterium | reverse complement strand
GTCATAGGCATAGCCCTGATCCTCACGTTCTTTCACCACGTCCAGAATGCGAGAGAGGCGTGCGTCACCGGTGGCAATCGAGATGCCGATGGCGGCCAGACGTGCCCGCAGGTTGGATTGCCCGGCCTGATTGCTCATCGGAATGATGCGGGCATTGCCCACGACGGCAGGGTCGACATGTTCGTAGGTCGAAGGGTTTTTCAGGATGGCGCTGGCGTGCAAGCCGGCTTTGTGGGCGAAGGCACTGGCGCCGACGTAAGGCGCCTGCCGCAGGGGCACGCGGTTCAGGATGTCATCCAGCATCCGGCTGTCGCGCAGAAGGCCCTTCAGACCGTCCAGCGACACGCCCGTCTCATAGGCCGAGGCATAGGGCTCCTTCAGCAGCAAGGTCGGGATCAGCGTGGTCAGGTTGGCATTGCCGCAGCGCTCACCCAGCCCGTTCAGGGTGCCCTGGATCTGGCGCACGCCGGCATCGACGGCGGCCAGCGAGTTGGCCACTGCGTTGCCGGTGTCATCATGGCAGTGGATGCCCAGGCGGTCGCCGGGGATTCCCGAGGCGATCACCTCGGCCACGATGCGTGACACTTCCGCAGGCAGGCTGCCGCCGTTGGTGTCGCACAGCACCAGCCAGCGCGCGCCCGCCTGCCAGGCCGTGCGCAGGCAGGTCAGGGCATAGGCGGGATTGGCCTTGTAGCCGTCAAAGAAGTGCTCGGCATCAAACAACGCCTCGCGGCCCTTTGCCGTGACATTGGCGAAGCTGTCGGCTATGGCCTGCCGGTTCTCCTCCAGCGTGACACCCAGAGCGGTGATGACATGGAACTCATGAGTCTTGCCGACAAGGCAGACCGCGGACGTCTGGGCATTCAGCACCGCCGCCAGCACATCGTCATTGTCTGCCGAGCGTCCAACCCGCTTGGTCATGCCAAAGGCCGTCATCGTGGCGCGGGTCACAGGCGGGTTGGCGAAAAACTCGGAGTCCGTCGGGTTCGCCCCCGGCCAGCCGCCTTCGATGTAATCGACACCCAAGGCATCCAGCGCCACGGCGATCTGACGCTTTTCAGCAGTGGAGAACTGCACGCCTTGCGTCTGCTGGCCATCGCGCAGGGTGGTGTCGAACAGGTAAAGTCGCTCTTTCACGTCTTTGCCCTTTCACATGGGCCCAAATGTCCTCGGGTGTGAGGCGGAGCAGAAAACAGTCTGGGAGACTGTTTTCCCGGCGAACAGCTGCTGGCCGGGGAGGGCAGCAGGCCCTCCTGATTTTTCGCAGGAAAATCGTTCACTTCAGCCCCTCCAGCTTGCCCGCGTCAAAGCCCGGTCCGGGCAGCAGTTCCACCCCCGCCTTGGAGATCCGCACCTCCACCCCCGCCGCCATCAGCGCCGCTTTCATGGCATCGACACCGGCGAAATCCTTCTTCACCATCGCCTCGCTGCGCAGCGCTGCCAGCCGGTCGGCATAGGGCGACAGGTCCAGGGTCCGCACCCAATCGCCCAATTCCGCCGTCAAAAGCCCCATCAACCGGGCCGAGGTCAAAAGCCCCGCAAAATCGCCCCGTCCTGCCGCGGCGTGCAGTTCCGCCAGTGCACCGGCAGTGTTCAGATCATCCGACAGCGCAGAAACGACGCCCGGCAGCGGGGTTGGAGCAGGCTCAACGCCTGCGACAAGCCCACGCCACTTGCGCAAGGTCACCTCGGCTTGTGCGGCCTTCTCCGCCGTCCAGTCCATCGGCTTGCCGTAATGCGTGCTCAGCATCACAAAGCGGATCACCTCGCCCGGCACGCCTTGGTCCAGCACATCCCGCACCGTGAAGAAGTTGCCGAGGGACTTGGACATCTTCTTGCCCTCGACCTGCAGCATCTCGTTGTGCATCCAGACCTTGGCGAAGCCCTCGTCCGGATGGGCGCAATGGCTTTGGGCGATCTCGTTTTCATGGTGGGGGAATTGCAGGTCCAGTCCGCCGCCGTGGATGTCAAATGCTGCGCCCAAGAGTTCATGGCTCATGGCCGAGCATTCGATATGCCAGCCTGGCCGCCCACGACCCCAAGGCGATGGCCAGCCCGGCAGATCGGCGTCCGAGGGTTTCCAGAGCACGAAATCCATCGGGTCTTCCTTGAACGGCGCCACATCGACCCGCGCCCCCGCGATCATGTCATCGACCGACCGCCCCGACAAAGCGCCATAGTCCTTATAGCTTCGCACCCGGAACAGCACGTGGCCGTCCTTCTCATAGGCGTGGCCCGAGGCGATAAGCCCTTGAATCATCGCAACCATCTGGCCGATGTAATCCGTCGCCCTCGGTTCATGCGTGGGGCGCAGGGCCCCCAGGGCATCCATGTCGGCGTGATACCAGCCGATCGTCTCATCGGTGCGTTCGTGGATCAGCGCCTCCAGATCACGCGGATCGCCCGACGCCTTGCGCGCCAGTGCGGTCGCGTTGATCTTGTCGTCGACATCGGTGAAGTTGCGCACATAGGTGACGTGGCTTTTGCCATAGACATGGCGCAGCAGGCGGAACAGCGTGTCGAACACCACCACGGGCCGTGCATTGCCGATATGGGCGCGGTCGTACACCGTGGGGCCGCAGACATACATGCGGACGTTCATCGGATCAATCGGCACGAAATCCTCTTTCGCGCGGGTGGCCGTGTTGTGCAGACGGATCGTGACCATTTCAGACCTTTGGCAAGCGGCATCAAGACAGAACTCGACCGCGCGGGGTCTAGCAACTTCGTTCAAGGGAGGGAACAGAAGAAGAGCCCGCGCGACCGATGTCAGCGGGTAATGCAGCACATGTGGAGGATTGCGGCGTTCTTCATGGCCTTCTTCTAGCCCGCTTCCATGCTTCTGCCAAGCCTGCTTGCAAAGCGTGGCAGAATGAAACTGCCCCCTGTCGATCACGGTCGCAAAACAAAGCGAAGGCTATGCCCGCCGCTGAGGTCCTCCACGTTACAGATATGCCCAGACCCGGAGCGACGGCATTCACCCCCCGCATTCCGAAGCCTCCGGCCGCACGGCACCAGGTTCCGCCGCGTCAGTCCCCCAGCCGGGTGAAGCTGCCGCGCACATCCCGGCCGATGACCAGCCAAGCAGCGGTCGTCGCCGTCACAGGAGCCGAGGTCTGCGTCTTCCGCGTCTCGCCCCGCGCCCTCGTCATCGCGTGACCGGACAAAGCGGGCAGATCGGCCGAGATCGGCGTCGGCCCGGCAAGGACGGCCCCTCCGCCGCCATCCACGGAGGTGACGACGAACGGGATGTCGTGCGCAGCACAGCGGGCAACTGGGTTTCCGCCTCCAAGGTCAGCGCGTGACAGCGGGTCACCTTGGCCGGCAGCACCATCGGATGCCGCGGCCATGCCGCCCTTGGCCGCGCGGGCCTTCGCCTGCTGCAGCATCAGCCCGACCTGCGCGTCCGGGTTACCCTGCCGGTTCTACTCGCGCCCGACGATATCGGCCAGCGGCACCATAACCTGGATCGAGGCGACACGTCAGTGCTGCGGACATCCGAGGTCGATCGTGTGGCGTCATCGGTTGCATAGGTGAACCGGCAGGCCGCCGGCGGCCGGGCCAGCCTGGACAAAAAGCAGGAAGCAAGGGGAACCTTGCGTGGCAAATTCCTGAGAGATCACGGCTCCATGGTGCGGCCGTGTGACATCCGTCGGGCGAACCTGCTGCAAGCTTGCGCTGCGCCAGCGGCGATTGACTCGCAGTGCAGCGACCGGCATCGTTGGGGGATGAGCCGCGATCTCGTCCATCAGGTGTGCGCAACATTGCCAGGGGCGGTATGGTCCGACCCCTGGGGCGGTGGCCATGATGCCTGGAAGGTCGGGGGCAAGCTGTTCGCCGTGGTGGGGGCTGTCGAGGGCAACGGGCTCAACGTCAAATGCCCTGACACCGACACCGCAGCCCTGCTGATCGACATGGGCCGCGCCTTGCGCGCCCCGTATTTCCATGCCTCCTGGGTCCGCATCCCCTTTGGCCATGTCCCCGAGGAGGAGATGGCCGACCGCATCCGCATCTCCTACGGCGTCATCCGCGCCAGCCTGACCAAAAAGCTGCAAGCCACCCTTGACCCCTGGCCACCCGAGTGAGCTTTTGCCCGCCTCGCTCGCCCCCTGCGCCCGTCTGACTTGCCGCCGCGCCTGCTCTTGCCATTCCCGCCCCCCTCTGCCTTGATCCGCGCCAAAAGCGGAGGCGAGCCATGAACCACGACGATCTGCGCATCTGGTCCAAACGGGCCGCCGACTGGGCGCATGACTACCACGCCACGCTGCGCGACCGCCCGGTGCGCGCCCCCCTGATCCCGGGCGCCATCGCCCGCCAGTTGCCGGAGGTTCCGCCAGAGGCGCCCGAACCGATTGAGGCGATCTTCGGCGACTTCGCGCGCATTGTGCCGCCCGGACTGACGCATTGGCAACACCCGCGCTTTTTCGCCTATTTCCCGGCCAATGCCTCGCCCGCCTCGATGCTGGCCGAGCAACTGGCCAATGCCATCGCGGCACAAGGGATGCTGTGGCAGACCTCTCCGGCGGTGACGGAGATCGAGCAGGTGATGATCGACTGGCTGCGCCAAGCGCTGGGCTTGGCCGAAGGCTTCACTGGCACGATCCATGATTCGGCCACCACCGCCACCCTGTCGGCCATCCTGACCATGCGCGAACAGGCGCTGGACTGGGCCGGGCTGACCGAGGGCCTGTCGTCGCAACCGCGCCTGCGCCTCTACGCCAGCGCCGAGACGCATTCCTCCATCGACAAGGCGGTGCGGATTGCCGGGATCGGCCAAAGCAACCTTGTGAAAATCCCCACCGACGCCAGCCTGTCGATGCGCCCCGAGGCGCTGGACGCCGCCATCACCGCCGACCTTGCCGCAGGCTTCCAGCCTATCGGCGTGGTGTTGTGTGCCGGTGGCACCTCGGTCGGCGCCTTTGACCGGATGGGCGCGTGTATTGCGGTGGCCAAATCCCATGGCCTGCCCGTCCATGTCGATGCCGCATGGGCCGGTTCGGCGATGATCTGCCCGGAATTCCGGACCCTGTGGGACGGGGTGGACGGGGCTGACTCCATCGTCTTCAACCCGCACAAGTGGCTGGGCGCGCAGTTCGATTGCGCGGTGCAGTTCCTGCGCGACCCGACGCCACAGGTCAAGACTTTGGGCCTGCGGCCAACCTATCTTGAAACGGCAGGCCGCGAAGAGGTGGTGAATTTCAACGAATGGACGGTGCCCCTGGGCCGCCGCTTCCGTGCGCTGAAGCTGTGGTTTACGCTGCGTGCCTATGGGCTGGAGGGCCTGCGCGCCCGTATCCGCAACCACGTGACATGGTCGCGGGAACTGGCAGCGGCGCTGGCGGAACTGCCCGGCGTCAGCATCGTGACCCACCCGTCCCTGTCGCTCTTCACCTTCGCCCTGCAGGACGATGCCGCAACCGAGGCCCTGCTGGCCCGCATCAACGGCGATGGCCGCGTCTACCTGACCCAGACCCGCCATCAGGGCCGCTATGTGATCCGCGTGCAGATAGGCCAGTTCGACTGTACGCAGGAAGATGTCTGCATGGTCGAACAGGTGGTGCGCGCGTTCCTGTGATGCCGCCAATCTGATGCCCCTGCAAAACCGCGTCCTGCCCGACCAGAGCATCGTGGCCATCCCGGCCCGCGGCACCCTGACGGGCAACCGTGGCATCCTGCATGACGCGACCAAAACCCTGCGGCACCGCTGGACCTCGAAAGCCTGGATCTGCTGCACGCTGAACTGGAAGGGCATGCGCCGCACACCCATGACGGGCCGGTCATGGACCGAGTTGTTTTTCCTTGACGAGGCGGTGGCCCTCGCCGCCGGCCACCGGCCCTGTGCCACCTGCCGCCGGGCGGCCTACGCGTCGTTTCGCGCCGCTTGGCGCGGGGCAGGCCTGCCCGGCAGCACAGCTCCCGAAGTGGATGCCCAACTGCACGCCGCCCGCCTCACCCAAGCCCGCCGGCAACGCCTGCACGAAGCACCCGCCGAAACCCTGCCTGACGCCAGCTTCATCCGCCTCGCAACCCCCCACCTCCTCTTCGGCCCCCATGCTTTTCCCTACACACCCGAAGGTTATCTTCCCCCCATCCCCCGCCCCACCGGCCCAGTCCAGATCATGACCCCGGCACCCACGGTCGCCACCCTGCGCGCCGGCTACCGCCCTCTCCTGCACCCATCTCTTTCCACTCGCCCTCGCTAAATATCCCAACGGAGGGCCTGGGAGGGCGCGAAACCCTGCCAGCCAAGTCCGCAGAGCGTCCTGCATCGGGACTGGCCCGGCCTTGCAAGCGTGTTCGGCGGTCGGCGCTGAACATCCTCCACGACGGGATCTTCCGGGCGCGCCCTGCCCCAGCCGGGGCCGCCGCGCGCCCTTCGGGTCACTTTGCCGCAGCCGGACGCTGCCCTGCCGCATTCAGGCCTTGCCGCTGGCGCCATCCGGCCTAGAAAGCCTTCATCCTGCAGGAGAAGACCATGACCGCCGATACGATTGGGGCCGAGACCATTCGGGACGCCGCCGATGATGCGCTGGTGATTTTCACGCCTTCGGGCAAGCGCGGGCGCTTTGCCCTTGGCACGCCGATCCTCACCGCCGCGCGGCAGTTGGGCGTCGATCTCGATTCGGTCTGCGGCGGGCGCGGGATTTGTTCCAAGTGCCAGATCACGCCCGGCTATGGCGAGTTCCCCAAGCATGGCGTCACGGTGGCCTCCGATGCCCTGACCGAATGGAATGAGGTCGAGGCGCGCTACAAACGCATCCGCGGCATGATCGACGGGCGGCGTCTGGGCTGTCAGGCCAAGGTGATGGGTGATGTGATTGTCGATGTCCCGCCGGAATCCCAGGTCCACAAGCAGGTGATCCGCAAATCCGCTTCCGACCGCGTCATCGCGATGGACCCGGCAACCCGGCTTTACTTCATCGACGTCGAAGAACCCGACATGCACGAACCCACCGGCGACTTCGAACGCGTCAAGCGCGCTCTGGCGGGTCAGTGGAAGATCGAGGGCGTGGAGGCGGAACTGTCCCTGATGCGCCGTCTGCAACCGGCCCTGCGCAAGGGGCAGTGGAAAATCACCGTCGCCTTGAACAAGGGCAACCATGACGCGCATCACCACATGCTCGACATCTGGCCGGGCTTTCATGAAGGCCCGCTTCTGGGGCTGGCCATCGATCTTGGGTCGACCACCATCGCCGCCCACCTGTGCGATCTGACCGATGGCAAAGTGCTTGCCTCGGCCGGTGTGATGAACCCGCAGATCCGGTTTGGCGAGGACCTGATGAGCCGGGTGTCCTATGCCATGATGAACCCCGGCGGCGATGTCGAGATGACCTCGGCCGTCCGCGCCTCGATCAACACGCTGATCAAGGAGATTGCGGCGGAAGCCGGGGTGGAACCCACGGCGATTTACGAACTGGTGTTCGTCTGCAACCCGGTCATGCATCACCTGCTTCTGGGCATCGACCCGGTGGAACTCGGGCAGGCACCCTTCGCGCTGGCGACCTCCGGTTCGCTGTCGTTTGACGCGCGGGAACTCGACCTGACGGCGGTGAACCGCACGGCGCGGGTCTATATCCTGCCGTGCATCGCGGGCCATGTCGGCGCTGATTGCGCGGCGGTGGCGCTGGCCGAGGAGCCGAACAAGTCGAAAGACATGGTGCTGATCGTCGATGTCGGCACCAACGCCGAACTTCTGTTGGGCAACGAACACCGCGTGCTTGCCTGCTCCTCCCCCACTGGCCCTGCTTTCGAAGGCGCGCAAATTTCGTCGGGTCAGCGGGCGGCTCCGGGGGCGATCGAGCGGGTCGAGATTGATCCGGTGACGAAAGAGCCGCGCTTCAAGGTGATCGGATCGGACCTGTGGTCCACCGAGGAAGGCTTTGCGGCGGCGGTCGCCGGTTCGGGGGTAACGGGCATCTGCGGATCGGGCATCATTGAGGCGGTGGCCGAGATGCGGATGGCGGGTCTGGTCGATCAGGGGGGGCTGATCGGTGGGCCCGAGCAGACCGGCACCGACCGCTGCGTTGCCGAAGGCCGTACCCATTCCTATGTCCTTCATGATGGCTCTGCCGAGGGCGGCCCGCGTATTCTGGTCACGCAAGGTGACATCCGCGCGATCCAGTTGGCCAAGGCAGCCCTTTATGCCGGGGCGAAACTGCTGATGGACGAGATGGGCGTGACCTCTGTCGACCGGGTGGTGCTGGCCGGGGCCTTTGGCGCGCATATCTCGCCCAAGCACGCCATGACGCTGGGCATGATCCCGGATGCAGCACTCGACAAGGTGATTTCGGCGGGCAATGCGGCGGGCACCGGGGCGCGGATTGCACTCTGCAACCGGACCGCGCGCAACACGATCGAATCGGTGGTGCATGACATCCACAAGGTCGAAACCGCGATCGAGCCGAAGTTTCAGGAGCATTTCGTCAATGCCTCAGCGATCCCCAATGCGGTGGACGCTTTCCCGCATCTGGACCCGCTGCCCGAGGTCA
The DNA here is from genome assembly GCA_947453525.1 of Paracoccaceae bacterium. Classification (GTDB taxonomy): domain Bacteria; phylum Pseudomonadota; class Alphaproteobacteria; order Rhodobacterales; family Rhodobacteraceae; genus Stagnihabitans. The sequence goes on along the minus strand of CANGHD010000135.1, from coordinate 1,557 downwards.
GCTTCAACACCTCCGGCCAGGGCGGCGACGGCGGGCGCAGGCGGCGACGCGGGTAAGCCGGGTCGCGGGGCCCGAAGGACGCCGCTCCAGGCAGAATCGACGGCCTCGCTGCGGTTCTGACTTTATTTGGTCGTGCATTTGCCCGATAGTGCTGGCATGAGTGATGACCCCGTAGCAGAACTTCTTCTGGCTGTGGCCGCACAGGATCGTGCGGCATTCCGTCAGTTGTACGCCGAAGCCGGGTCGAAACTTATGGGCGTGCTGATCCGTATGCTTGGCACAAGGGCCGAGGCGGAGGATGCGTTGCAAGAGGTTTTCACACGGGTGTGGCTGCGGGCGGGGCGCTATGATGCGGCCAAGGGCAGGGGTATGACCTGGCTGATCGCCTTGGCACGCAATCATGCAATCGACCGGTTGCGGGCGCGTCCTGACCATGTCTCGGATGATCTGGCGCTGGAGGCCGCCCCCGATCCCGCGCCGCGCGCCGAGACGCGCATGATGGCCATGGGCGAGGTGCAGCGGATCAACGATTGTTTTGCCACGCTGGAGCCCGATCGGGCGGCGATGCTGCGCGGCGCCTATCTGGACGGCCATTCTTATCTTGACCTTGCCGCGCGCTTTGGCGTGCCGCTGAACACCCTGCGGACATGGCTGCGACGCAGCCTGCTGAAGCTGCGGGAGTGCATGGACGGATGAGTACCTTGCCTGACCTTCCCGAAGATGACGAAGACGACGTGCTGGCGGCGGAATATGTTCTGGGCGCTCTGGAAATGGCTGAGCGCTATGTGGTGGAAACACGCCTCAGGAACGACTCCGGGTTTGCCGCACGGGTGGCAATCTGGGAAGACCGTCTGTCGGGCCTGAACGAGGCCTATGCCCCGGCGCCGCTGCCCGACCTTTTGCCGAAGATCGAGGCGCGGCTGTTCCCGACGCAGCCCCGCAAGCGGATCTGGTGGGCCGACTTGCGGCTGTGGGGCGGCGTTGTGGTCGCGTCGGCCGCTTTGGTGGCCTATCTGGCGCTGACGCCGCCGAAACCCGAACTGACCGCCACTTTGGCCGCCGATCAGGGCACGCTGCAATTTGCCGCCGTGATCACCCATGGTCATCTAACCATCACCCGCGTCGCGGGCGACAAGCCCGATGCGGCACACAGCCACGAATTGTGGATCATCGCCGGCAATGACCCGCCGGTCTCGCTGGGCGTGATCCCGGCGGACGGCGAGACCATCTCGCTGCCGGGCGCCGCCGCCGGTGCCGTACTGGCCGTGACGCTGGAACCGCCCGGCGGCTCTCCGAGCGGCAAACCCACCGGGCCGATCGTGGCCAAGGGCGCTTTGGTCAAGGTTTAGGCTCACCTCTGCCCCGAATGGCAAACACAGCGGGCCGAAACCGGTTCTGCCGGCGATTTGCAATATCTTACCCGATCTGCCGTCTTCCTGCGGCACGCAGCAGAAAAGAGTGTGGTCACGAGCGCGTGATCCGATTGGTTGCCCTGAAACTTAACGGCCTCGGCATCCGTTGTTGGGTCAAGGAGGCAGGAATGAACTTGCCTCCTTG
>CANGHD010000134.1 GCA_947453525.1 Paracoccaceae bacterium | reverse complement strand
GGCGATGAAATCGACCGCGTTCCGTACACCCGACAGGTCTTCGCCCGGCGCTTGCAGGGCGTTGACCCCGGCAAGGCCGATCCCCAGGAACACCGCGTCAAACTCCGCCTCAAGGCTGGCAACCGAGAACTCCCGGCCCAATTCGCGACCCGTTTCCACAGTGATGCCGCGGATCTGCAAAAGCCACTCGACCTCGCGCGCGGCAAAGTCATCGGTCGACTTATAGGCGGCAATGCCGAATTCGTTCAGCCCCCCGGCCTTGGCCCGCCGCTCATAGACCGTCACCTCATGGCCATGCAGCGCCAGCCGATGCGCTGCCGAAAGGCCCGCAGGACCGGCCCCCACGACGGCAACCTGCTTGCCCGTGGCAGGTGCCCGCGTGAAGGGATGCACGCCCTTCGCCATCAGCGTGTCGGTGGCAAAGCGCTGCAAGCGGCCGATCTCGACCGGCTTGCCTTCGGCCACTTCGCGCACGCAGACTTCCTCACACAGGGTTTCGGTCGGACAGACCCTGGCGCACATGCCGCCCATGATGTTCTGCGCGAAGATGGTCTTCGCCGCAGCCTCCGGCGTGCCGGTGGCGATCTGGCGGATGAACAGCGGAATGTCGATGCTGGTCGGGCAGGCCGTCATGCAAGGCGCATCATAGCAGAAATAGCATCGGTCGGCGGCCACCCGCGCCTCGTGTGCGTCATAAGCCGGCATGTAATGGTCAAAATTCTGCGCCACCGCCTCGGGCGGCAAACGATGCGCGACAATCCCTGGAGTCTGGGGCGAGTTGGACATTCTGGGCCTCCCCGGCGTGTTGATCTCTTGATTTCAGGCTGGCACAGGTCTGTTTTTTTATCAAACGGTAAACTATGCCCCGGGCGAAGAATTCGCGGCATAGGGATAGTCCGCCGATCAGATGCTTTTCCTTTGGGCACGCCTGCCGTATATGATGCCCACCAAGTGCCCGGTTGGCCCACCGGGCGCAGAAACATCGCCCCGTGGTTCCAACAGCGGACGCGCAACAACGACGCCAACAGAGGATTGCATGAGCAAAAATAACCCTGATGCGGACGTGGCCTTCATCGCGGCCCTCGCTGAACTTCTCAACAAGAACGACCTGACCGAGCTTTCGGTCAAGCGCGAGTATGGCGAGAACGACAGTCTCGACGTGAAGGTGGTCAAACAGGCCAATGTCATTCATATGGCCGCACCTGTGATGCAGGCGGCTCCGGCGCAGCAGGGTTTCGCACCTGCCTCCGCCCCTTACCCGTCAGCCGCTCCCGTGGCGCCGATCGAAGACCCGGCCCAGCACCCCGGTGCCGTGACCTCGCCCATGGTGGGCACCGTCTATCTGTCGGCGGAACCGGGGGCTGCGGCCTTCGTGACGGTGGGTGCCACTGTGTCCGAAGGCCAGACCGTGCTGATCATCGAAGCGATGAAGACCATGAACCACATTCCCGCGCCGCGCGCGGGCGTGGTCAAGCGCATCCTTGCCACCGACGGGCAAGCGGTGGAATACGGCGCGCCGCTGATGATCATCGAGTGAGGTTGGCATCTTGACCCGACCCGCAACTCTGCCGATTTTCGACAAGATCCTGATCGCCAACCGCGGCGAGATCGCCCTTCGCGTCATCCGCGCCTGTCAGGAAATGGGCATCAAGTCGGTGGCGGTCCATTCCACCGCCGACGCCGATGCCATGCATGTGCGGATGGCCGATGAGTCGGTCTGCATCGGCCCGGCCTCCTCGACGCTGTCCTACCTGAGCAAAGCCGCGATCATCTCGGCCTGCGAGATCACCGGCGCACAGGCCGTGCATCCGGGCTACGGCTTCCTGTCCGAGAATGCGTCCTTCGCGCAGGCTCTGCAGGATCACGGCATCACCTTCATCGGCCCCAATGCCGAGCATATCCGCATCATGGGCGACAAGATCACCGCCAAAGAGACGGCCAAGGCCCTGGGGATTCCCGTGGTGCCGGGGTCAGACGGCGGCGTGCCGGATTATGAAACCGCCATCGGCGTGGCCGCCAAGATCGGCTTTCCGGTCATCATCAAGGCCACTGCCGGCGGCGGCGGGCGCGGCATGAAGGTCGCCAAAACCCCCGAAGAGCTGGAGATCGCCTTCCGCACCGCGCGGGCCGAATCGAAAGCCGCCTTCGGCAACGACGAAGTCTATATCGAAAAGTACCTCCAGAAGCCCCGCCATATCGAGATACAGGTCTTCGGTGACGGCAAAGGCGGCGCCGTGCATCTGGGCGAACGCGACTGTTCCTTGCAGCGCCGCCACCAGAAGGTCTTCGAAGAGGCGCCCGGCCCGGTCATCACCCCCGCCTTGCGGGCGAAGATCGGCAAGGTCTGCGCTGATGCGATGTCGAAGATCAAGTACATCGGCGCCGGCACCATCGAGTTCCTGTATGAAGACGGCGAGTTCTTCTTCATCGAGATGAACACCCGCCTGCAGGTCGAACACCCGGTGACGGAAGCCATCTTCGGCGTCGACCTCGTGCGCGAACAGATCCGCGTCGCCTCTGGTCTGCCCTTGTCCTTCACGCAAGACGAGCTGGAAATCAACGGCCACGCCATCGAGGTCCGCATCAACGCCGAACGACTGCCCGACTTCGCCCCGCGTCCGGGCAAGGTCAAGGTCTTCCACGCCCCCGGTGGCCTTGGCGTCCGCATGGACTCCGCGCTTTACGGCGGCTATTCGATCCCGCCCTACTACGACTCACTGATCGGCAAGCTGATCGTGCACGGCCGCGACCGGCCCGAGGCCTTGGCCCGTCTGAAACGCGCCTTGGGCGAGTTGATCATCGACGGTATCGAGACCACGATGCCGCTGTTTGATGCCCTGCTGGCGGAACCAGACATCCAGAACGGCGAGTACAACATCCACTGGCTGGAAAAGTGGCTGGAAAAGAAGTTCGGCGCCTGAGGCGCTGACCCAAAGGATGGGCGGACCGCCCATCCTACCTTGTTCCAGGGGCGCGCCTGTCGCAGGCCCCGAAGGGCTTCGCGCCCTCCGGACCGCCGGCGGAATATTAGGCAAAGCGCAAAGGAAAGGGACAGGCGGCTAGCCCTGCATTTTGCGCCTTTCCAGATACTCTCGAGGTGCGCGCCGTGTGCGGCTTGGCAGCGAAGACACTGCCAAGCTGGGGGGAAGACAGTCCCCGGCCTTGGCCAAAGGCGGCCGGCCAGAGACAGGGTAGGATGGGCGATCCGCCCATGCTCCCTCACGTCGGAGGGGCAACCTCCCACGGCTTGACCCAATCGCCCGCCACGCGCAGATCAATGCCGGCGTCGTCCTCGATCACCTTGCAGACCGTCATCTCGCCCGCCGTCATGCCATAGCGCCTGCCGGCCTCGCGGAAGCGTTCGTGGGTTGCTTCGGTCAGGGTGTTGGTCGTGCCCACCTTGTCCATCAACTCCTTGATCAAGCTCAGGTCTTTCAGGCACAGCGCAATCGGGAAGCTGGGATCGTAATGGCCGGCGAAGATCGAGGGCACATCGTGACTCAGCACGAAACTGTCCGCCGCCCCGCCCTTCATCACCTCCCACCAGACCGCCGGGTCAAGACCGGCCAGCTTGGCCGTCACCATCGCCTCGCCAATCGCCGCGGCGTGGATCTTCCAGAGCTGGTTGTTGACCAGCTTGGCGACATAGCCGTTGCCGTAGGCGCCGACCTTGCGCAGCTGTCCCATCGCCTCGATCACCGGGCGCACCCGTTCGATCACCGCATCCTCCCCGCCGACGAACATCGGCATGTCGCCCCGGATCGCCGCATCGACCGACCCCGTCACCGGCGCATCGACCGCCTGTCCGCCCTTGGCCTCGAACTCCGCGGCAAGGTCGCGCATCAGGAACGGCGAGGAGGTCGTCATGTCGATCCACACCTTCCCCGTGCAATCGACCGACAGGAAGCCTTGCGGGCCGCGCAGCACCGCTTCGACCTCTTTCGGGCCGAAAACCATTGTCACCACCACGTCGCACAGCACCAGCACATCCGCCGGGCTTTCCCCCTTCACCGCCCCCATCGCGGCCAGACCCTCCATCGCCTCGGGGCGGATGTCGTAAACGACCATCTCGAACCCGTGCCGGGCGATGTTGGCGGCGGCGTTCTTGCCCATGGTGCCAAGCCCGATAAACCCGATGCGCATGTGATATCTCCCCTGTTCAGCTTGCAGGCTGGCCCTCAAGCCCCTATTTTGCAAACAAAAGCCCGTTAAGGCGGGCATCAGCGGGGCTTATATGGACATCGAACTGCGGCTACTGCGATCCTTCGTGCGTATGCACGAGGCGGGCTCGATCAGCCGCGCCGCCGACCGCATGGCCTGCACGCAGGCCGCCATGTCGATGCGCCTGAAGCTGCTGGAGACAGAGATCGGTGCGCCTCTGTTCCGCCGCACGCCGCATGGACTAGACCCGACGCCGCGCGGCGCCGAGCTTTACGCCAAGGCGCTTGGCGTGCTGGCCGCCTATGACGAGATGCTGTCGACCACCCGCTCGCGCCCCGCAGCCGAACGCATCCGGATCGGCCTGCCCGATGATTATGCCCTTGGGTGGCTGGGGCAGGTGCTGTCGCAGGTCAACCTTGACCGGGCCGAGGTCGAGATCACTTGCGATCTGTCGGCCCACCTGATGGCGGGCGTGCAGCGGCAGGACCTTGATCTGGCGCTGGTAACCCTGGAAAGCCGCCCGGCGCAGACCTGTGCGGTGGCCGAAGTCCCGCTGCATTGGGTGGGCCTGCCGCCCGAAGGTATCGTCCGCCTTGCAGCCTACCCCGAAGGCTGCGTCTTTCGCCGCGTCATGATCGGGGCGCTGGAAGCCGCAGGCCGCCCGTGGCAGGTCGCCTTCCAAAGCCGCAGCCATGCCGGCATCTTCGCCGCTGTCCGTGCCGGGGTGGCCGTCACCTCGGTGGCGGCTGGCACCGCGCCGCCCGATCTGGGCGAGACACAGGGTCTGCCCGCCCTGCCCCGCGTGCCGGTCTACCTTGTCACCACGACCGACCTGCGCCCCGCCGCCCGCCGCCTGCAGACGGCTCTCGCCGCCCGTATGGCCGCCTGGGAGACGGCATGACCCTGACCCCCGACCTTCTGTTGCGGGCCTATGCTGCGGGTGTCTTTCCCATGGCCGAAGGCCGTGATGACCCGCAGATCCACTGGGTCGACCCCAAACGCCGCGCCGTCTTCCCGCTGGACAGGTTCCATATCTCGCGCAGCCTGGCCCGCCACATCCGTCGCCTGCGCCCCAAGGTCACCGTCAACGGCGATTTTGCGGGCGTCGTCAAGGCCTGTGCCGACCGCACGGAAACCTGGATCAACGCCGAGATTTTCGCCGCCTATGCCGCCCTGCACGCCCAAGGCCATGCCCATAGCCTTGAGGTCTGGGACGAGGGCCGCCTGATCGGGGGCGTCTATGGCGTGAGCCTTGGCGGCGCCTTCTTTGGCGAAAGCATGTTCTCGCGGCAGGTGAACGGCTCCAAGATGGCGCTGACCTACCTGATGCATCGCTTGGTGGCCGGAGGCTTCACCTTGTTTGACGTGCAGTTCCTGACCCCGCATCTGGCCAGTCTTGGCGCCGTCGAACTGCCGCGCGCCGCCTATCGCCACCGTCTGGCGCTGGCGCTGACCGCAAAGGCCAGCTTCCAGCCGCCCGGTTACCCGCCCGACCCGACCCCCGAGGAGGTCTTGTCCGCCGGTGCCGGCGCCGCTGCGGCCGGCACGTCGCAATGCAGCACCCAGACGTCATAGCGCGGATGATCCAGCGCCGACAAAGCCGGGCTTGATTCCACCATCCATCCCTTGAAGACCGGGTCAAGCTGGGCTTGGTCCGTGATGGTCAGATGGGCATAGGCCTCGCCCGTCGGCTGATCCGAGGGATAGCGGCATTCGTCCAGCCGGACCTGCAACTTGCCCACCGCCTGCACCTGCCCCGGTGCCAGATCATAATCCGTCACCGCACCGGTCATGCGGTCCAGCACCCGCACCGATCCGCCCTTGGCCACCACAATCTCCGCCGCGGCCGGACCTGCCAGACCCATCACCACCGCCAAGGCCAGCGACTGCGCCCTCATGGCGTCTTGGCCGCCGGAGCGCTCGCCGGATCGGCCTTGTTGCTCACGAACTTCATCAGAAGGGAAATCAGCGACACCGCACCCTGCGTGTCTTCAATCTCTTCTCCCGGTTTCAGAACATCGGGCATGCCACCCGGCTGCAACTCAATATAGTTGCCACCCAACAGCCCCTCGGAGGAAATCAGGATCGCGCTGTCACTCGGCAGCTGGATCGACTTGTCCAGCGATATGGTAGCATCCGCCATATAGGTGTCGGGGTTCAGCTTGAGCCCGGTCAGGGCCCCGACCTTGACGCCCGCCAGCTTCACATCAGACCCCAGCGAGACGCCCTGGATCGAGCGGAACGAGGCGCGCAGGTCATAGCGGTCGCCTCCACTGCCCAAACCCGCACTCTGGCCCGCATAGGCCACGAAGCCCAAGGCAGCGACCACCACCAGGGCGCCCGCCAAAATCTCCAGCTTGCTGTCGGCCATCACATCCGCCCTTATTCCGGGATCCAGGCTTCATAATCTGCGCGCGGCGCCGGGGCAGCGCGGCGGATCGAGCCGGGCGGCGCATAGGCGGCAACGGTGCCGGTCAGGTTTTCCAGATGCGGCTCTTCCCAGGACTTGTGCGCCAAGGGCGCCTTGGTCGGCGGCTGATCCCAGGTGAAATGCAGCCAGCCATGCCAATCGGGGGTCACCCGCGAAGCTTCCATCTCGCCATTGTAGATCACCCAGCGCCGCTTGGCGTCGGCGGTCTGGTAATAGACATTGCCCTGCCCGTCCTCGCCCACTTTCACTCCGCGCCGCGCGGTGAAGATCTGCGTGCCAAGGGTCTGGCTGTTCCACCAGGTCAGCAGGCGCTTGAGGAAGTCCATGGATAAGCCTCCGATTGAGTTGCCCCTGATATGGCCGAAAGCCACGCCGGGGTCCAGAGGGCAGAACGCCTGCACAGCGCCGCGCCGCGGCGGGCAGAGGGTTTTCGCCGGTCTGCACCAGAAATCGCTCAAGGTCAGGGCGGCATGGTTGGCGATGCCGGCAAAATGCGGGATGGTATGGAAATCATCCTGACCGACCGGTTCGACGTCCACCGCGCTGGTCCTGACGTTTCGCGCGGGCCGCCGGAGCCTGTCATCTTGACCTGGTCGACCCTGCCGCCCTGAAACACTTCCGAACCGTCCAGACCGATCGCCTCCCGATGGGTCTTTAAATCGGTGATGGTGCCAAGGCCGGTTGAGCCCAGAGCGACCAAGATGACGAAGGTCGCCACCGCCTGAAAACCATGGGCCCGTCCGCCTGTTGTGGCCGGCGCCGCCAGTCAAGCCTGATGCGCGGCACGCTGAGACAGGCGAATAGGCGGCGGCACGCAGGACAAAAGGTGCACGCGCATCAAGGTCAGTCCCATTGAGCCTGGGTCCCGATCAAGGACGTCTTCGGCACCAGTGCTGCCGAAGACGCCGTTCTCACAGGCCAAGCGCCACGCCTGGGACGGATCGGCTTGCAAAGCCCGCTCCGCCCCACAAACCGCCTTTGGCCAAGACGCGCAGGACCATCCTGCAAGGTCAGGGTCGTCAGGCAGCCGCCTTGTCAAAAGCCCGTCAATCGCGCAAAGCCTCGGCGATCGAGGCCCAGAGGGGCTCCACCGGCTCGACGCCCACCGAGAAGCGGATGAACCCCTGGGCCACAGCATCGCCCCAGCGCGCCCGGCGCTCGCCCGCCGAATGGGTGCCTCCGAAGGAGGTGGTTTGCGTCAGGTATGCGCAGCGGGTCAGGAAATCCTCGGCCCTTTCTTCGCTCTCCAATTCAAAGCTCATCAGGAAGCCAAAGCCTGACATCTGGCGTTTTGCGATGGCATGGGACGGATCGGAGGGCAGGCCCGGATAGCGCAACGCCCTGATGCGGGGATGATCGGCCAACCGCTCGGCGATTGTCTGAGCACTGGAGCACATGCGCGACAGACGAACCTCCAGCGTCTCCAAGCCGCGATGCAAGAGCCAGGCCTCGAAGGCCCCGGGGACGGACCCCGACAGCTTGCGCCACTCCGCCACCCGCGCCATCAGACCCGCATCACGGCCCGAGACATGGCCGTACAGCACATCCGAATGGCCTGCCGGTGCCTTGGTATCCGCCGCCACCACCAGATCGGCGCCAAGGTCGAGCGGGCGCTGCAAAAGGGCCGTCATCGTGGTGTTGTCGACAATCAGCTTGGCCCCCACCGCATGGGCCTTGCGGGCGGCCAAGGCGATGTCACAGCAATCGAGCCCCGGGTTGGAGGGGCTTTCCAGAAACACCACGCTGGCACCGGTGAAATCAGCCTCGTCATAGTCGCGCGTGTTCAAGAGCCGCACCTTGACGTCCATGGGTGCCAAGAAGCGGTCGGCCAGAAGCCGTGTCGTGTAATAGCCGTCTGCAGGCAGGATCACCTCTTGCCAAGCCTGCAAGCTGCAAAACAGCGCCGCCGCAATCGCGGCCATCCCCGAGGGGAAACCCACCACAGTGGCACCTTCCAGAATGGCCAGTTGCTCCTCGACCTCGGCCCAGGTCGGCATGCCGGCGCGGCCATAGGTGAACTGGGCATTCTCCAGCCCCGGCAGATGGTAGGTCGTGGCCGAGATCAGCGGCGGCGAGATGGAATCGCCCCGCCCCAACCGCTCGGCCCGGTGGTGCAGCATGTCAGCGAAGCGGCGGTCTGCGGTCATCGGATGTGCCTTGTTCTGAAAGGCTGGGGGGGTTCACACCCCCAGACCCCCCGTGGGATATTTGGGCCTGAATGAAGGGAGTGAAGGGGGGGCTATTCGAGGCGGGCGGGGAAGCCTTCGGCGCGCAGGTCGGTTTGCAGGGCGTCTTCCAGCAGTTTGACGATCTGGGTCGATTGCGCCTGACCACCATAGACCGCCTTGCCCTTCATGAAGGTCTGGTTGGTGAGGGAGGCGAGGTCCAGAGGCACGCCGTATTCCTTGCCAAAGCCCATGGCAAAACCAAGGTCCTTCAGCGCGAGGTCCATCGTGAAGGCGATGTCATAGCTTCCGTTCAGGATCAACTGGCCTTCGGTCTCATGCACGAACGAGGTGCCGGAGGAGGCGGTGATCGCCTCCCATGCCGTCTTCAGGTCCAGTCCGCCGCGTTTGGCCAGCATCAGCGCCTCGCCATCCGCCACCAGATGGATGAAGGCCAGCATGTTGGTGATGACCTTGATCACGGCGGCTGAACCCAAGGGGCCCATCAGGAAGATCTTGCCGCCGATGGCCTCCAGCGCCGGGCGGTGCAGGTCGAACAGGTCCTGATCGCCGCCGACCAAGACGGTGATCTCTCCGCGTGCGGCCAAGTGGACGCCGCCGGTGACCGGGCTTTCCAGCATCCGGACGCCTGCGAATTTGGCGAGGTTGGACAGGCGCAGCACGTCTTCGCGGCCAAGGGTGGAATTCTCGATCCAGGTGGCGCCCGGCTTCATCACCGGCAATATCTGCGCCAGTACCGCCTCGGATACAGCGGGGGACGGCAGGCAGGTGAAGACGTGATCCACCTGTTCGGCCAGTTCCGCAGGCGAGGTTGCCACTTTGGCCCCCATCGCCGCATGGCGTTCGGCCAATGCGGTGTTGCGGTCATAGACGGTGACTTGATGCCCCGCCCGGATCAGGCTCGCGGCCAGATGGCCGCCAAGGTTGCCCAGACCGATATAGCCGTAATTCATTCCCCCCACCCGACGATGCCTTTCACTTCACAGAAATCATGGATGCCCCAACCGGCATATTCGCGCCCGTTGCCGGACTGTTTGTAACCGCCGAACGGGGCAAAGGTGTCCCATGCCGGGTAGTTCAGGTTCACCGTGCCCGCCCGCAGGCGGCGCGCCACCGGGCGGGCGTCCTCGACCGGGCCTGCGATATAGGCGGCCAGCCCATAGGGCGTGTCATTCGCCATCGTCACCGCATGGTCGATATCGTCATAGGGCAGGATCGACAGAACCGGACCGAAGATTTCCGCACGCGAGATGGTCATCTCGTTCGTCACATTGCCGAAGATCGTGGGCTTCACGAACCAGCCGTGGTTGAGCCCCTGCGGACGCCCGATGCCGCCGGTGACCAGTGTTGCACCTTCATCAATGCCGGCCTGAATCAAACGCTGCACCTTT
>CANGHD010000133.1 GCA_947453525.1 Paracoccaceae bacterium | reverse complement strand
TTCAAGCTGGGCATGTTGCTGCTCCCGGGACCAAATTACGCGAAGTCTTTGGCGTATGCGTTCAATTCGGCCCGAATAGCTTTTTCCAGATCACCCGAAACCTTGCGGTCCTTGGTGGTGATATCGGCCAACAAGGCAGCGCCAGCGGTGCGAAGGTGCTTCAGAAGGCCCGCTTCATAGCGGCCCACGTCACGCACCGGCACCTTGTCGAGGTAACCGTTGGCCCCGGCGAAGATCACGCAGACGATTTCCGCGGTGGTCAGCGGCGAGTATTGCGGCTGCTTCATCAGTTCCGTCAGACGCGCACCACGGTTCAGCAACTGCTGGGTCGAGGCGTCAAGGTCGGAGCCGAACTGTGCGAAGGCAGCCATTTCGCGGTACTGCGCCAGTTCCAGCTTCACCTTGCCGGCCACCGACTTCATGGCGTTGGTCTGGGCGGACGAGCCGACGCGAGACACCGACAGACCGGTGTTCACAGCCGGGCGGATGCCTTGGTAGAAGAGTTCGCCTTCCAGGAAGATCTGACCGTCGGTGATCGAGATCACGTTCGTCGGAATGAAGGCCGAAATGTCGCCGCCTTGGGTTTCGATGATCGGCAGTGCGGTCAAGGAGCCCGAACCGAAGTCCGCGTTCAGCTTGGCCGAACGCTCCAGCAGGCGGGAGTGCAGATAGAACACGTCGCCCGGATAGGCTTCACGGCCCGGCGGGCGGCGCAGCAGCAGGGACATCTGACGGTAGGCCACGGCCTGCTTGGACAGATCGTCATAGATCATCAGCGCGTGACGGCCGTTGTCGCGGAAGAACTCGCCCATTGCGGTGGCCGAGAAGGGGGCCAGGAACTGCATCGGCGCCGGGTCGGAGGCGGTGGCGGCCACGACGATCGTGTAAGCCATCGCACCGGTTTCTTCCAGCTTCTTGACCAGCTGCGCCACGGTCGAGCGCTTTTGCCCGATCGCGACATAGATGCAGTACAGCTTCTTGGATTCGTCGTCGCCAGCCGCGTCGTTGTAGACCTTTTGGTTCAGAATGGCGTCCAAGGCGACGGCGGTCTTGCCGGTCTGACGGTCGCCGATGATCAGCTCGCGCTGGCCACGGCCGATCGGGATCATGGCGTCGACGGCTTTCAGGCCGGTCGCCATCGGTTCGTGCACGGATTGGCGGGGAATGATCCCCGGGGCCTTGACGTCAGCCACGCGACGCTCGGTGAACGCAATCGGGCCTTTGCCGTCGATCGGGTTGCCAAGCGCGTCAACCACGCGGCCCAGAAGACCGTTGCCCGCAGGCACGTCCACGATGGACTTGGTGCGCTTGACGATGTCGCCTTCCTTGATGTCCTGGTCGGAGCCGAAGATCACGACGCCGACGTTGTCGACTTCGAGGTTCAGCGCCATCCCGCGGATACCACCGGGGAATTCGACCATCTCACCGGCCTGGACCGAGTCCAGCCCGTAGACGCGGGCGATGCCGTCACCGACGGACAGCACGCGACCAACTTCGGCGACTTCGGCATCCTGACCGAAGTTCTTGATCTGCGCTTTCAGGATCGCAGAGATCTCAGCAGCCTGGATACCCATCACCCAACCTCTTTCATTGCATTCTGGAGTGCCGCGAGCTTGGCCTTGACCGATGTGTCGATCATGGACGAGCCCAGCTTGACGATAAGACCACCGATGAGGCTTTCATCGACAGCGGTGTTCAATTTGATGTCCTTGCCGAAGTTCGCCTTCAGCGTCGCCACCAGCGCATCGCGCTGACCGGCGGTCAGGACGGTGGCCGAGGTCACCTCGGCGGTCACTTCGCCCTTCTCAGCGGCGATGCGGGCCTTCAGGTCCTGCACCAGCTGCGGCAGGATGAACAGACGACGCTTTTGCGCCATCAGCGCCAAAGTGTTCTGAGTCAGCGTCGAAAGGCCCATTTGCGCGGCAATCGCCGCCATAGCTGCCGATTGCTCGTCCCGGTTCACCACCGGGGAAGCGATCATGGCCGCCAGCTCGGGGCTTTCGGTCAGAACCGCGCCCAAAGCATCGGCATCTGATTCCAGCGCCATCAAAGCGCCGTCTTCTTTTGCCAGTTCAAATAGAGCCTGGGCGTAGCGCCCGGCGATGCTGAGGGAGATGGATGCTGTTTCCGACACGTCAACCCTTCCGCTGTCTGGGCGCTTTCACCTGCCTTTGGGCAGATCAAGAGCCTCCGTTGGCGCACACATAGTGTCTGCGTCTCTTTGAGATTGCGGCGTCCATAGCAGAGCACTTGGAACCTCGCAACCAAGAATCCCACACCTCCGTGATGGGAAACCGGGCCGGTTGGGCTGTGTCTTGGGCGTTCACGGCCCGGCGCGGCTCTTCGTCGCAGGACTATGACTTTGGCATGACACCTGGGTGAAATCCGTCCGGTTCGACCATCTCCAGCCGTGGCACCGGGGCCGCCGCCGGTATCCCCTCAAGCGCCCGAAGAGGCCTGCGCACGATGGCGCCTATTCCGCCGCGCGTCGGCGCGTAAACCTGCTTGGAGGCCTCCACCATCAGCACCCCGCCGGCGAGCCACGGCGCATTGTGGCCCGCCCACTCCCAGAATCCCGATGTCTTCAGCCAGAACCGCCCAAGCGAGGGCGGCGCGAACAGGGCCGTCATGGCGCGTTCGGGCATGAAGCCATGGCGTTTCAATTCGGTCTCCATCTGGCCCATCGAATAGGGGCGGCCAAAGCCGAAGGGCGTGCCGTCGCCCCGCGCCCACAGACCCAGGCGGTTCGGAACAATGAACAGCGCTCGCCCGCCGGGACCAAGGACGCGGTAGCTTTCCTCCATCACGGCAGGGCCGTTGTCAGAGGTCTCCAACCCATGCATCAGGATCAGCCGGTCGACAAAGCCCGTGGCCAACGGCCATTCGCTGTCTTCGCAGAGCAGACTGACATTTGGCTCGCCCATCGGCCAAGGCATCACACCCTGTGGTGCGGGCATGAGGGCGATCACCCGACGCGAGTCGGTCAGATAGGGCCGCAGCAAGGGGATTGCGAAGCCAAAGCCGACCATGGTCTGCCCGGACATCGGCGGCCACATTTCCACCACACGCTCGCGGATTGCGCGCTGCGCCACCCGGCCGAGAGCGGTGCGGAAGTAGAAATTCCGTAAGTCCAGAACATCCAGATGCATTGCAGGTGTCACAGGTCAGGATCACATTGGGCCATCATAGCCATTCGCCCCCCGATTGCCATGGATGGCTTGCGGGCCAGAGAAGGAAGACCCGATGCCACTGGAGTTTGTGACCGTGCCCTGCTTGAAGGACAACTACGCCTATCTGATCCACGACGCCGAATCCGGCCAGACTGCCCTGATCGACGCGCCCGAAGCCGCTCCGATCCTTGCTGAACTGCAGGCACGCGGCTGGAAGCTGGGGATGATCCTGTTGACGCACCACCATTCCGACCACATCCAGGGCGTGCCCGAAATAGCTGCGGCGACCGGGGCCGTCGTGCTGGGCGCCCGCGCCGATGCCACCCGCCTGCCCCGCCTTGACCGCGCCTTGGCCGAGGGCGACCAGATCACCGTGGGCGGCGAGACAGGCCATGTGCTGGACGTGTCAGGCCATACCATGGGCCACATCGCCTTCATCTTCCCCCATTCGAACCTCGCCTTCACCGCCGACAGCCTGATGGCCGGCGGCTGCGGTAGGCTGTTCGAGGGCACACCGGGCACCATGTGGGCCTCGCTGTCGAAACTGGCCGCCCTGCCGGGTGAGACTCTGATCTGTTCGGGCCATGAATACACGACATCAAACCTGCGATTTGCCGCAACGATCGAGCCTGAGAACCCCGCCCTTCTTGCCCGGATCGCGAGCATCGCCGCAGCGAGGTCCGAGGGTCAGGCCACCGTGCCCTCGCTTTTGTCCGAAGAACTGGCGACCAACCCGTTTTTGCGCGCTGGACTGCCGCAGGTTAAGGCAGCGGTTGGACTTTCGGGCGCATCTGACGCCGAGGTCTTCGCGGAAATCCGGGCGCGGAAGGACAAGTTCTGACCAGCGGTCATCACTTTTTTGGGTCAAGCCCCCCTCAAGTGCATTTTCCTTTCAATTAGCACTTGAAGATCGCCGTAGAAAACCGATCCTTAACGGTATGAGGCCACGGTCAAGACAGGCCCGTCCGATCCCCGTTCGGGCCATGCCGACCTGCAGGACAGGAGCACGACGCAAGTGCCGACATTTTCGACCACACTCGAGCAAGCCATCCATGGCGCCTTGGCGCTGGCAAATGCCCGCCGCCACGAACTCGCCACGCTGGAGCATCTTCTCTTGGCGTTGACGGACGAACCAGACGCCTCTCGGGTGATGAAAGCCTGCTCGGTGGATCTGGACGCCCTGAAAAAGACGTTGACCGATTTCATCGACGATGACCTCTCGACCTTGGTCACCGATGTGGAGGGGTCCGAGGCGGTGCCGACCGCCGCCTTCCAACGCGTGATCCAACGCGCTGCGATCCATGTGCAATCGTCAGGCCGCACCGAGGTGACGGGCGCCAATGTGCTGGTCGCCATCTTCGCCGAACGCGAGTCAAATGCCGCTTATTTCCTGCAAGAACAGGACATGACCCGCTACGACGCGGTGAATTACATCGCCCACGGCGTGGCAAAGAACCCCGCCTTCGGCGAAGCGCGCCCGGTCTCGGGTGCCGAGGAACACCATGAGACGCCGAAAGCCGAGGCAGGCGACGCCAAGGAATCGGCCCTGTCGAAGTATTGCGTTGACCTGAACGTCAAGGCGATCAAGGGCGAGGTTGACCCGCTGATCGGCCGCGAGGCCGAGGTGGAACGCTGCATCCAGGTCCTCTGCCGCCGCCGGAAGAACAACCCGCTGCTGGTGGGCGACCCGGGCGTGGGCAAGACCGCTATCGCCGAAGGTCTGGCTTTGAAGATTGTCCGGGGCGAAACCCCGGAAATCCTGGCTGGCGCCACGATTTTCTCGTTGGATATGGGCGCGTTGCTGGCCGGCACCCGCTATCGTGGCGACTTTGAAGAACGTCTGAAAGCGGTCGTCAAAGAGATGGAGGATCACCCCGACGCGATCCTTTTCATCGACGAAATCCACACCGTGATCGGCGCTGGTGCCACTTCCGGTGGGGCAATGGACGCCTCCAACCTGCTGAAACCCGCTCTGCAGGGCGGCAAGCTGCGCTGCATGGGAAGCACGACGTACAAGGAATTCCGTCAGCATTTCGAAAAGGACAGGGCCCTCTCCCGCCGCTTTCAGAAGATCGACGTGAACGAGCCGAACATCGAAGACAGCATCAAGATCCTGATGGGTCTGAAACCCTACTTCGAAGAGCATCACGACCTGCGCTACACCCATGACGCCATCCGCGCCGCCGTCGAACTGGCCGCCCGATACATCCACGACCGCAAACTGCCGGACAAGGCGATCGATGTGATCGACGAGGCGGGCGCGGCGCAGCACTTGCTGACCGAATCCAAGCGGCGCAAGACGATTGGTATTAAGGAAATCGAGGCTGTCGTGGCCAAGATCGCCCGAATCCCGGCGAAATCGGTCTCGAAAGACGACGCCGAAGTGCTGCGCGATCTGGAAAAGAACCTCAAGCGCGTGGTGTTCGGCCAGAACAAGGCGATCGAAGCGCTGGCCTCGGCTATCAAGCTGGCCCGTGCGGGCCTGCGTGAACCCGAAAAGCCCATCGGCAACTACCTGTTCGCCGGGCCTACGGGCGTGGGCAAGACCGAGGTGGCCAAGCAACTGGCCTCGATCCTCGGCGTGGAACTGCTGCGCTTTGACATGTCCGAGTATATGGAAAAGCACGCCGTCTCCCGTCTGATCGGCGCACCTCCGGGCTATGTCGGCTTTGACCAGGGCGGCATGCTGACCGATGGTATCGACCAGCACCCGCATTGCGTGCTGCTGCTCGACGAGATCGAAAAGGCCCATCCGGATGTCTACAACATCCTTCTGCAGGTGATGGACCACGGCAAGCTGACCGACCACAACGGACGGCAGGTCGATTTCCGCAACGTGGTGGTGATCATGACGACCAACGCCGGCGCCTCGGATGCCGCCAAGGAATCGATCGGCTTCAACCGGGGCAAGCGCACCGGCGAAGACACGGCGGCGGTGGAACGGACCTTCACCCCGGAATTCCGCAACCGTCTGGACGCGGTGATCCCCTTTGCAAGCTTGGGCAAAGAGGTCATCCACCGCGTCGTCGAGAAGTTCGTCATGCAGCTGGAAGCCCAGCTTCTGGACCGTGGCGTGCACATCGACCTTTCGCCCGAGGCTGCCGATTGGCTGGGCGAACGCGGCTATGACGAAAAGATGGGGGCGCGTCCCTTGGGCCGGGTCATTCAGGAACACATCAAGAAGCCGCTCGCCGAGGAACTGCTGTTCGGCAAGCTGACCAAGGGCGGTCTGGTGCATGTGGGCGTCAAGGACGACGCGATATTCCTGACCTATCAGGAGCCCGCCAAGCCGCGCCTGACCGGCACCAAGCCGCCGCTTCTGACGGCGGAATGATCCGGGGCTTAGTTCTGACTTTGGCCCTCGCCTCTCCGGCGGGGGCCTTTGAATTGGCGTGGCCGCTCGCTTGCACCCTGGGCGAGACCTGCCACATCCAGCACTATGTCGACCGCGACCCCGGCCCCGGCTCCAAGGATTTCACCTGCGGCACCCTGACCTATCAGGGCCATGACGGCACCGACATCGCCCTGCCCAATGCGGCGGCCATGGCGGCGGGCGTGAATGTGCTCGCGGCGGTGCCCGGCACGGTTCTGGGCACCCGAGACGGCATTGCCGATTTTGTGCCTTTCGTGCCTGGCAAAGAATGCGGCAATGGCGTGATCGTCGATGATGGCGAGGGGTGGCAGACGCAATATTGCCATATGAAACAGGGCTCTGTCGTCGTCCGTAAGGGCGATAGGGTGGACATCGGCACGGCGCTCGGCCAAGTGGGCCAGTCGGGTGCGGCCGAGTTCCCACACCTGCACCTGACCGTCCGGCACAACGGCCAGCCGGTCGACCCCTTCGCGCCAGAGCAGGCCGCCTGCGGGGCGACCAACGACAAGGGCCTCTGGTCAACCGCCCTGCCCTACGAAGCCGGCGGTTTTCTGGCGGCGGGGTTTGCCACCGAGGTTCCGACCCTCGACGCCATTCGCGCCGGCATGCCCGTACCCTTGATCCCCGCCGATGCTCCGGCCCTCGTCATGTGGGCCGAGGTCTTTGGCGGGCGGACGGGGGATTCCCTGACCTTTTCAGTCGCGGCCCCCGATGGGACCGTCCTCATCGACGGCAGGGCCGATCTGACCCGCACGCAAGACCAGCTGTTCCGCGCCATCGGCAAGAAGTTGCGCGCCACCCTGCCGTCAGGCGCCTATCTTGGCACCGTCATCCTGATGCGGCAGGGCGCGGAAGTGGACAAGATCACCACGCAGGTCACCATCCCCTAGCCTGCTAGAAGCCGCAGGCCCTGCGTCACGTCCGTCCGCACGGCCAATCGCAGCCCCGGCTCATCCCCCGCCCGCAGCGCCGCCAGAATCAGTCGGTGATGATGCGGCACATCGCGGCGGCGGAGCTTGTCATAAAGTGCCCGCATCGTCGGGCCGAGTTGCAGCCAGACCGTTTCACAGATCGCCAGCATCGCCGGTGTCTGGGCGCGCAGGTACAAGGTCCGGTGGAACTCCAGATTGGTGCGGACGTAAGCCACCGCGTTGTGGTTCAGCACCGCTTCCTGATTGAGCGCATTGATCCCCGTCAGCCTGTCGATCAGGGCGAAGTGGGCCCGCGGCAAGGCGCGTGAGGCCATTTCGGGCTCGATCAGCGCCCGGATGGCCGCCAGTTCCTCGATCCGCTCTGGCGTCAGTTCCGGCGTCGAAATCCGGCCCGAGGAGGAGATCGTCAGCGCGCCTTCCGCCGCCAGCCGCCGCACGGCTTCGCGGGCGGGGGTCATCGACATGTCGTGCTGGGCGGCCAGCCCGCGCAGGGTCATGGGCAGGCCGGGAGCCAATTCGCCATGCATGATCTGTTGGCGCAGAAGCCGATAGAGCCGTTCATGCGCAGGCGCAGAGGGGTCGGCCAGACGAAGGCTCGCGGGGCGGGGGCTTATGGTCATGTCCAGACCCAAACAGGCGACAGGCACTCCGTCAAGCCCAGCCCTCCCTCAAGCCTCACTCTGCCTCAAGCCTCGAACCGGAAGCTGTGCAGGCGCTGACCATGGGCATGCAGCCAGGCCCGTTCGGCCTGCCAGCCGGGAAATATGCGCCCCACCACCGCCCAATAGGCGTCGGAGTGGTTCATTTCCACCAGATGCGCGCATTCATGCGCCGCGACATAGGCCAGAACCGAGGGTGGCGCCATGATCAGCCGCCATGAATACATCAGCGCGCCCTCATGGCTGCACGACCCCCAGCGCGACCTTGTGTCGCGCAGGGTGATGCGGGCGACCTTGCGCCCCAGAAGCCCAGCGTAGTGGTCCGAGGCCTGCGCGAGCCTGTCGCGTGCCATCGCCCGCAGCCATCCGGCGGCCCGCGCGCCCGCCTGCGCCTCGCTGCCCGGCAGCAGCAGCGAATCACCCTCAAGCCGCGCGGCACGGCCGGAACCCTGCGTCAAAGTCACCTCGCGTCCTTCGAACAGGATCACCGTGCCAAAGTCGATGCTGGCAGGCCGTGTCTGCTTGGCCAAGGCCTTGCGCAGCCAGACTTCGTGGCTGCGGGCGAAGTCCATCGCTTCGGATTCGCGGGCGCGGGCGGGCAAGGACAGGGTCACCCGCCCATCAAGTGCCGAGACTCGCAGGGAAAACCGCCGCGCCCGGGTGGAGCGGCGCAGCGTGACCTCTATGGGGGGAAGGCCGGGAAGAACGGGCATGGCACCTCTTGCAGCGGGTGGCCAGAATAGCCAAATCCGCTGCAGCCACAACTGCCGGAACGTCGCGCGAAAAGCCTTTGACAGTGACAGCCGCGTATGGCAAGCGAACGTTTCTCTGGCACATAGCCTAGCAAGGATTCCCATGCCGAAAGCCGAATGGGGCACGAAGCGGATCTGCCCGACCACGGGTAAGCGCTTTTATGACCTGAACCGCATGCCGATCATCAGCCCCTATACGGGCGAAGTCGTCGATATCGAAAGCGCGCGTCGCAAGATGGCCGCTTCGGTCATCGCCCGCGTCGCGCCTGAGAAGGATGATGACGTTCTTGTGGACGATCTTGACACCGATGATGATCTGCTGACGCCCGGCGTTGCCGATGATGCAGAGCTGGACGATGAACTTCTGGAAGAAGATGCCGACGACAATGTGTCGCTTGACGATCTGACGGAAGTTCCGGGCGACGAAGAAGAAGTCTAAACAAGGGGTTGGGGGCGATTTTGCGGGATGTGCGTTTTTTCTCTTGCACCCCCCGCCGCCCCCGCCTAATAAGCCGGCACGACACGCCCAGTGTCGCCGGTTGCAAGACCGGATCGGTTGCAAGGGGTCATAGCTCAGATGGGAGAGCGCTTGAATGGCATTCAAGAGGTCGACGGTTCGATCCCGTCTGGCTCCACCAATCTTCTCAATGATTACAAGACCATAAGCCGCCCTTCGGGGCGGTTTTGGTTTATGAAAAAAGTTGTAAAGACTTATAAAGGTGGTGGGTGCGGGGATCGGGTGGAGACGCTGCGTCTTTGTGAGGCGTGACGCGACGACAAGACGCCAAATCGGTAGTAAAGAGTGTAAGTGCAACAAGTCAGGCACTCCTATACACTGACATGCGAACGGCGGTCCGCAACTGAAACACTCTGAGTGAGGAGCGCGGGCGTATAACATCCTTGCAATCATCGTATTATTGGCACAGTCTCAGCGCCGAAGGTCGACCTGAAGCACGATAATGTTCAGAAAGTGTTGATGAAATAATGCATATGGTAGGTGTGTTAATCGTTTTGATCATTGCACTAATTTTCCTACGCGAGATCGCCGGTCTATTTTTTCTAATTTTAATGGCGCTAATCGTCGGTGGAACACTTCTTGCAATCGTATCTCACCCAGAAGAAACTGCTGCGGGTTTATTCACTTTAGTACCATTTACCATAACAATCGCAACACCAGCTCTACTTATTGTCGGCACCATAAAAATAATAAATCTTCTAACCGGATGCGAATTTATTCTTTACGATCAGGACGGGAAAAAACGCCGAAATATTAATAGATGGACAATCTGGTTTTCGTTTTGCGCGTTTGCCTGCTTGCTACCTGTATTTATTAGAAATGACAGTGGCGTTAATAGCTTACTTTGGGTTGCCTTGAGTGGACTGTCACTTTTTAATGCTAGCGCGCTTTTTT
>CANGHD010000132.1 GCA_947453525.1 Paracoccaceae bacterium | reverse complement strand
CAATCGAACGGTGTATGTTAAGACATCAGTAACGCAAGTTGCCGCAAGATTAACCTACCCAAGGTCCGGTGCCTAGCGCCGCGACCTTCGGGCCTCAACAGGACATCGGACATGGCATTGTCATTCTTGGGTCGGGGTGGAAAGTCTGGAACCTCCGGCGGTTCGGGCGGACCCCGCTTTGCCATGCTGGCCGAGGTGCGCGCCTATTGGGAGGGTTTGCGCGACGGTGGCGCCCTGCCGGAACGTGACAGGATCGACCCGCGCGGCATTTCTGGCGCGCTTGAGAACACTTTCCTTTTGGAGCGTGTCGCCCCCGGTATTGGCCGGTTCCGCATTGCGGGGATGCAGTTGCATGACCTGATGGGGATGGACGTGCGCGGCATGCCGATTTCGGCGCTGTTCGAACCCTCGGTCCGCAACCGCCTGTCGGATGCGCTGGAAGGTGTCTTCTCCGGCCCTGCCGTGCTGGAACTGTGGCTGGAGGCCGAGCGTGGCATTGGCCGCCCCGCGCTGGAGGCGCGGATGATCGTGCTGCCGCTGGTGGGATCGAAGGGCGAGACGGACCTTGCCTTGGGCTGTCTGGCGATGGAGGGCGCCCTTGGCCGCGCCCCGCGCCGCTTTGCGATATCGGGTCTGATGAGCGAGGTGATCGAGCGCCGCAAGATGGATCGCCGCGAGGCCGCGCGCGAAACGTCCGACCGCCGTGTGCCCGATCTTCCGCCGATGCGCCCCTTGCCGCCCGCCGCAATCCCCGCCCCAGCGGCGCAGCGTCCCGCCATTCTGACCCCGGTGCAGGGCTTTGCCGAGCCCGCCACACCCTTTACCCCGCGTCCGCCGCGTGGCAAACCCAATCTGCGGCTGGTCTATTCGCGCGACTGACGGGCCCTTGCCGCCAGACCCGTCCCGGCGTTAACTGGGGCAGGTTTCTGGAGACAAGACATGCCGCTGACCCTCGCCCTCGCCCGCAAGATCCTTGCCAGCGCGCTTGAGTTTGCCCACGGCAAGGGGATGCGCCCCCTGACCGTCGTGGTGCTGGACGCAAGGGCCGCCGTGATTGCCGTAGCTTCCGAGGATGGCTCCAGCCTTGACCGCTTCAACGTCGCCCGCGCCAAGGCACGTGGGGCGCTGGCCTTCAACCTCGGCTCAAGGGCGGTGGAGAAGATCGCCACCGACCGCCCGCATTTCTTCGCCGGTGTGGCACCGATGATCGAGGGCGGCATCGTGCCGGTCGCCGGTGGCGTGTTGATCCGCAGCGCGGACCGGGCCATCATCGGGGCGATCGGTATTTCCGGCGACAATTCCGACAATGACGAGGCCGCAGGACTGGCCGGTATCGCCGCCGCTGGCCTTATCGGGGACGGCGGCTGATCCGCCGGGACGGCAGGGCTGGCACCAAAGGAAAAAGGCCCCGCTCGATGCGGGGCCTCTTTCCTTCTCCGGGATGGGTCAGAGGGCGACGCGGCGCTGTACGTCCCGGCGTGCGGACAGTTCTTCCGACACGAGGAAGGCCAGTTCCAGCGATTGCGAGGCGTTCAGGCGCGGATCGCACGCCGTGTGGTAACGGTCCGACAGGTCTTCATCCGTCACTGCCCGCAACCCGCCGGTGCATTCGGTCACGTCCTTGCCGGTCATCTCGAAATGCACGCCGCCCGGGACAGTCCCTTCCGCATTGTGGATGTCAAAGAACTCGCGCACTTCGCGCAGCACCGATTCGAAGGGCCGGGTTTTATAGCCCGAGGCGGCCTTGATCGTGTTGCCGTGCATCGGGTCGCAGGACCACAGCACATTGGCCCCCTCAGCCTGCACCGTCTTGATCAGACGCGGCAGATGGTCGCCCACCTTGCCCGCACCAAAGCGCGCAATTAGCGTCAGACGACCGGGCTCATTGGCCGGATTGAGCTTGGCCATCAGGATCTTCAGATCCTCCGCCGTGGTCGAGGGACCGCACTTCAGCCCGATCGGGTTCAAGACGCCCCGGGCGAACTCCACATGCGCGCCATCCGGCTGCCGCGTGCGGTCGCCGATCCAGATCATATGCCCCGACCCGGCCACAGGCTGCCCGGTGATCGAATCGATTCGGCACAGGGCCTCTTCATATTCCAGAAGCAGGGCCTCGTGGCTGGTGTAGAAATCCACCGTTGCCAGCGAAGGCGCGGTTTCCGAGGTGATGCCGGCCGCGTTCATGAAGTCCAGCGCATCGGAAATCCGGTTCGACAAAGCGCGGTAGCGTTCCGCCTTGTCATGCTCGGCAAAGCCCAGCGTCCAGGCATGGACCCGGTGAATGTCAGCAAACCCCCCGGTCGAAAACGCCCGCAGCAGGTTCAACGAGGCTGCCGATTGCGTGTAAGCCTGCAGCATCCGCTGCGGATCGGGGATGCGGGCTTCCGGCGTGAAGTCAAAGCCGTTGATGATGTCGCCCTTGTAGGACGGCAGTTCCACGCCACCCACTGTCTCATTCGGGGTCGAACGGGGCTTGGCGAACTGCCCGGCCATCCGGCCCACCTTGATCACCGGCACTTTCGCGCCATAGGTCAGCACGACCGCCATCTGCAGCATCACCCGGAAGGTGTCGCGGATGTTGTCCGCGCTGAACTCGGCGAAGCTCTCGGCGCAGTCCCCACCCTGCAGCAGGAAGGCCTTGCCCTCCGCCGCCAGAGCCAGCTGCTTTTTCAGCTTGCGCGCCTCGCCCGCAAAGACCAGCGGCGGATATTTCGCAAGCTGACCCTCAACCGCTTTCAACCCGGTTTGATCCGGATAGTCGGGCATCTGCACCCGGGGCTTTGCGCGCCAGTCGGTCTTTGTCCAGCCTTTGGTCATGGATCGGTCCTCAGTTCAGAATTTCACAGCGATATAAGGAAACCGCAGCCGAATGCAAAGGGCGAAAGGCGGTCCGCGCTGCCCGAAAGGCGGCCATATTTCCCGCTTCACCCCTTGCGGAGGTCGGGATTTCCTGTTTCCTTGCGTCAATAACGACACGTCAGGTCGCAACATGTCCACCGCACCGCGCAAAGCCACCCAGACCTCGAAGCCCGAGGCGCCCCGGCGCTTTGTCTTTCTGCTGCTGGACAAGTTCACCATGCTGGCCTTTGCCAGCGCCATCGAACCTCTGCGCATCGCGAACCGTGTCGTCGGCGAAAATGTGTACAGTTGGGCTTTGGCCGGAGAAGGCGGTGATATCGCAACCTGTTCCAATGGCGCATCCTTCAAACTGGATATGGGACTGGAAGAGATTGACCGCGACGACATCCTGTTGGTCTGCGGCGGGATTGACGTGCAGAAGGGCGCGACGAAACCCGTGCTGAACTGGTTGCGGCGCGAGGCGCGGCGGGGGGCCACCATCGGCGGCCTGTGCACCGGCGCTTATGCGCTGGCCAAGGCCGGGCTGCTGGACGGCAAGAAAGCGACGATCCACTGGGAAAATCAAGACGGTTTCCTTGAGGAATTCGAGGATGTGGTTCTGACCAAATCGGTCTTCGTGATGGACGGCAACCGCTGGAGCACCGCGGGCGGCACCTCCTCGCTCGACTTGATGCTGAAGGTCATCGCCGCCGACCATGGCGAGGATGTCGCCAATACCGTGGCAGATCAGTTGATCTATTCGACGCCCCGCACCGACCAGGACACCCAGCGCCTGTCGATCCCAACGCGGATTGGGGTGCGTCATCCCAAGCTTTCCCAAGTCATCCAGATGATGGAAGGCAACATCGAGGACCCGATGTCGCCCGCCGACCTTGCCGAGGAAGTCGGCATGTCGACCCGCCAGTTGGAGCGCCTGTTCCGCCGCTATCTGAACCGCAGCCCAAAGCGCTATTACATGGAACTGCGCCTGCAAAAGGCGCGCAACCTGTTGATGCAGACGGATATGTCGGTGATCAACGTGGCCTTGGCCTGCGGCTTTGCCAGCCCCTCGCACTTCTCCAAGTGCTACCGCAGCCATTATAACACCACGCCCTATCGGGAGCGTGGAACGCAAGGCACGTCCACCCCGCCGACCGTGGGCCGCTTGTCGATCTAGCGCGCTGCCGCGACGGGATCAGGCTGGCACCCCTGCCCTGCGCCAGCCCGCTTGGCCCGGAGGCGGCAGAGGTTGCCATTGCATCCGCCCCGCCGCAGCTGGCACCGACACTGCCTTGCCGGCAAAACCGGACCATCAGGATGATGCGGGTGGTTACGCGCCGTTGCAGCGCGTTTCGATGATCAGACAGTTGGACGTATAGCCCGAGCAATTGGCCAAGGCAGTCTCTTCGGCCTTGGCGGCGGAATTGTCGGCCGAAAAGCCCATGCCGAAGCCGTCGCCCACCGCCACCGCACCGCAGTTCGGGAACACCACGACTGCGTCGCAATCGCCCACGCCGCATTGCTTCACAGCTTCCGTCGCGGCATCGCCCTTGGTCGGGAAGTTGAAGCCCACGCCAACCTTGCCGGTTGAGGGCGAAAACGCCATGGCGCCAAACAGGCCATCCGCAGCGGCCGGTGTGGCCAAGCCGGGCAAAACCAGCGCGATGATCAGGGCAACCGCAACACGGTAAGACATCGTCGTCCTTTCAAACCTCAAAGCCCCCCAAGCAGATCGTCCGTTGGGGCTTTGGCCATGTTCCGATAGGTGGCGATGCCAAGCCCCAGCGTCAAGGTCCGATCCGCATGGTTCCACGGCCTGTGAAGCCCCTTTGCCACGCTCCCGGCCCGAATTCGCCCGCAATCGGGCAAAACCACGCGCCAAGAGCGGCAAAGACCGCCCGATATCTTGCCGAGGAGGTGCTTTTCTTTTCATCCGCCGCACACTAGGCTGCGCGCAGGATTGCGATCCAACATGGGAGATAAGAATGAAAAAACTGCTGCTCGCTACGGCTGCAACTGCGCTCTGTGCCAGCTTTGCCTCTGCGGAAGACGTCAAACTCGGCATTCTGTTCGGCTTCACCGGCCCGATTGAATCGCTGACCGGCCATATGAAGAATGCGGCAGAAGCCGCCATCGCCGAAGTGAACGCTTCGGGCAAATCGAAGTTCGCCTTCTCTGACGTGACCGGCGACACCACCTGCACCGGCGCTGACGTGGCTGTGACCGCGGCCGAAAAGATGGTTACTGCGGATGGCGTCAAGGGCATCATCGGCGGCGACTGCTCTGGCGTCACCGGTGCCATCCTGCAAAAAGTGGCGCGGCCGAACGGCATCGTCATGATCTCGCCCTCGGCGACCTCGCCGGCGCTGTCGACCGCCGAAGATGACGGCCTGTTCTTCCGGACGGCTCCGTCGGACGCCCGCGAAGGCGAAGTTGCCGCCCAAATCCTGCAGGAACATGGCGTGAAGACCATCGCGCTGACCTATTCCAACAGCGACTACGGCAAGGGTCTGGCCGAGGCCATCTCTTCCTCGTTCGAAAAGCTGGGCGGCAAGGTTTCAATCAACATCCCGCATGACGACGCCAAGTCGGACTTCTCGGCCGAAGTCGCCTCGCTGGCAGCCGCCGGCGGCGACATCCTCGTCGTGGCAGGCTATGTCGACCAGGGCGGCAAGGGCATCATCCAGGCCTCGCTCGACACCGGCGCCTTCTCGAAATTCGAACTGCCGGGCGGCATGGTCAGCGACTCCCTGACCAAGAACTTCGGCAAGTCGATCGACGGCTCTTATGGTCAGGTCGCTTCCTCTGATTCGCCCGGCGCGGCGATCCTGCTGGACATCGGCAAGAAGAACACGCCGGCGTTCGACGCTTCTTCGCCCTACGCCAGCGAATCCTATGACGCTGCCGCTTTGATCATGCTGGCGATGAATGCGACCGGCTCGTCCGATCCCAAGGTCTACAAGGAAAAGATCATGGAAATCGCCAACGGTCCGGCCGATGGCTCGGGCACCAAGATCCTTCCGGGCGAACTGGGCAAGGCTCTGGACCTGATCGCTGCGGGCAAGGCCATCGACTATGACGGCGCTTCGGGCGTCACCTTGATCGGGGCGGGCGAAAGCGCGGGCCGCTACAAGGAATTCGACATCAAGGACGGCGCTTTCGAAACCATCAAGTTCCGCTGATCGGTTTTTTGTGACCGTTTTGTGATCAAGACCTGCACGGCCCGGGGTTTCACGCCCCGGGCCGTTGCGTTGCAGGATCGCTGCGACTAAAGACTGCGACTTGAACTGCATGCGCCGAACGACCCAAGAGCCCAAAAGGGCCGCAGGGGGAACAGGGGAAAAGATGATCGTCGTCGAAGACCTTCACCGGCACTTCGGGGCCTTTCGCGCCGTGGACGGGGCGAGCCTTGAGATCGCCACTGGCTCCATCACCGGCCTGATCGGGCCGAATGGCGCAGGGAAAACCACGCTTTTCAACGTCATCGCCGGGCGTCTGAAACCCACCTCGGGCCGGGTCGTGATGGATGGCGAGGATATCACCGGCCTTGCCCCGCATCAGCTCTTCGCCAAGGGCCTGCTCCGCACCTTCCAGATCGCTCATGAATTTGCCTCGATGACCGTGCGGGAAAACCTGATGATGGTGCCTGCGGGCCAAGCCGGGGAAAATCTGTGGAACACCTGGTTCCGCCGCGGCCTGATCGACCGTGAAGAGGCCGCCTTGCGCAAGAAGGCCGATGAGGTCCTTGAATTCCTGACGATTTCCCATATCGCGGATGAAAAAGCCGGCAACATCTCCGGCGGGCAGAAGAAACTCGTGGAACTGGGCCGCACCATGATGGTCGACGCCAAGGTGGTCTTTCTGGACGAGGTCGGCGCGGGCGTGAACCGCACGCTTCTCAACACCATCGGCGACGCCATCGTGCGGCTGAACAAGGAACGCGGCTATACTTTCTGCGTCATCGAACACGACATGGATTTCATCGCCCGCCTCTGTGACCCGGTCATCGTGATGGCCGAGGGCAAGGTGCTGGCCAAGGGCACTGTGGCCGAAGTGAAGAACGACGAACGCGTGATCGAGGCCTATCTGGGCACTGGCCTGAAGAACAAGGTGATTGCCCATGGCTGACCCCTTCCTGATCGGCGAGGCGATGACCGGCGGCTATGGCGCCGCCGACATCCTGAACGCCTGCACCATCGCCGTGGAAAAAGGCCAGATCGCGGTGATCGTCGGCCCCAATGGCGCGGGCAAGTCCACCGCCATGAAAGCCGTCTTCGGCATGCTGAAGCTGCGTGGCGGGCAAGTGCGGCTGAATGGCGAGGACATCACCAAGCTGTCCCCGCAAGACCGCGTCGCCAAGGGCATGGCTTTTGTGCCGCAGACCCACAACATCTTCACCTCGATGACCGTCGAGGAAAACCTCGAAATGGGCGCCTTCCTGCGACGCGATGACATCAAGCATACGCTGGAACAGGTCTACCACCTGTTCCCGATCCTGAAGACCAAGCGCCTGCAGCCCGCCGGAGAACTGTCCGGCGGCCAACGCCAGCAGGTCGCCGTCGGCCGCGCCCTGATGACCCAGCCGCAGCTTTTGATGCTGGACGAGCCCACCGCAGGCGTCTCGCCCATCGTGATGGACGAACTGTTCGACCGCATCATCGAGGTTGCCCGCTCCGGCATCTCGATCTTGATGGTGGAACAGAACGCCCGTCAGGCCCTGAACATCGCCGACAGGGGTTATGTCCTCGTACAAGGCGCCAACCGCTACACTGACACCGGCGAGGCCCTGCTGGCCAACCCCGATGTCCGCCGCACATTCCTTGGGGGCTGAGCCATGAACTTCCTCAACGCGCTCGTCGCCCTCTTGAACTTCGTCGTCATCCCTGCCGCCTCCTACGGCGCGCAACTGGCGGTGGGTGCCCTTGGGGTGACACTGATCTTCGGGATCCTCAGGTTCTCCAACTTCGCCTGGGGCGATACGATGGCCTTTGGCACAATGGTGGTGATCCTGTTCACCTGGTTGTTCCAAAGCATGGGGATTTCCATCGCCCCCTTGCCCACCGCCCTTCTGGCCCTGCCCTTCGGCATCCTGATCACCGCGGCTTTCCTTCTGGGCACCGACCGCGTGGTCTACCAATTCTACCGCAGGCAAAAGGCCAAGCCGATCATCCTTGTCGTCGTCTCGGCCGGGGTCATGTTCATCATGAACGGCCTTGTCCGCATGATCATCGGCACCGAGGAACAGAACTTCGCCGACGGGGGCCGCTTCCTGATCTCGGCCGGTGATTTCAAGGCCTGGACCGGGCTGGCAGAGGGGCTGGCCATCAAGGGCACCACGGCTGTCACGCTGGTGACTGCACTTCTGACCATGGCCGCGCTGTTCTGGTTCCTGCAGAAAACCCGCACCGGCAAATCGATGCGCGCCTTTTCAGATAACGAGGATCTGGCGCTTTTGTCCGGCATCAACCCCGACCGCGTGGTGCAGGTGACCTGGGTCATCGCCGCCGCCTTGGCCGTGATCGCGGGCACGCTCTACGGGCTCGACAAAAGCTTCCGTCCCTTTGTGTACTTTTCGCTGCTGCTGCCGATCTTTGCCTCCGCGGTCGTCGGCGGTCTTGGCTCGCCCATGGGTGCTGTGGCAGGGGGCTTTGTCGTGGCCTTCTCGGAGATCGTCGTGACCTATGCGTGGAAGAAGGTCCTCACCTATCTTGTCCCCGAAAGCTGGGCACCGGACAGTCTGATGCAGCTTCTGTCGACCGACTATAAATTCGCCGTCAGCTTTTCGATCTTGATCATCGTGCTGCTGTTCATGCCCAATGGGCTGTTCAACAAGGGGAAATGACATGAACAACCGTGCGGTCATTCTCTTTGCCGGCGTGGCGCTGCTCTATGTGCTGACCGGAGTTCTGCTCTCGTGGAACGTCAGCCTGAACATCCTGATCCTTGGTCTGCTCAGCGCCATCATGGCGCTGGGGGTGAACATGCAATGGGGCTATGCGGGATTGTTCTCCACCGGGATCGTCGGTTCCATCGCCTTGGGCGGGCTCGCGGTGGTCTTTGTCTCCGGTGCGCCGGTGCCGCAGGCCTTTGCGGCAGGCGGCCCGGGCGTATTCCTGTCCGCTGGCTGGCAGTTGATCTTCGGGCTGACAGTGGCGGTGGCGATGATTGCCGCGGCCGTGGTCATCTGGACCTACATGCCCCGTGGACGGCCCCGCGCCATCACCGTGGCGGCGGTGCTCATTGCCGGCTTCTTTCTCTACCGCGCCATCTTTGACCCGGCCGTGACGGCAATCGAGGCCTTTGACCCGGCCACCCACGGCAATATCGGCGGCTTTGGGCTGAACTCGATCTGGGCCTGGCCGGTGGGGGGCCTCTTCGCCGCCATCGCCGCCTGGGCCATCGGCAAGATATCCCTTGGTCTGCGCGAGGATTATCTCGCCATCGCCACACTCGGGATCGCTGAAATCGTCATCACCGCCATCAAGTCGGAGGACTGGATGGCGCGCGGCGTGAAGAACTTCATCAACCTGCCGCGTCCCTGGCCCGTGCCTTACGAGGTCGAGATGCAGGCCGATCCGGGCTTTCTGGCGTTCTGCGTCAACTGGGGCCTTAGCCCGATCACCGCCTCGACCCTTGCGGTCAAGGGCATCTATATCGGGATGTTCTCGCTGGTTCTGGCAGCGCTGATCTGGCTGCTGCAACGGGCGCTGAACTCGCCCTGGGGCCGGATGATGCGGGCGATCCGCGACAATGAAGTCTCTGCCGCCGCCATGGGCAAGGACGTCAAGCGCCAGCATCTGATCATCTTCATTCTGGGTTCCGCCGTCGTCGGCATGGCGGGGGCGATGTATGTCTCGATGCTGGGCCAACTGGTGCCGGGCGAGTATACGACGCTGCGCTTCACCTTCCTCATCTGGATCATGGTGATCGTCGGCGGGTCGGGCAACAACTGGGGCTCGGTTCTGGGCGGGTTGCTGGTCGGCTGGCTCTGGCTGATTGTTGACAATGCCGGGCCGCTGATCATGGGGGCCGTGACGTCGGGCCTGCAGGACGGGCCGCTGAAGGACCACCTGATCGACATCGCCCCGCAGTTCCGCCTGCTGGCCCTTGGCGTGGCGCTGCTTCTGGTCCTGCGCTTCAGTCCACGCGGCCTGCTGCCCGAGAAGTAAACGCGCGGCCCCAGTCCGTCGACCGGGACCGCCGCGCGTCAGAATCCGAAGTCAGCGGCATGCAGCGACGCCGCCACAACCCCGATCAGGGTGACCGAACTGCTGCCGAAACTGATCAGCGTCGCAGCACCATCATCGGTGTCGATATCGGTCAGCACCAGATCGCTGAACTTGCTCGCCGCCGAAATGCGCAGGCTGTCGCCCTCGGCGGATGAGAAGTCATCGACCGTATCATCACTGAATGTGCCATCGAACACGAAGGTATCCCCGCCCGCGCCGCCGTGGCCCAGATCGTTGCCGCCGGTGAAGTGCATCGTATCGTTACCCGCCCCGCCATCGAAGCTGTTGTCCGTGTTGTTGTCGAAGAACGTGTCGCGCACACCGGTACCGATGATGATCTCGACGTTGTAGATCTTGTCGATATAGCCAAAGCCATCCCGCACCGAGGAGGCCGCAAGGTTGACCCTTATGCCATCGGTGCCACCCCACCCGGCATCGCTGGCATAGCTGACCGTGTCGCGCCCGCCGCGCCCGTCGAAATAATCCGCCCCCGCCCCGCCTTCAAACCGGTTGGCCCCGCTGTTGCCGCGCATCGAGTCGTTCAGGAAGGTGCCCGTGATGTCCTCGAAGCCTGCGAT
>CANGHD010000131.1 GCA_947453525.1 Paracoccaceae bacterium | reverse complement strand
TGGCGTTCAAACACATCCTCGATGACAGCGATCATCGCTTTCGGGCCCACGGTGGAGGCATAGCACTCGCCGTAGCCCACGATCCCGTCATCGGTGGTGACCTTCGGAAAGATCCAATAGCGCCCGCCCCAGCCCGGTGCCGGGGGTGCGACGACGAAAATCTCCAGATCCTTGAGCTTCATGATGCCCTCCCTTTTGCCCCAGCCTAAAAGTGTGCCAGCCAAAGATATGGCCGCCCGCGACGCCAAATGTCGCAAAGCGCCGCTGAACGTCGCGCCTCGCGCTGACCGCCTGGAACTGGGGCGCTGAAAGTCTGCTTTCCCCTCGCTCTCGCCAAATATCCCACGGGGTGATGAGCGATCAGAAATCCCCCAGTGGCGGATTTCCGCGAAGAACGCCCGGCCCGTGGCCGGGCGGAAGGAGGATGTGAAACCCTCCCGGCTGCCAGCTCAGAAAACCGCCCTCAGACGTGCCCGATCCCGGTCAGAAACCCGCGCAGCAGTACGGCATATTCGGCGGGCTTCTCGACCATCGGCAAATGGCCCACGCCGCGCATCAGGTGGAAGCGGTGGCCTGGGATCAGGTCGGCGGTCTCGCGGACAAGGTCGGGCGGGGTGGTGCCGTCGTTGGAACCGGCGATGACCAGAGCTGGCAGGCGCAGGCTGGCGGTGGTGGTGTAAAAGTCACCGCCGCCGATCGCCGCCGCACAACCTGCCCAGCCTTCAGGGTCGGTCGAGATGATCAGGCGCCTCAGGTATGGCATCTGCGGATGGTCCTGCCAGCGCGGGCCCAACTGGCGCTGCAGGGCGCCGGGGGCATAGGCCTCCAGCCCGCCACCATTGATCGGGGCGGCGCGGATCTGCGCGCTGCGCTCGGCCCACAAAGCGGGCGAGCCAATCTTGGCGGCAGTGTTCGACAGCACGAGACCGCGGATCAGGTCCAGCCGTTTGACCGCCAGCCCCTGCGCCACAAGGCCGCCCAGCGAGACGCCGATGAAGACCGCATCTTTCATCTCGAAATGCTCCATCAGCCGTTCGGCATCACGCACCAGTGCGCCCATGGCATAGGGTGCCTCCGGCACGTCCGAGGCACCGTGACCCCGTTGGTCATAGGTCAGGGTCCGGTAGCCCGGCAGATGGGCCAGAACCCCGTCCCAGATCGACTGGTTCGTCCCCAGCGCGTGGCTGAATACCAAAGCCGGGGCTGAGGCGGGCCCCTCGACCCGTGCGTTCAGGCGAAGATCGGACAGATAAACCAGCATTGTTCTGCATTTCATGGGTCGTTGGTCGGATGGGCCATTGGCCCATGTCTTGGTCGAAAGGGCCAAGCTCTCAGGCGTAGGCGAGGGCCTTGCGGAAAGTTTCAGGGTCGACATTGCCGCCGGATGCGGTGCAGATCACCGTCTCGGGCAGGTCCTGCCGGAACAGGGCCGCGGCCAGTGCCACGGCGCCGCCGGGTTCCACCACGATGCGCAGATGGGTGAAGGCCAGCGCCATCGCCCGCAGCACCTCTTCGTCACTGACCACAAGGCCGGGGCCGCACAGGCGTTGCAGGATCGGGAAGGTGATCCGTCCCGGTTGCGGCGTCACGATGGCATCGCAGATCGAGCCCGAGGCGGCAGCATTGCGCAGCACCCGGCCCGCCGCCAGCGAGCGGGCGGTGTCGTCAAAACCTGCGGGTTCGGCAGGACGCACCCGCAAGCCCGGATGGGGTTCCAGCGCCAATGCAATTCCCGCCGTCAGCCCGCCGCCGCCGCAGCAGGTGATCACATCGGCCGCAACAATCCCCGCCTCGGCGGCCTGTTCGGCGATTTCCAGTCCGGCGCTGGCCTGGCCTGCAATCACCAAAGGTTCGTCATAGGGGCGGATCAGGGTCAAGCCGCGCGCTTGCGACAGGGCAAGGCCGATGGCCTCGCGATCTTCGGTCAGGCGATCATAGGTGATCACCTCGGCCCCATAGGCGCGGGTGTTGGCGATCTTCACGGCAGGGGCGTCATGCGGCATGATGATCACTGCCGGCGCGCCCAGCAGGGCTGCCGCATGGGCCAAGCCCTGCGCATGGTTTCCGGACGAAAAGGCGATGACGCCTTTGCGTCGGGCCGCCTCGGGCAAAGCCGTCAGCGCCGACCACGCGCCGCGAAACTTGAAACTGCCGGTCCATTGCAGGCACTCGGCCTTCACGAATACCCGCCGCCCGGCGATCCGGTCCAGCAGGGGGGCATTCAGCAGCGGCGTGCGGCGCACATGGCCGGCAAGGCGCTGCGCTGCCGCCTTGATCATCGTGTAATCGGGCGGAGACATCTCGCTCATGCCAGGGCCTTCTGGAAGGCGGTCAGCGCCGCCACGCTTTCGGGTTCATCAAGGAAGGGCACGTGGGCGCGGCCGGCCACATCGGCCACGATCAGGCCGGGGTGGCGGCGCGCCATCTGTGCCACGGTCGCAGCACTCAGCAGGTCCGAGTTGGCCCCCCGGATCACCGCCATCGGCAACCCCGCACAGGCATCAAACAGCGGCCAGGCGTCGCCGGCCGGTGCCGACATTGCGGCGTCGAAGCTGTCGCGCAATGCCGGGTCATAGGTGATTTGCAATCCTTCTGCGGCGGGCTTGGCATGTTTCTGCGCCTCCTCCAGCCAGCGTGACGCAGGCACATCGTCAAACCCCGGAGAGTGGCGGGCCAGCGCCTCTGCGAACTCGGCAAAGGTCTTGGCCGAGGGATTGCGGCCCACATAGTCGGCAATCCGCTCCAGCCCCGCCCGTTCAACAACCGGGCCCACGTCATTCAGGCAGAGACCCAGCAGCCGATCCTTGGCCAGATGAGCCAGCAGCATCCCGATCAGCCCCCCGCGCGAGGTGCCCAACACGGCAAAGTGATGCAGGCCCAGATGGTCCATCAAGGCCAGCGCGTCCTGCGCCTCTTGCAGGACGGTATAGCTTGCAGCCCCGGTCCAAGACGACCCGCCGCGTCCGCGATAGTCCATCCGGATGATCCGGCCCGACAGATGCGGCTTGGCATAGGTGAAATCGGCCATGGTCCGGGTCAGGCCGGGCAGGCACAGGATCGGTCGCCCCTCGCCCTGATCGGCGAAGGCGAGGCGGGTTCCGTCGGGCAGGATGAAATGGCGCATGCGATACGTAAGCAGGAAAGCCGCTGCGACGGAAGGGGTGCTTGCCTGTCATGAATGACGGGCATAAGGAAACCCGGACCAACGGGAGCATTTCATGGCGCATGTTGATACGCAGGACCGGGCGAAGTCGCGCAAGGTCGGGGCGTTGGCGGGCTTGGGGCCGTTTCTGGCGCCTTATCGGGCGATGATCGTGGTGGCGGCCGTGGCTCTGGTGCTGACCGCCTCGGTCAGTCTGATCCTGCCGATGGCGGTGCGCCGGGTGATCGACGGCTTCGGTGTTGAACGCGCGGCGATGCTGGACCAGTATTTCGGCGGCGCAATGGCGGTGGCGGTGATCCTCGCCGTGGGAACCGGGGTGCGGTATTACTTCGTGACCCGGCTTGGAGAGCGGGTGGTGGCGGACATCCGCCGCGCCCTGTTCGACAAGGTCATCGGGATGAGCCCGGCCTATTTTGAAAAGATTCTGACGGGCGAGGTTCTGTCGCGCATCACCACGGATACCACGCTGATCCTGTCGGTGCTGTCCTCATCTGTCTCGGTCGCGTTGCGCAACCTGCTGACGCTGGTCGGCGGGCTGGTGCTGTTGATGCTGACCTCGACCAAGCTGGCGCTTTTGGTCATGCTGATCGTGCCGGCCATCGTGGTGCCGATCGTGGTGCTGGGCCGCCGCCTGCGGGCCTCATCCAAGGAAAATCAGGACCTGATCGCGCGCTCCTCCGGAGAGGCGTCAGAAGCGCTGACGGCGGTGCAGATCGTGCAGGCCTTCACCCATACCGACGCGACGCGGGGCGAGTTTGCCACCGTCACCGAAAGGGCCTTCGGCTCGGCGCTGAACCGGATTGGTTTGCGCGCGGTGATGACCTTTGTCGTGATGTTTCTGGCCTTCGCCGGGGTGGTGGGGGTTTTGTGGATCGGCGCGCATGATGTGCGCACGGGCGTGATGACGCCGGGCGAACTGGTGCAATTCGTGATTTATGCCGTGCTGGTGGCCGGGGCCGTGGGCGCTCTGTCGGAAATCTGGGGCGAGTTGCAGCGCGCGGCCGGCGCCACCGAACGGCTGGTCGAGATGTTGCACGCCGTCGATCCGGTGCAGGACCCAGCGCGACCCACGGTGCTGGCTCAGCCGGTGCGCGGGGCCATTGCGCTGGAGGATGTGCACTTCTTTTACCCGTCGCGCCCGGAGACCCCGGCACTGGACGGCGTCTCGCTGACCATCGCGCCGGGTGAGACGGTGGCGCTGGTCGGCCCCTCGGGGGCGGGCAAGTCCACCGTGTTCCAACTGCTCTTGCGCTTCTTCGATCCGACCTCGGGCCGGATTACGCTGGACGGCGTGGACCTGCGCGACATGGACCGGGACGCTTACCGCAAGGCCTTTGCGCTGGTACCGCAGGATTCGGTGATCTTCGCCACCTCGGCCCGCGACAACATCCGCTTCGGCCGGCCAGAGGCCACGGATGACGACGTCGATGCCGCAGCCCGCGCGGCGGCAGCGCACGAGTTCATCGTGGAATTGCCGCAGGGCTATGACACGTTCCTCGGCGAGCGCGGCGTCATGCTGTCGGGCGGTCAACGCCAGCGCATCGCCATCGCCCGCGCCATCCTGCGCAACGCGCCGGTGCTGTTGCTGGACGAGGCGACCTCGGCGCTGGATGCGGAAAGTGAACGCTCGGTGCAGCAGGCGGTTGACCGTCTGGCGGAAGGCCGCACGGTGCTGGTGGTGGCGCACCGCTTGGCAACGGTAAAGCGGGCGCACCGGATCGTCGTGCTGGATCAGGGCCGCATCGTTGCCGTGGGCAGCCATGACGAACTGGTGGCGCAGAACGGGCTTTATGCCCGCCTTGCCCGGCTGCAATTCACCGATGGGGCCGCAAACGCGCCTTGAGGCCGGCGATGAAGGCCTTGACGGCGCGGGGCAGGGGGCCGGTCTCGAAGGCGACAAGCCCGGCTTCGGTGGGCGTCTGTCGGATGTTCAGCAGGGTCAGCAGGCGCTGACGCTCCACCTCCTCTGCCGCCAGCAGCGGCAGGCGGGCGGCGCTGGTCAGCAGGGCGTGATCCTCGTGCAGGCGGCGCATCGCGCGGAAGGCGGCGTCCATCGGTGCCAGCAGGCTGGCATCGTCGCGCCAGCTTTTGCCCGCAAAGACCTCTTGCACGACGCGTTGGCCCGCGCCCAGACAGTCATACCGCACGCAGCCGCCGAACCCCGCCGCAGCGAGGCCTGCATGAATGGCACAGGCATGACCTGATAGATGGCGGCACGGCTCGCCCCCCGCCTTGTCAAAACCAAAGGCCTCGCCCGCGTCAAACGGCAGCAAGACGCAGCACAGGGCCGCGCAATCCTTGCAGTTCGGGGTCAGGTCTAACTCTGCCATCGGTGCCTTGTGAAATATGAAGGTGTCCGGGGCCAACCCCGGAGCGCGTTGCCTTCATCGTTCTCAACCCTAGTTCGGAACTTTTGGCTTATGCAACCCAAGCGGCAAGCCGGTGCTTGGCAAATCCCGGCTTTGCGGACATCCTGCACCAAAGCCCGCCCCAGAGCAGGCGACAGAAAATACGATACAGGGGAGGACGGCATGGGCGCGTTTCGCAACCGTGAGGATTTGCTGGCCATCGAGGCCGAAGGGGTTTGGCCCGCGCCGGACACGCCGCGCACGATCCACGCGTTTCTGGCGCGCACCGCAGTTGCCCATGGCAAGCGTCCGGCGGTGACCTTTCAGCTGACCTCGGGCCCAAAGGACAAGACGTTGAGCCTGACCTGGGCCGAGTTGCATGGCTCGGCTACCCGGGCGGCCAATCTGTTCCGCAGCCTTGGCATCGGG
Organism: Paracoccaceae bacterium; assembly: GCA_947453525.1. Classification (GTDB taxonomy): domain Bacteria; phylum Pseudomonadota; class Alphaproteobacteria; order Rhodobacterales; family Rhodobacteraceae; genus Stagnihabitans. The sequence goes on along the minus strand of CANGHD010000131.1, from coordinate 4,828 downwards.
CCGGGCGATGCCGTGGCCTATATCTTGCCCAACAGCCTTGAAACCGTGGTGACCCTGCTGGGTGGGGCGATTGCCGGGATCGTCTGCCCGATCAACCCGCTGCTGGAACCCGCCCAGATCGCCGCCCTCTTGCGCGAGACAAAGGCCAAGGTCGTCGTCACCCTGAAAAGCTTCCCCCGCGCCGATGTGGCGCAGAAGGTGGCGCAGGCGCTGGCCGAGGCTTCGGCGGTGACAACCGTGCTGGAGGTCGACCTCGCCCGCTATTTGCCCTTTCCCAAATCGCTGATCGCAAGAGTCCTGCGGCCGAAGAACCCGGTGGCGCACAAAGCCAAGGTGCTGAACTTCACCCAAAGCCTGGACCGCCAGCAAGCGACGCTGGCCTTCGCCGACCCTCCGGAGGACCGCGTGGCCGCCTGTTTCCACACCGGCGGCACCACGGGCCTGCCCAAGGTGGCGCAGCACAAGGTTTCCGGCATGATCTACAACGGCTGGCTTGGCGCCAAGCTGTTGTTCCGCGAGACGGATGTGGTGCTGTGCCCGCTGCCGCTGTTCCATGTGTTTGCGGCCTATCCGACCCTGATGTCGATGATCGCGTCCGGAGCGCAGGTGGTGTTTCCCACGCCTGCGGGCTATCGGGGCGAGGGCGTGGTCGACAATCTGTGGAAGCTGGTTGAACGCTACGGAGCGACCTATCTGATCGCGGTGCCCACGGCGCTGTCGGCCCTGATGCAGCGTCCGGTCAATGCGCGGATTTCCACGCTGCGCGGCACGTTCTCGGGCTCGTCTCCACTGCCGGTCGAGCTTTTCAGCCGCTATGAACGGGCGACCGGCGTGCAGGTGATCGAGGGCTATGGCCTGACCGAATGCACCTGCCTTGTGGCCGTCAACCCGCCGGAGGGCACCAAAAAGATCGGCTCGGTCGGGCTACCCTTCCCGCACACCCGCCTGCGGATACTGGCGGCTGCGGGCGAGGGGTTCCGGGATTGCGCGGTGGACGAGGTGGGCGAGATCTGCGTGCTCAACCCCGGCGTGATCCCCGGCGGCACCTATCTTGAACCCGCGCGCAACGCCAACCTCTTCGCTCCGGGTGGCTATCTGCGCACCGGAGATCTGGGGCGGATCGATACCGAGGGCTATCTGTTCATCACGGGGCGGGCGAAGGACCTGATCATAAGGGGCGGTCACAACATTGACCCCGCCCTGATCGAAGAGGCTTTGGCCGGCCATCCGGCGGTGGCCTTTGCCGGGGCCGTAGGTCAGCCCGATGCCCATGCCGGCGAATTGCCCTGCGTCTATGTCGAACTGGTTGCCGGGGCCAATACGTCGCCCGAGGCTTTGGCCGAGTATTGCCGCAGCCATATCAGCGAACGCGCGGCCATTCCGAAACATGTCGAGGTTCTGGCCACGCTGCCCAAGACGGCGGTGGGCAAGGTGCTGAAACCGGACTTGCGCAAACGGGCGATTGCGCGGGTGTTTGATGCGGCCTTGGCCGAGGCGGGGTTGGCGGCGCGGGTGGCGGACGTGGTCGAAGACCGAAAGCACGGCCTTCTGGCGCGGCTCTCGGGGCGTGTTGTGGCGGAAGAACCGCAGGTCCGCGCGCTTTTGGGAGCCTTTGCAAACCCTTGGGAATGGGCTGACTAGGCCCGAGTGTTCCCAGAAGGTCGCAATCGCATCACGAACTGGTATCGATGTTGTGACTTTTTCATTGCGTGAATCAGGGCATTGGCCCAACTCTGCAAAAAAAGCGCGTCAATTAGGAGGGTATGAAATGAAATTTGGCGTGGCCACCTGTGTGGCTTTGGGATTGGGATTTGCGGCGTTGCCTGCATTGGCGGATCGGACGGATTCGCTCTATTCCTACAAGAGTTGGCAAGTTGAGGGTGTGACCTTTGACGACGGCACCTATGCCTGCCTCGCCGAGGTCTCTGACCCCGGCGAAAGCTTCTCGATTTGGACTTTCCCGGATCAGACGATCCGGTTGCAATTCTATTCGCAAGACTGGGATTTCGGCGAAAGCGGCTCGGCCGATCTGCAGGTCGAGATCGACCGGCGCGGCGCATGGACATTGAACAGCGCCAATCTGACCAAGCAATCGGTGCTGTTCGATCTGCCCGACCAGAAGGAAAGCGTGAACTTCGTGCTTGAAGTCGCCAAGGGCAACACGCTGCACCTGCGCGATGGCAGTGGCGGCGGGGTAAAGGATTATTCTCTGGCGGGGTCGGCCGCCTCGATCAGCAAGTTGATCGATTGTGGGTCGGCGATTTCCGGGCCGAGCAATCCGTTCAACTGAACCCTCGGTGACCTCGGCGGCCAAGATTTTTCGTCGAAAAATCTTGGCCTGTCCGGCGGTGGCGTCAGAGAGCCGTAGTGTCCATCCAGATCGTCACCGGCCCGTCATTGTGAAGCGTGACATCCATGTCGGCGCCGAAGATGCCCTTTTGCACCGGGATGCCTTCGGCGGCGATCCTGTCCGCGAAGTATTCATAGAGCCGATTGCCATCTGCCGGGGCTGCGGCAGAGGAAAAGCCGGGCCGGTTGCCGCGCAGATCGGCGGCAAGGGTGAACTGGCTGACGACGAGCGCGGCGCCCCCGATGTCGCGCACCGACAGGTTCATCTTGCCCGCGTCGTCCTTGAAGATCCGCAGCTTGGCGATCTTGGTTGACAGCTTGTCCGCCTCGGCCTCGGTATCGCCCTGCATCGCACAGATCAGGATCAAAAAACCCGGGCCGATCTGCCCGGCGATCTGACCCTCGACCGTGACGCTGGCCTGACTGACGCGCTGAAGGACCGCCCTCACAGTTCGGCGCGCCATGGCGGGTTGGCACCCGCGCGGCTGACGGTGATGGCGGCAGAGCGGGTGCCAAGCGTCAGGGCGGCGTCCAGTTCGGCATCGGTGACGGCGGCCAAACGCGCCTTGGTCAGCGCGCCCGCCTCGTGCAGGGCGGTCAGCGCCCCGGCGTTGAAGGTATCGCCCGCGCCAACGGTATCGGCCACGGTGACCTTTTGTGCGGCCACGAAGCGGTCTTGCGTGGCGGTTATGGCGCGGGCCCCGGCTGCACCTTCGGTGATGAACACCAGCTTCGGCCCCTGCGCCACGATGGCGCGGGCCAGTTCGGTCACATCGCCCTCGCCCGACAGCCAGTGCAGGTCTTCATCCGAAAGCTTCACGATATCGGCGCGGGCGATCATCCGCTCGATCCGCGCGCGGTAGGGGACTTCCTTGCCCGCGATGAAGCCAAGCCGGATGTTGGGGTCGATCATGGTGACGCGAGTCGGCGCCTCCCGCGCCTGCAACGCCTCGTAGGTCGAGGCGGCGGGGTCGTTGACCAGCGAGATGCCGCCGAAGAACAGTGCGTCGACCTCGGGCGGCAGGGTGGGCAACTGATCCTGTGTCAGCAGCAGGCCTGCGGTGTTTTCGTCATAGAAGGCATAGCTCGCCTGACCCTCTACCAGTTTGACGAAGGCCACCGTGGTTGGGCGGGCTGAGCGGGCGAGGTACTGAGTGTCGACACTGGAGGCCGACAGCGTATCCGCCAGAATCTCCCCCAGCATATCCGTCGAGATGCCCGAGAAGAAGGCCGAGGGCGCGCCAAGCCGGCCCAGAGCGATGGCTGTGTTGAACACGGCACCCCCGGCATAGGGCGCAAAACAGGTCTCGCCCGCTGTGCTGATGCGCGGCAACATGTCGATCAAGGCTTCGCCACAGCTGAGAATCATCTCACCCTCCCGAGGTTTTCAGCGACCTTATCCGAAACGCGGCCGTTAGCGCAAACAGGTGGGATGGGTAGGATGGGCAACTTGCCCATCCTACCGGAAATAGGGACGCAGCGCGGCGCGGACTCGGTCCAGCGGCGTCGCACCGGACAGATCGGGCACGAAGGTCTGGCCGGTGATCGCCTCATAGGCCTGGATATAGACCTTCGACGTCGCCTCAATCATCTCCGCCGGAATCTCGGGGATTTCATCCCTGTAGGGGTCGCAGCGTTCGGCCACCCATGAGCGGATCACGTCCTTGTCGAAACTCGGCGGACGTGTCCCCGCTGCAAAGGCCGCCTCGTAGCCCGAGGCGATCCAGTAGCGGCTGGAATCGGGGGTGTGAATTTCGTCGGCAATCAGGACGCGGCCGGTATGATCGGTGCCGAATTCGTACTTGGTATCAACAAGGATCAGGCCGCGCTCCGCCGCCATTTCCTGCCCGCGTGCAAACAGCGCAAGTGCTGCGGCCGAGACCTCATCCCACTGGGCTTGGGTCAGCAGGCCTTCGGCGATGATCTGGCTTTGTGTCAAAGGTTCGTCGTGGGCGCCGTCGAAGGCCTTGGAGGTGGGCGTGATGATGGCCTCTGGCAGCACCTGATTGTCGCGCAGGCCGTCGGGCAGCGTGTGGCCATACATCTGCCGGACGCCCTTCTTGTACTGCGTCAGGACGGACGTGGAGGTTGTTCCGGCGAGATAGCCGCGCACGACAACCTCGACGGGCAGGATGGTGACCCGCTTGCCGATGACCACATTGGGGTCGGGGTAGCTGAGCACATGGTTGGGGATGATGTCGGCGGTGCGTTCGAACCAGAACCGGGCGATCTGGGTCAGGACCTGACCTTTGAAGGGAATGGCGGCCAGAATGCGGTCGAAGGCGGAAATCCGGTCCGAGGCGATCAGGATGCGCCGCCCACCCGGGTTGGCGGCATCCGGGGCCAAGTCATAGCAGTCGCGGACCTTGCCGAAATAGGGGTTCGGCAGTTCGGGAATGCGGGCTTGGGCAAGAACGCGCATGGGGCCTCCGGTCATGGCAAGACCCTCCTTTGGCCCGGGTGTCGGGGAGAGTCAACC
>CANGHD010000130.1 GCA_947453525.1 Paracoccaceae bacterium | reverse complement strand
TGCCGCCCCCCCGGACCCCCCTGCCTCAGGGGAGGTGCGACCTCCCCTGAGAACCCCTGCGGGATATTTCCGCCAAGGTGAAAGGGGGCAGGGGGTGGGTCTCGGGTGGAGGGCACGGATCAGGGCGCGGGCTTCGGGCGTTGGGAGGCGTTTGTTGCGTTGGCAGGCGGTGCTGTCGGGGGTGCGGGTGACGAGGCGCAACTCCCACAGGGTGCGACGCAGGATGGCAGGGTCGCCGGACGCGTGCATCGCGGTGAGGGTCTGGCTGATCTGGCGTTCGGTCATGGTGTCTTTCGGCAGGCGAGACCGGAGCGCCCAGAGGCGGCGATGTTGCAGGGCGGTGCCGGCGGGTCAGGAGATCATCTGGCCCGCGGCGTTGACTGGGGCAGGGCGGCTTTCACCCGCGTCAGGTCTGGGACCGGTTCGGCGGCGGCAGTCTGGCTTTGCGCAGACTTGGCCGTGCCCGCCGTCTGGCGGGCACGCCGGTGCCGGAAATTGCGGAACCCTGTGGCGCGGGCGAGTTTGTTCAGGAGGGTCAGGTGGCCTGGCGGGTCCTCGAACTTGCAGCGCGACGTGGCGGGCGAAATCTGACAGGTCAGGGATCGGCAGGGATATGGCGGTGCGGGTCATCTCGTCCTCGATGGACCCTGACCCCGCGGGTCACAGACTTGACGAACGGGCCAGACGAAAGAGGGCCACGAACGTCAGATGCAGGTCTGGCTGTTTTGTCGGACCGGTGACGCCTGAGTGAACTTCAAGCCCAAACGAAGGCTAACCTTGCCGAGACTGCGACGCCAGCGCTGTCACGCGGTCGTGGGCGTGGCAGGTCACCAGATGATCGTTGACCAGACCGCAGGCCTGCATGAAGGCATAGACGATGGTGGGGCCGACGAAGGTGAAACCGGCCTGCTTCAGCATCTTCGACATGGCTTGCGATTCGGGCGTTTCGGCCGGGATGTCGCGGCCGGACGCGGGACGGTTCTGGCGCGGGGTGCCGCCGACATGGTCCCAGAGCAGGGCGGCGAAATCGCCCTTCTCCTGCAGGGCGAGGTAGGCGCGGGCGTTCTTCACCGTGCCCTCGATCTTGCCGCGGTGGCGGATGATGCCGGGATTGGCCAGCGCCGTCAGGATCTGCGGCTCGCCCCAGCGGGCAATGGCCTCGGGCTGGAAGCCTTCGAAGGCGGCGCGAAAATTGTCGCGCTTTTTCAGGATGGTGATCCAGCTCAGCCCCGCCTGAAAGCCGTCGAGAATCAGCTTCTCCCACAGGGACCGGGCGTCCCATTCGGGCACGCCCCATTCCCTATCGTGATAGGCGCAATACAGCGGATCGTCGCCGCACCATGGACACCGCGGGATCATCAAAGGCTCCGTTCTGATCGGCATTTGGGACAAATGCCGGATTTTACCGATGCTTTACCCTTTGGGCCTAAGTTTGTCATGGGCAGGCCTGTGCTGCCCGGACGACAGCGGGGAATCAGCATGCGGCCGGACGGGAACAAGCCAAGGGTCGAGGCGCGGGTTGGCATGGCGAGCCCTTTGGGCGTGGCGATCAGTCAGGCCGATCAGGACACGATGCGGATGGTGGAGGAGGCCATCCGGACCCGGCGGCTGGCGCTGGCCTATCAGCCGGTGGTGCTGACCCGCGACCCGCGTCGGGTGGCGTTTCACGAGGGGCTGATCCGGGTGCTGGAACCCAATGGCCGAATCATCCCGGCGCGCGAGTTCATTGGCGCCATCGAAGCCCATGAACTTGGCCGCGAGATCGACTGCGCCGCGCTGGAATTTGGCTTGCTGGCGCTGGCCCAGCACGCCGATCTGCGATTGGCGATCAACATGTCGGCGCGCTCGATCGGCTATCCGCGCTGGGTCAGGACGCTGAAGAAGGGGCTGGAGGCGGGGCCGACGGTGGGGGAAAGGCTGATCCTTGAGATCACCGAAAGCTCTGCCATGACGGTGCCGGAACTGGTCGTCGCCTTCATGGAGGAGTGGCAGCGCAAGGGCGTGGCCTTTGCGATGGATGATTTCGGGGCGGGCGCCACGGCGATCCGCTATTTCAAGGACTTCATGTTCGATATCCTGAAGATCGACGGCCAGTTCATCCGCAAGATCAGCCGCGACCCGGACAATCAGGCGCTGGTCAGGGCCTTGCTGGGGATCGGCAAGCATTTCGAGATGTTCACGGTGGCGGAATCGGTGGAGACGCCGGAGGATGCCGAATGCCTGCGCTTGATGGGGGTGGATTGCCTGCAGGGCTTTCTGTTCGGCGCGCCCTCGGTGCGCCCGCCGTGGACCCCGGTCGAGGCGCAGCGCAAGACCGCCTGAACCACGAATCGCCGGGACCGCGCAGCGGCAGGTTTGCGCTGGCTGCATAACGCTGCGGCAACTTGGACGGTCGCAATCCCGCATCTAAAGTTGCTTTTTCACGCTTTCCCGTCTAGGCCAAGCCGCGGAGCGGCATCGGCAGACGGCGCCGCAGGGAACATGTGAGAGGGCGTGTAACCATGACCAATGTCGTGATCGTTTCGGCGGCGCGGACCGCTGTTGGCAGCTTTAACGGGGCGTTTGCTGCGACCCCGGCGCACGAACTGGGTGCGGCGGTGATCGAAGCGCTGGTGGCACGTGCCGGCATCGACAAGGCAGAGGTCAGTGAGACGATCCTGGGTCAGGTGTTGACGGCCGGTCAGGGCCAGAACCCGGCGCGTCAGGCGGCGATCCGCGCCGGCCTGTCGCAAGAGGCCAGCGCCTGGGGTCTGAACCAGGTTTGCGGCTCGGGTCTGCGGGCGGTGGCGATTGGCGCGCAGCATATCCAGTTGGGCGATGCCGATATCGTGGTGGCTGGCGGTCAGGAGAGCATGAGCCTGTCGCCCCATGTCGCCCATATGCGGGCCGGCACCAAGATGGGCGACATCGCCTTCATCGACTCGATGATCCGCGACGGGCTGTGGGACGCTTTCAACGGCTACCACATGGGTCAGACCGCCGAGAATGTCGCCAACCAGTGGCAGATTTCCCGCGACATGCAGGACCTGTTTGCGCTGGCCAGCCAGAACAAGGCGGAAGCCGCGCACAAGGCCGGCAAGTTCAAGGACGAGATCGTTCCCTTCATCATCAAGACCCGCAAGGGGGACATCGTGGTGGATGCCGACGAATACATCCGCCACGGCGCAACCTTGGAATCGATGCAGAAGCTGCGCCCGGCCTTCACCAAGGACGGCTCGGTCACGGCGGCGAACGCCTCGGGTCTGAATGACGGGGCGGCGGGCGTTCTGCTGATGTCGGAAGAGCAGGCGGCCAAGCGCGGCCTGAAGGTTCTGGCGCGGATTGCGTCTTACGCGACCGCCGGGGTTGACCCGTCGATCATGGGTGTGGGGCCGATCTTTGCCTCGCGCAAGGCGCTGCAGAAGGCGGGCTGGTCGGTGGCGGACCTCGATCTGGTCGAGGCGAACGAGGCTTTTGCCGCACAGGCCTGTGCCGTGAACAAGGACATGGGCTGGGATCCGGAGATCGTCAACGTGAACGGTGGCGCCATTGCCATCGGTCACCCGATCGGCGCCTCGGGGGCGCGGATCCTGAACACGCTGATCCACGAAATGGGCCGGACTGATGCAAAGAAGGGTCTCGCGACCCTGTGCATCGGCGGTGGCATGGGTGTGGCCATGTGTCTGGAACGTGCCTGATTGCCGCGCTTGCGTAATATTGCCGCATGAGGCAGGTGCCGCGCAATAAAGTTGCGCGGCATTTCTATTTTGGATAGGCAGGCTTCAAGAGAAATTAGGGGAGGATATCACATGTCGAAAGTGGCTTTGGTAACAGGTGGATCTCGTGGGATTGGTGCTGCGATCTCGGTGGCGTTGAAGGCGGCGGGCTATATTGTGGCGGCGAACTACGCCGGCAATGATGCGGCGGCAGAGGCTTTTGCGGCCGAGACCGGCATCAAGACCTACAAGTGGTCGGTGGCCGACTATGAGGCCTGCAAGGCGGGGATTGCTCAGGTCGAGGCGGATCTGGGCCCGGTGGCGGTGCTGGTCAACAATGCGGGCATCACGCGGGATGCGATGTTCCACAAGATGACGCCGCAGTCTTGGAAAGAGGTGATCGACACCAATCTGTCAGGCCTGTTCAACATGACCCATCCGGTGTGGACCGGGATGCGCGACCGCAAGTTTGGCCGGGTGATCAACATCTCGTCGATCAACGGGCAGAAGGGACAGGCGGGTCAGGTGAACTATTCGGCCGCCAAGTCGGGCGATCTTGGCTTCACCAAGGCGCTGGCGCTGGAAGGTGCGCGGGCCGGGATCACGGTCAACGCGATCTGCCCGGGCTATATCGGTACCGATATGGTCAAGGCGATCGACGAGAAGGTTCTGGCCGAGCGGATCATCCCGCAGATCCCGGTGGGCCGTCTGGGCGAGCCGTCCGAGATTGCCCGAATCGTGGTGTTCCTTGCCTCCGACGATGCTGGCTTCATCACGGGGTCGACCATCTCGGCCAACGGCGGGCAGTTCGTCGTATGAGCTAGGATGGGCCATTGGCCCATGCCGCAGGATGATGGGCCAATGGCCCATCCTACGAAAGGCCCGCCCTCCGGTGGGCCTTTTCCTTTGGTCCGGCTCCGGTTAGGCAGGCGGCCGGAGGACACCATGACCCGCACCCGCGCCACCCTGATCGGAACGACGGCCATCCTGATGTGGGCGCTGCTGGCGGCCTTGACCATCGGCACGGCCCCGGTGCCGCCCTTGCAGTTGAACGCGATGTGTTTTGGGCTGGGGGGCGCCATCGGTCTGGTCTGGATCGCCTTCGGACGCGGCTTTGGCGTGCTGCGCGGGGTCGGCTGGACGGTCTACGCCCTTGGGGCGGTCGGGCTGTTCGGCTATCACTTCCTGTATTTCACCGCCTTCCGCATCGCGCCCTATGCCCAGACCGGCCTGATCGCCTATCTCTGGCCGCTGTTCATCGTGCTGCTCTCGGGCCTTTTGCCCGGCGAAACCTTGCGTCCGCTGCATTTGATCGGCGCGGGTCTGGCCTTTTGCGGTGCGGCGCTGATCGTGCTGGGCGGCGGCATGTCGGCAGGGCCGGGGGCCACAGCGGGCATTGGTCTGGCTTTTCTGTGCGCCGTGACCTGGGCGGGCTATTCCGTGCTGTCACGCAAGTTGGGCGACGTGCCGACCGAGGCTGTCACCGTCTTCTGCCTCCTGACCGCCGTCATGTCTGCCGTCAGCCATCTGGCTCTGGAGACCACCGCCTGGCCGCAGGGCACTTTGGGCTGGGCTTCAACCCTCGCGCTGGGCACAGGACCGGTCGGGCTGGCGTTCTTCACTTGGGATATCGGCATGAAACGCGGGGATATTCAGATGCTTGGCACGCTGTCCTATGCCGCGCCGCTGCTGTCCACGCTGGTTCTCATTGCAACGGGCCATGCCGCCGCGACCCCGGTCCTCGGCCTCGCGGCCTTGGCGATCACCGGCGGGGCAGCCCTTGCCGCCCGCGCCGGACGCAAGGGCCCTACTGGGTAAGCCGGGCGATCTCTTCCTTCAGCTTGAGTTTCTGCTTCTTCAGTCCGGCAATTTCCAGATCATCCACGGCCGGGCGGCGCTGCGCCTCTTCGACCGCGGTGGAGAGGTGTTCGTGCTTCCGCTTCAGTTCAGTGATATGCGAAGCAACACTCATGTAGGACCTCCGATAGCTGTTTCTGAGAATCCCATTGCAGCACGATTTCATGAGTCTGTCACGAATTCTTCACGTGACGCCGCGTCGCAGTTCTTAAAACTCAGCCGAACTCGGCCAGAAGTGCTGCGCCTTTGCGCAAAATTTCGTTGGCGCGTGGGGTATAGCTTTCGCGGTCGCCGTCATGCGCCTCGCCCTGATGGGTGATGAGCGGCGCCAGCAACCGGAACGCGGCCTTGCCGCCCTTCCTTGCCCGCAGGATGACGCGCAGCGCCGGGCGCCCCTCGCGCGCCGCAATCGGCAGCACCACGGCAGAGCCCAGACGCGACCCCAAGGCCCCCAGAACTTCCGGCAGCCCATCGGTGCCGAGGATCATGGTCAGCCAGCCGCCCGGTTCCAGCCGACGCGAAGCGGCGGCCACCCAGTCCCCCAAGGGCAGCTCCGCCCGCAAAGCCACATCCCGCCCCGAAACGGGTGAGGGCGAACCGCCGCGCGGATACCAGGGTGGGTTGGCGATCACATGGTCAAACCCTACCCGCAGCACAGAGGGCATCTCTGTCAGATCGCCGGTCACCACCGCCAACGCCACGCCATTCTCGGCGGCATTGCGCCGTGCCAACTCCGCATAATCTTCCTGCACTTCCAGCCCTGTCTGCACCAGCCCCGGCACCCGGGCGGCAAGGCACAAGGACGCCGCCCCCACGCCGCAGCCCAGATCCAGCACGCTTTGCCCCGTCTCCGCCGGGCAAGCAGCGGCCAGCAGCACGGCATCGGTCGCGGCCCGGTAGCCGCGCCTTGGCTGCCACAGGTGCAGTCGCCCGCACAAAAACGCGTCCTGCGTCAGGTCGGCGGCGCAATCGGTGCTCATCCCGGCAGGCTGTCTTTGGGAAAGTCATTGTCGCGCAACACGGCATGGGCGACAAAGTGATCGCGGTCCGCCACCATCAGCCGGCGCGGCAGCAGAAAGCTCGATCCTTCCAGGACGCTCATGTGGACGTCCATTTCAAACGCCGCTATACCCTCGCCCGCAAGCAAGGCTTGGGCGAAGGCGATCAGGGTCGGGTCATTGGTGCGGAGAAGCAAGCGCATGGGCCAGACTTAAGGAACCCGGCGCGGCAAGTCTAGAAGAATGGATCTGGGCGCAGGGGTCACCGACCCGAGAGCCAAGACGGTAAGGAAAGCGATGAACGCGATGAACAAGAAGGTGCCACTCAGGCCACAAGACGACCTCGCGGACGCCTTGGTTGCCGAGATGGCCGCCGTCAACGTGCTGATCCGCGAGCGGATGGCCTCCAAGCACGCGCCGCGCATTCCGGAAGTGACGGCCCATCTGGTCGAGGCGGGCGGCAAGCGCCTGCGCCCGATGCTGACCCTGGCCGCAGCGCGGATCTGCGGCTATGAGGGCGATCATCACATCAAGCTGGCCGCGACGGTGGAGTTCATTCACACCGCCACGCTTCTGCACGACGACGTGGTCGATGAAAGCAGCCAGCGCCGGGGCCGCCCGACCGCCAACCTTTTGTGGGACAACAAATCTTCCGTTCTGGTCGGCGATTACCTCTTCTCGCGCAGCTTCCAGCTGATGGTGGAAACCGGAACGCTGCGGGTGCTGGATATCCTGGCCAATGCCTCGGCCACGATTGCCGAGGGCGAGGTCCTGCAACTGACCGCAGCGCAAGACCTGAAAACCGACGAGGCGATCTACCTGCAAGTGGTACGCGGCAAGACCGCGGCCCTCTTCGCCGCCGCCTGCGAAGTTGGTGGCGTCATCGCGGGCGCGCCCGAAGATCAGGTCCGCGCCTTCTATGATTACGGCGACGCCCTCGGCATCGCCTTCCAGATCGCCGACGATCTTCTCGATTACAGCGGCACATCGGCCCAGATCGGCAAGAACACCGGCGACGATTTCCGCGAACGCAAGGTGACGCTGCCGGTGATCAAGGCCCTTGCCAAAGCCACGACCGAAGAGCGTGCCTTCTGGACCCGCGTCATCGAAAAGGGCGACCAGCGCGACGGCGACCTTGACCATGCCATCAAACTCCTGACCGAAACCGGCGGGTTGCAAGCCGCACGTGACGAGGCCTTCGTCTGGGCCGAAAAAGCCCGCGACGCGCTGTCCATCCTCCCCGATCACGCGCTGCGCCAGACGCTCTGCGACCTCGCCGACTACGTGGTCAGCCGGGTCAACTGACCCCCTTTCCTCTCGCTCTCGCCAAATATGCCACGGGACGGTGCGGGTGGGTGTGAAACCCTCCCGCCTGCCAGCCAAGGGCGCAAAGGGTCAGTCGAAGGTGCCGGTTACCCGGCCAAACAGCATGAAGGCGCGGGCGGTGCGGGTGTCGGACAGGGTGCTCAACTCGCTGTCGGTGGCGCGCGCCTCGATCGCGACAATTGCCTTGTCGAAGGAGCGCAGGAAGTGGTGCGCGGCGTCGCGGAAGACGATGTCTTCGCGCATCCGGATAGCGGTCATGGCAAGACAGGACCGGTCACGCACACCACCAAGCCCAGCAATGGTCCGGCCCCGCTCGCCTGCAGCGAACTTGCGCCAAAGCTCGGGGCGGGCGCGGTCGGGCGACAGGTCGTCCATATAGATGCCGTCCTGCGCCAGAAGGGTCAGCACGTCCTGAGCGGCGCGGATCAGTTTGGCAATGGTGCGATCGGTCAGGGCCAGCCGCAGGGACTGAAACCCGGCCTTGTCTTCGGGCCCTTCCGGGAAATGGATGGCGCGCAGGAAGTCCTGCACCGGCAGCGGGCTTTGCGCGTCGTCGATCGGCGTCCCCAGTGCCAGACCGGGTTGGTCTTCGCCCGGCAGCGCCGGGCGCGGCGGCAGCATGGCTGATTTGCGATCGGCCGACGGTACCGTCAAGCCGCCATCCCGGCGGGACGAGAAGGGCACCGATACATCATCCGGCGGCGCCCCGTGACGTCCCTGTTCGGTCGGACGTTCCACCTGCCGCCCTGCCGGACGCAGCGCCATGGCGGCCAGGGTTTGCTGCTGGGTGGAGCCATAGGCCACCCGCATGGCATCGACCGTGCCTTGCAGCCGGGTGGCCTCGTCGCGCAGAGTGCGTATGGATTTCAGGGTTGTGAGGGTGAACCCCGCCGACGCCAAGGGCAGCACCACAAGAAGCGCCGTCAAGACGGTGCCGAACGGGCCCGCGAGGCTCAGTCCAGACCACACATAAATCCCGACCCCTGCCAGCCAGGCAACCGCAAAAAACCCCGCCACCCAGTCCAAAGCACGATTTTTGTCCCCACCGGGGGGTAGGGTCGTCAGGTCGCGGTCTTCAGCGGGTGTATTTGGCATCGTTGTTCCGTTACCACCGTCAGCCGCGTGTCGGGCTCGTTCGCGGCTGACCTTCCCACGTCATCGGCAAATAGCCAAGGTCATCAACCCTGTGCCCCTGTCGGCTGGCCCAAAAGGCTCAGACGAAGCGGACGCTCAGGATTTCATAGCTTTTCTGGCCGCCGGGCGTCTTGACCTCAACCGAATCTCCCTCTTCCTTGCCGATCAGCGCGCGGGCCAGCGGCGAGCGGATGTTCAACAGGCCGCGCTCCAGATCGGCTTCGACCTCACCGACGATCTGGAAGGTCTTTTCCTCGCCAGACTCTTCATCGGCCACGACGACAGTGGCACCGAATTTGACCCCACCGGTGAATTTCGACGGGTCGATGACCTCGGCCCGCGACAGGACGGATTCAAGTTCCTTGACGCGGCCCTCGATGAAGCTCTGCTTTTCGCGGGCGGCGTGGTACTCGGCATTTTCCGAAAGGTCGCCATGTTCGCGCGCCTCTGCGATGGCGCGGATCACAGCCGGGCGTTCTACCGACTTCAATTGCTTCAACTCGTCATCCAGCAGGGTGAACCCTGCGCGCGTCAGCGGAATCTTTTCCATCGGCTCACTCAATCAAATAAAAGGCCACGGCCCTTTTCCGGACCATGACCTTGCGTGTGGCATCTAGAAAGCCCGAAGTGGCCGCGATTGCAAGAGGCAGGGCGCGAATTAACGGCGGATCGTCGCAGCGCGATGGAATATTGCCGCTGCCCTGCGACGACAGGGCCTTTCGCGGTACCCCAGCGTTGACCCTGACCGTGGCTTAGGGCAAGCAACCCGTACCGATTTGCAGGAGATGGTCATGGCACAGGACATCGTGCGCGAAGAGATGGAATATGATGTGGTCATCGTGGGCGCAGGCCCCGCTGGCCTGTCCGCCGCGATCCGGCTGAAGCAGCTGGATGCCAACCTGTCCGTCGTCGTCCTGGAAAAAGGCTCGGAAGTCGGCGCGCATATCCTGTCGGGCGCTGTCCTTGACCCTTCGGGCCTGAACGCGCTGATCCCGGACTGGAAAGAACGCGGCGCGCCGATCAAGACGGCGGTGACAGAGGATAATTTCTACATCCTCGGGCCGGCCGGGCAGATTCGCATTCCGAACTGGCCAATGCCGCCCTTGATGAGCAACCACGGCAATTACATCGTCTCTATGGCCAATGTCTGCCGCTGGATGGCCCAGCAGGCGGAGGCGCTGGGCGTCGAGATTTTCCCGGGCATGTCGTGTTCCGAACTGGTCTACGGTGCAGGTGGCGAAGTGCGCGGTGTCGTGGCCGGCGAGTTCGGCAAGAACCCCGACGGCACGCCCGGCCCGTCCTACGAGCCGGGTCTGGTGCTGGTGGGCAAGTATGTCTTCCTGTCGGAAGGCGTGCGCGGCAGCCTGTCGAAAGAGGTCATCGCGAAATATGACCTCTACAAGGACAAGACCTTCCAGAAATACGGTCTGGGGATGAAGGAAATCTGGCAGATCGATCCTGCCAAGCATCATGAAGGCCGCGTGACCCACACGATGGGCTGGCCCCTGGGAAAGAACGCTGGCGGCGGTAGCTTCATTTATCACCTTGAGAACAATCAGGTCTACATCGGCCTTGTGGTGCACCTTAACTATGAAAACCCGCACCTCTACCCCTACATGGAATTCCAGCGCTTCAAGCATCACCCGATGGTGGCTGACCTGCTGAAAGGCGGCAAGCGTGTCGCTTACGGCGCGCGGGCGATTTCCGAGGGTGGCTGGCAGTCGATCCCGAAGATGGTCGCACCGGGCGTGGCGCTTCTGGGTTGCTCGGCCGGTCTGGTCAACGTGCCGCGCATCAAGGGCAAC
>CANGHD010000129.1 GCA_947453525.1 Paracoccaceae bacterium | reverse complement strand
CGTTTGGCCCTGACCATAGGGTCAGGACAAGTTTTGCCGCAAGGGGCATCAAGATACCCTGCGGCCAAGGGAGACGATCATGGCCGCACCCGGTGAAAACCTGCGCATCAATTCGGCACGCCTGTGGGATAGCCTGATGGAAATGGCCAAGATCGGCCCCGGCATCGCCGGTGGCAACAACCGCCAGACCCTGACCGATGCCGACAGTGCCGGTCGCCACCTGTTTCAGCGCTGGTGCGAGGCTGCCGGCATGACGATGGGCCTCGACACCATGGGCAACATGTTCGCCACCCGCGCCGGAGAGGATGCGTCGGCTCTGCCGGTCTACATGGGCTCGCATCTGGACACCCAGCCGACGGGCGGCAAATACGACGGCGTTCTGGGGGTTCTGGGCGCTCTGGAGGTGGTGCGGTCCATCAACGACATGGGGATCAAGACGAAACACCCGATCGTCGTGACCAACTGGACCAACGAGGAGGGAGCGCGGTTTGCGCCTGCGATGCTGGCTTCGGGCGTGTTCGCCGGGCTGCACACGGAAGAATATGCCAAGTCTCGCAAGGACTTGGACGGCAAAGTGTTTGGCGAGGAACTGGAGCGGATCGGCTGGGTCGGCTCCGAGGCGGTCGGCTCGCGCAAGATGCACGCGATGCTGGAACTCCACATCGAACAAGGGCCCATTCTGGAGGCCGAGGGCAAGACCATCGGCGTCGTGACGCATGGCCAAGGCCTCTGGTGGCTGGAAATCACCCTGACCGGCAAGGACGCCCACACTGGCTCCACGCCGATGAACATGCGCGTCAATGCCGGGCTTGGCATGGCGCGGATCACCGAGCGCGTCCACCAGACCGCGATGGCCCACCAGCCGAACGCAGTGGGGGCCGTGGGTCAGGTCAAGGTCTTCCCGAACTCCCGCAACGTGATCCCCGGCAAGGTCGTGTTCACCGTTGACATCCGTTCGCCCGAGCAAACCAAGCTGGACCTGATGAAAGGCGAGGTGATCCGCGCCGCCCATGCCGTGGCTGCCGAACTGGGCCTAGGCATCGGCATCGAGGAAGTCGGCCACTTCGACCCGGTCACCTTCGATCCCGCCCTGGTGAAGATCGTCCGCCAAGCGGCTGAAAAGCTGGGCTATTCCCACCGCGACATCGTCAGCGGCGCCGGCCACGACGCCTGCTGGATCAACCGGGTGGCCCCCACCGTGATGGTCATGTGCCCCTGCGTCGGCGGCCTGAGCCACAACGAGGCCGAGGAGATCTCGCCGGAATGGGCCGCGGCCGGGACGGATGTGTTGCTGCACGCCGTGCTTGAGGTGGCGGAGGTGGTGGGGTGATTTCCAGAACAAAACTTGATCTTGCCGCGATGGCGTTTGTAGAGCAGCAAATCCTATCGGACGCTGCCAAGACCGGGGAACTTGCACCATCCACACGGCGCCAAGAGGTTCGTTACCAAGTCAGGAATGGCTCTTTCGGTTCGGGTGTCTTTCCATACGTCCGGCTGATGTCACTGATGTATTGTTTGTTTGTGGTTCCACGCGAGATTTGGCTCACAAAGGACGTTTCCTTGCGAGATCGAATTGATGGCCTCTTCGCGCTTGATGGCATTCGAGTACTTGAGCAGCCGAAGGGTCGAATGCCTACGATTTCTGAATTCTTGCGCCATATTAGAAACGCCGTTTCTCACGCGAACTTCGACTTTGTGCCTGATTATGTTGAGTTTTGGGACGGTCCTAACCCAGCGCAACCTTCAAACTTTCGCGTGCAACTGTCGATGCTGCAATTGGAGGAGTTGCTGTCCGAAGTTGGTGGTTTTTTGGCGAACCTGAGAAACGAAGTGCCGCAAGTCCACACAATTCAATAGGAGCCACGAAATGACCACCATCATCAAGAACGGCACCATCGTCACCGCTGACCTGACCACCAAGGCCGATGTCCGCATCGAGGGCGGGATCATTAACGAGATTGGTCAAGGGCTTACGGGCGGCACCGAACTCGATGCCTCCGGTTGCTATGTCATGCCCGGCGGGATTGATCCGCATACGCACTTGGAGATGCCCTTCATGGGGACCTACTCCACCGATGACTTCGAAAGCGGCACAAGGGCCGCACTTTCGGGGGGGACGACGATGCTCGTCGACTTCGTGTTGCCGGGGCAGGGGCAGGGGCTGATGGATGCCGCACAAATGTGGCACAACAAATCGGGGCGGGCCTCTTGCGACTATTCCTACCATATGGCGGTGACCTGGTGGGGGCAGAAGGTGTGGGAGGATATGGAATTGTCGGTCAAGGCCGGCATGACCTCCTTCAAGCATTTCATGGCCTACAAGGGCGCGTTGATGGTCAACGACGATGAAATGTATCAATCTTTCAAACGGGTTGGCGATCTGGGTGGGCTGGCCATGGTCCATGCCGAGAACGGCGATGTGGTGGCGGAACTGACGGCCAAGCTGCTGGCCGAGGGCAATGTCGGCCCCGAAGCCCACGCCTATTCCCGCCCGCCGCAGGTCGAGGGCGAGGCCACCAACCGCGCCATCATGATCGCCGACATGGCGGGGGTGCCTTTGTATGTCGTGCACACCTCCTGCGAGGATGCCCATGAGGCGATCCGCCGGGCGCGGAGCCAAGGCAAACGGGTCTGGGGCGAGCCATTGATCCAGCACCTGACGCTGGATGAATCTGAGTATTTCAACGCCGATTGGGACCACGCCGCGCGGCGCGTGATGTCTCCGCCGTTCCGCGCCAAGCATCATCAGGACAGCCTTTGGGCGGGGTTGCAATCGGGGTCCTTGTCCTGCGTGGCGACCGACCATTGCGCGTTTACGACCGAGCAGAAGCGGTTCGGGCTTGGCAACTTCTCTAAAATCCCCAATGGAACCGGGGGCTTGGAGGATCGGATGCCGATGCTCTGGACCCATGGGGTGGAGACGGGGCGCTTGACGATGAATGAGTTTGTTGCCGTCACCTCGACCAATATCGGCAAGATTCTGAACTGCTACCCCAAAAAGGGTGCGGTTTTGGTGGGGGCGGATGCGGATCTGGTGGTCTGGGACCCTGCGAAGGAGAAGACCATCAAGGCCACCACCCAGCAGTCGAAGATCGACTACAACGTGTTCGAGGGCCAGAAGGTCAAAGGCCTGCCGCGCTATACGCTGACGCGGGGGCATGTGGCGATCAACGATGGCAAGGTGGAGACGCGGGAGGGCCATGGCCAGTTCGTCGCCCGCAAGGCCCGGCCAGCGGTCAACCGGGCGTTAAGTGCCTGGAAAGAGTTGACGAACCCGAGGCCCGTGGTGCGGACGGGTGTGCCGGCGACGGGGGTTTAGGTCTTGGCAAAGGACGTGACCTTGACGGATGTTTTGCGTGTTATTCCCGTGGGATACGCAACGATTTTTGTCTGGTTCATGGCCGATGCGGCCATGTACGGTCAGTCTGCCGAGGCCCCGAAGATTTCGCCTGTTGAAACAGCAAGCCGGGCGCTTGCGCACTCTTGGGATTTGGGGACGATAGTCTGCCTGCCGCTCTTGGCGGTCTGGTTCGCTGCGACTTCGGCGTGCCTTGGACGTTTCCATATCCGTTCAGCAGCGACGATTTCGAGCTTGGGGATATTGGTCATCTTCCTGCTTGCAGTTGTGCTAAACGCTGGTCGGTTGTCCCAAGTTATTGATTTCGTGGTGATATTTTTTTCAGCGGGCGGTCTGACGTGGTTGGCTTTCAGTTTCCGAAAGGCAGCGGACCGCCCATGACCCCTTCACCCCACCAAAGCCTCCAACTCCGGCAGCAGCACCATGCTTTCCTGCTCATGAGGGTCGGTGCGGGCGATCACCGCCGTTGCCGGACCGGGGCCGGGGTTGAAGGGGAGGTGGCGCATGTCGGCGGGGATGTAGAGGATGTCTCCTGCGATGACTGTCATCGAGTGTACGAGATAGGGGCAGGGCGTCAGAAATTTGTCGGCCGGGAGAGGATGGCGGCGGCTAAGATGTATCTAAGTGGTTGGAAACAAAAGAAAATTATAAAACAGTGCTTCGAGCCGGCATTCAGCGAATGGGGGTTGAGCGGTGAGGGGCCGCTTTGAAACCGCGCCCGGTTCGGGGCGCGGTCTGGTGTGCGGGGAGAGATCAGGCCTCGGCGGTCGCGACGGCCTTGTCTTCTTCTTCGTCGTCAGCGTCGTCTTCATCTTCTTCGTCGTCAGCGTCTTCGTCGTCTTCTTCGTCGTCTGCATCGTCTTCTTCGTCGGTGTCTTCGTCATCGGACTCTTCGGCGACGACGACTTCAGCCACGTCAACTTCAGCGACTTCAACCGGAGCGTCGGTCGCGGCTTCGGTGGCAGTCTCGTCAGAGGCGATGTCGTCATCGGTCGCGGCGGTCTCTTCGCTCATCGATTCGACGGCGGTGTGGACGGCGTCCTTGATGGTTTCCATCGCGGATTCAACGGTGTTCTCAACGGTATCGATGATGTCTTGCGTGGTGGACATGGCAGTGCTCCCCTGGATTTTGCCGCAATTCCCGAACTGGGTAGCGGGACACCTAACGAACGGGCGCAACGGCGGCGTGACCGTGGCATGACAGGACGAAATTTCGCGGGGGCAGGATGATGAGCCGTGGCTCAGGCGGGGACCAGCGCCTCCAGGTCTGGCAGCAGGATCACGCTTTCCTGTTCATGCGGGTCGGTGCGGGCGATCACGGCGGTGGCTGGGCCGGGGCCGGGGTTGAAGGGCAGGTGGGGCATGTCGGCGGGAATGTAGAGGATGTCGCCGGCACTGACTTCCATTGTATGTTCAAGGGCTTGGCCCCAGCGCATGATCGTCACCCCCTCCAGCATGTAGATGGCGGTTTCGTGGGTGGCGTGTTTGTGGGCGCGGGCTCTGCCTCCGGGGGGGATGGTGAGAAGGTGCATGCAGATCGCGTCGGAGTCGACCGTCTCTTTCGCGATACCTTCGTTGTAGGTAAACCCCTGTTTTCCGGTGTAAAGTCCGGTGGGGCGAAGTTTGCGGCATTCCTTCATGGGGGGTCTCCTTTGCGGCAGTGTTGCGCGGAAATGGATAACAATTGATGAAAGATACGATGGCTCAACCTGTGATCGAAGCCAAGGGTGTCAATCTGGTGTTCCAGACCGGTGACGGGCCGGTGCAGGCGTTGAAGGATGTGAACCTGACGGTGGGCAAGGGGGAGTTTGTCAGCTTCATCGGGCCAAGTGGTTGTGGGAAAACAACTTTCCTGCGGGCGATTGCGGCTTTGGAGCATCCTACGGGCGGGAGTTTGACGGTGAATGGCATGACGCCGGAGGAGGCGCGGAAGAAGCGGGCCTATGGCTATGTGTTTCAGGCGGCGGGGCTTTATCCCTGGCGGACGATTGCGAAGAACATCTCGTTACCGCTTGAAATCATGGGGTTTTCCAAGGTCGAGCAACAGGAGCGGGTGGAACGCGTGCTGGACTTGGTGGAACTGACCGGGTTTGGGCGGAAGTTTCCGTGGCAGTTGTCTGGGGGGATGCAGCAGCGGGCCTCGATCGCGCGGGCTTTGGCCTTTGATGCGGATATTCTGCTGATGGATGAGCCTTTTGGCGCGCTGGATGAGATTGTGCGGGACCGGCTGAATGGAGAGGTTCTAAAGCTTTGGAATCGCACGGGAAAGACGATTGCGTTTGTGACGCATTCGATCCCCGAGGCGGTGTATCTGTCGACCAAGATCGTGGTGATGAGCCCGCGTCCGGGGCGGATTACGGATATCATCGACAGTCCGCTGCCCAAGGAACGGCCTTTGGATATCCGCGAGTCACGGGCGTTTATCGAGATAGCGCACCGGGTCAGGGAAGGCTTGAGGGCGGGGCATGGCGATGAATAGCGTCGGGTTTGCGTCGGGTTTGTGTACGGCATCCGTATGGCATCTGTACCGACATGCGGGACGCAGGGTTAAGGAAGGATTAAGGCTTTGAACGCGGTGGTGCTTTTCTATCTGGCGGCCTCGACCGGGGTGTTCATGGTGGCGAATTCGCTGCTGAAGACCTATGCGGCCAAGGGCGGCGCGCTTTTTCTGCTCGCGGCGCTGGCGTGTTTTTGTCTTGGTAACTTTCTCATGGTCAAGGTGATGCGGGAGAACGGCCTTGGCCTGGCGCTGGCGTTGAGTCTGGTCTTTCAGCTGGTGGCGATCACGGTGATTGCCTTCGTCTTCTTTGGGGAAAGGCCGAGCGGGTTGCAGGTGGCGGGGGTGGTGCTGGGAATCGTCTCGATCTCGATGATCGCTTGGCCGCAGGGGGGGGCGTCGTGAAGGCGGGTCCGGTCCTGGGCGTTCTGGCGGTGATTGTGGCCCTGTGGTATGCCGGGGCGGTCTGGCTCAATGCGGCGTGGACCTATGATCAGGCGGCGCGGAATGGGACCGTTGTGACGTTCGGCGGCTTGCTGGCCGATACGATGGCGCAGGAGCGGCCCGTGCTGCCACCGCCGCATCAGGTGGTGGCGGAGGTCTGGAAGGGGATGACGGCGTATAATGTCACCTCGAAGAAGAGTTTAGTCTACCATGGCTATGTGACGCTGGTTTCGACCTTTTCGGGGTTTGTGCTGGGGACCTTGCTGGGCATTCTGATGGCGGTGGGGATCGTGCAGAGCCGGACGCTGGAATTGGGGATGATGCCTTGGGCGGTGATCAGCCAGACGGTGCCGGTGGTGGCGATTGCGCCGATGATCGTGGTGTTGTCCAACAGTCTGGGGTTTGGCGATCATCTGGGGGTGTCGAATGCCTTGGTGTCGAAGACGATTATTGCCGCGTATCTGAGTTATTTCCCGGTGCTGGTGGGCATGGTGAAGGGGCTGCGCAGTCCCGATCAGATGCAGCTGGATCAGTTGAAGACCTATAATGCGTCGGAGGTGCAGGGGTTCTTCAAATTGCGGCTGCCGTCCTCGGTGCCGTATCTGTTCACCAGTCTGAAGGTGGGGATCGCGGCAAGTCTGGTGGGGGCGATTGTGGGCGAGTTGCCGACCGGCGCGATTGAGGGGCTGGGGGCAAGAATGCTGATTGGCAGCCAGTTCGGATCACCTATCATCGTCTGGGCGGCCTTGTTTGCGGCGGCGGCTTTGGCGGGGGTGTTGATCCTGCTGGTGCGGGCGCTGGAGACGGTGGTTGTGCGGCGGATGGGGGTGCGGGGGTGAGCATTCTGGTCGCGGTTGTCTTCTGGCTGGCGGCTTGGGGGGTGAATTCCTGGCTCGCGCGGTCGCGGTTTGCGGGGCTCAGGGCGGTGCGGATTGCCATTCCGGCGCTGTTTGGCGTGGCCATTCTGGTTCTGTGGCAGGGGGTGGTGACCGGGCTTGCGGTGCCAGAGGTGATCTTGCCCGCGCCCTCGCGGCTTTGGGGGGCGATTGGGGGCAACCTGCCGGTCTTGGGGGCGGATTTCGTGCAGACGATCCTGAAGGGCGGGTTGTCGGGCTATGTGCTTGGTAGTGTGGCGGGGGTTCTGGTGGCCATTCTGGTCGACCGGGTGCCGTTCCTGCGGGCGGGGCTTTTGCCGATTGGCAACTTCGTGGCCGCGCTGCCGATTGTGGGGATCGCCCCCATCATGGTGATGTGGTTCGGCTTTGACTGGCAGTCGAAGGCGGCGGTCGTCGTCGTCATGGTGTTCTTTCCGGTCTTGGTGAACATGGTGGCGGGGCTGTCGGCATCGGACCGGATGCAGCGCGATCTGATGGCGACCTGGGGGGCGAGTTACTGGCAGACTTTGGTCAAGCTGCGCCTGCCTGCGGCGATGCCGTTTCTGTTCAACGGTTTGAAGATTGCGGCGACTCTGGCGCTGATCGGCGCTATCGTGGCCGAGAATTTCGGCTCTCCGACGCTGGGGATGGGGTTTCGGATATCGACGGCGGTGGGGCAGCTTGCGCTTCCGCTGGTCTGGGCCGAGATTGCCGTGGCCGCATTGGCGGGGTCGGTTTTCTATGGTTTGGTGTCGGCGGCAGAACGCGCCGTCACCTTCTGGCATCCCTCACAAAGGGGGAGGTAATATCAACATGGAGGTCTACACGATGAAGAAGTTCCTGATGACGGCGGCGGCGCTGGCGCTGGCGACCGGGGCCCATGCGGCCGATACCGTGAAGCTGCAACTGAAATGGGTGACGCAAGCCCAGTTCGCGGGCTATTACGTGGCGGCCTCGAAGGGCTATTACACGGACGAGGGTCTGGACGTGACGATCCTTCCCGGCGGCCCGGACATCGCGCCCGAGCAGGTGATTGCCGGCGGCGGTGCCGATGTGATCGTCGACTGGCTGCCGGCGGCTTTGGCGGCTCGTGAAAAGGGCCTGCCGCTGGTCAACATCGCGCAGCCGTTCAAGCATTCCGGCCTGATGCTGACCTGCCTGAAGGAATCCGGGATCGCGACCCCGGCCGATTTCAAGGACAAGACTTTGGGGGTCTGGTTCTATGGCAACGAATATCCCTTCCTGTCGTGGATGAGCCAGTTGGGTCTGAAGACCGATGGCTCGGCCGGTGGTGTCACCGTGCTGAAGCAGGGCTTCAACGTTGATCCCTTGCTGCAGAAGCAGGCGGCTTGCATTTCCACCATGACCTACAACGAATATGGTCAGGTGCTGGAAGCGGGCATCAAGGCCGAGGATCTGGTGACCTTCAAGTATGAAGATCAAGGGGTTGCGACGCTGGAAGACGGGCTTTACGTGCTGGAAGACAAGCTGAAGGACGCGGCCTTCGCCGACAAGATGGTCAAGTTCGTGCGCGCCTCGGAAAAGGGCTGGAAATACGCCGAAGCCAACCCGGATGAAGCCGCCGGCATCGTGATGGAGGCGGACCAGACCGGCGCGCAGACCGAAGCGCATCAGAAGTTCATGATGGGCGAGGTGGCCAAGCTGACCGCAGGTTCGAACGGTGCGCTGGACCCGGCGGACTTCGACCGCACGGTCAAGACGCTGCTGGCGGGCGGGTCGGACCCCGTCATCACCAAAGCGCCGGTCGGCGCCTGGACGCATGACATCACCGACAAGGCGCTGCAATAAGACTTGCAGGCGTGACGCGGGGGGGCGGCCTTGCCGGGCCGCCCCCTTTTGTCGCGGTATTTGTCGATTTGGTGTGAAATTCCGCGCGCCGCAGGGCGTGGTTGTGGGACAAGAGGGTTTGGTACCGTGAGTGAGCCGATGTCTGTGAGCATCAATGGGCCCGTGACCGTCATGGCGCTGGTCACGATTGCCGAAGATGAGCCGATGGCACTGGCCGAGTATCTGCGTGTCACCGGTCCTTTGCTGGACGGCGTCGGGGCGTGCATCACGAACCGGTTTGTGATCAACGAGATGGTCGTCGGTGCCGCACCCGCGCAATCCATCCTGATGGTGCGATATCCAAACCGGGCCGCCGTCGACAGGGTGTTCGACAGTCCGGAGTACAAAAGCATCATCCCGATGCGCGACCGCGCCTTCCTGACCTACAAGATCAGCATCGTGACCGAATAGCGCCAGCCTTTGTGCTGGAACGGCGCGAGGATCGCAGGGCTGTCAATCCTTTGCTAATCGCTTCCCGCCATGCTGGCGCAAGGCAAGGCAAGGCAAGGCAAGGCAGGGTCCCGATGGCAGAGGCTGGAATCATCCGACGCAAGATCGCGGTCGCGCGGGCCGTGACGGCCGAGGGCGGGCCGGGGGCGGACCGGGGCTGGCGCATCGGTCTGGCGCGGGCGGCGCGCGATCTGATGAAACTGCCGCTGGAAGTGCAGGCGCTGACGGTCGAGCGCCGGTCGCTGGCCGAACTGGCCGAACTGGTGCCGGACCGCGCGCTGATCGCCATTCTGGATGGGCCGAGGGAAGGCTTGGGCGCCATCATCCTGACGCAACCCATCCTGTCGGGGTTCATCGAGGCGCAGACGATCGGGCGGATAAGGTCGCAGGATCATGTGCTCCGCAAACCGACCCGCACTGATGCCGCAATGATGGTGGCGGTGATCGACGCGGCTCTGTCCGGGCTCGAACAGGCGCTGGCCGAAGAGGCCGATCTGGTCTGGGCGGGCGGGTTTCGCTATGCCTCGTTTCTCGACGATCCGCGCCCGCTGACGCTTTTGCTGGAAGACGCGCCCCTGCGCCTGCTGCGGGCCGAGGTGTCCTTGGCGGGCGGCTTGCGGTCTGGCGCGATCTTGCTGGCCCTGCCGGCCGAGGGGCGGGGCCAGCGCCCGGCCACGATGGCGCAGGCGGTGCCGTCGGACCACGGCCCGGCCTTCGCGCAGGCGCTCTATGACCGTGTCACCGGCGCGCCGTCGCGGGTCGAGGCGGTTCTGGCCCGGCTGACCTTGCCGCTGGCCCAAGTCATGTCGTTGAGCGAGGGGATGATCTTGCCGCTGCAGGAGGCGGCCTTGGACCGGATCAGTCTGGAAGGGCTGGATGGCCGACATGTGGCGGACGGCAAGCTGGGTCAGAACCGGGGGATGCGGGCGGTGCGGCTGATCGAGAAATCCGTCCAACCCGGCGCGCAAGCCGGGACGGAGGGTCGGGCCGGCGCCTTTGCCACCCCGCGCAGGACCGCCGCCACCGCGCAGGGCCAGGACTCGGGCGTCTTCCCCGCCGGCGATCTTTCGGCCCGTGACGTTCCCGCGATGGATTTCCCGGCCATGGGCGCCATCGACATGTCCGACTTCCTTGCCACCGGAACCGATTGACAGGGGCCTCTTGCGGGTCTGGCCGAAATGCGGGTTTTGCCAAAGCGTTTGTAAGCGCCACGGCGATCCCCTATGCGGCGCGGCTTGACGTTTTCCGGAAGTTCCAAGGCATGAGTTCCTCAATGCGGCTTTTGGGATGGCCGTCGAGTATGGCGCGCAAGGTTTCGGCGATGTAGTCGACCGGGTTCACGTTGCTCAT
>CANGHD010000128.1 GCA_947453525.1 Paracoccaceae bacterium | reverse complement strand
GATCTCGTTCGGGCCTTCCATTGCTTATGGGCTGTATGAGATCATCGGGCGGCAGGCGGAGAGCACCCTGACCATCGGCCACCGTTTGGTTCTGGCCGACAAGCTGGCCGAAAGCGCCTTGACGCAGGCCAAGATCAACGGGCCGGAATTCGTCCGCCGCCTGTGCGATGTCTCCGCAGAGGATCTGGCGGCGATGACCTGCGCCCATCCCTACCGCGGGATCGAGGGCGGTCAGGGCGAGTGGGACTTCGACGTTCCAATGCTGCCGGGCGATCACGTCACCGACGACGCGGGCACCGGCTTTGTCCATACCGCGCCTTCGCACGGCGATGACGACTACCAGATGGGCGTCAAGTTCGGCCTGCCGATGACCTACAACGTCGAGGCCGACGGCACCTACCGCAAGGATCTTCCCCTCTTCGGCGGCCAGGCGATCCTGACGCCGGAAGGCAAGGAAGGCCCGGCCAATGTCAGCAATATCAAGGCGCTGGCGGCCTCGGGCAATCTCTTTGCCAAGGGCAAGCTGAAGCATTCCTACCCGCATTCCTGGCGCTCCAAGGCGCCCTTGATCTACCGCAACACGCCGCAGTGGTTCGTCGCCATCGACAAGCCGTTGGAAGATGGGCTTGGCACCTATGGTGACACCATCCGCAGCCGTGCGCTGAATTCGATCAACCAACTCGTGACCTGGACGCCGCAAACCGGGCGCAACCGTCTGCACTCGATGATCGAGGCGCGCCCCGATTGGGTTCTGTCGCGCCAACGCGCCTGGGGCGTGCCGCTGACCTGCTTCACCAAGGTTGGGGCCAAGCCGACCGACGCCGACTTCTTGCTGCGGAACCAGGACGTCAACGCCCGCATCCGCGAGGCGTTCGAGGCCGATGGCGCCGATGTCTGGTACAAGGACGGCTTCAAGCATCAGATGCTGCACGGCATCGTGGATCCCGACGCTTACAATCAGATATTTGACGTGCTGGATGTGTGGTTCGATTCAGGCTCCACCCACGCCTTCGTCCTGCGCGACCGGGAGGATGGCAGCGACGACGGCATCGCCGATCTGTATCTGGAAGGCACCGACCAGCATCGTGGCTGGTTCCATTCCTCGATGCTGCAGGCCTGCGGCACCAAGGGGCGGGCACCCTACCGGGGCGTGCTGACGCATGGGTTTACCCTCGACGAAAAGGGCATGAAAATGTCCAAATCGCTGGGCAATACCGTGGCCCCGCAGGCGGTGATCGACGAATATGGCGCCGATATCCTGCGGCTTTGGGTGGCGCAGGCCGATTACACCGTTGACCTCAGGATCGGCAAAGAGATCCTGAAAGGCGTCGCTGACAGCTACCGCCGCCTGCGCAACACCATGCGCTTCCTGCTGGGCAACCTGAAAGATTTCTCGGATGCCGAGAAGGTCAATGCAAAAGACATGCCCGAACTGGAACAATGGGTCCTGCACCGTCTCGCCGAGTTGGACACCGAAGTGCGTGAGGGCTACGCCCGCTATGACTTCCAGGGCGTGTTCCAGAAGCTGTTCACCTTCGCCACCACGGACCTTTCGGCAGTCTATTTCGACATCCGCAAGGACAGCCTCTACTGCGACGCGCCCTCCAGCCTGACTCGCCGCTCGGCGCGGACCCTGCTGGACATCCTGTTCCACCGCCTGACGACTTGGCTCGCCCCGATCCTCGTCTTCACGATGGAAGAGGTCTGGCTTTGCCGCTTCCCCGGCGAGGATAGCTCGGTCCACCTGCATGACTTCCCGGAAACACCCGCCGCATGGTTGAACCCCGCGCTGTCGGCGAAGTGGGACAGCATCCGCGCGGCCCGCCGGGTGGTCACAGGTGCCTTGGAGGTGCAGCGCACCGCCAAGGTGATTGGCGCCAGTCTGGAAGCCGCCCCCGTCGTGCATGTGGCCGAAACCGCGATCCTCGCCGCCCTGAAGTCGGTCGATTTCGCCGACCTCTGCATCACCTCTGGCCTGCAACTGACGCACGACCCCGAACCCGCCGAAGCCTTCCGCTTGCCGGAAGTCCCCGGCATCGGCGTGGTTTTCGAACTGGCGGATGGCACCAAGTGCCAGCGCTGCTGGAAGGTGCTTCCGGATGTGGGCACCCACAAGCACCCTGGCACCTGCGCCCGCTGCAACGATGCCCTTGGGTAGGATGGGCAATTTTGCCCATGGCTGGCTGCAGACCCCGCTTGGCCCTGTGTCGGTGACAGAGGAGACCGGGCGGATCGTGGCGCTGGATTGGTGGGAGTCTGATCGCCCGCCGACCCTGCTTGAGGCCGAAGCCCTCGCCCAGTTGCAGGCCTATTTCGCGGGCAGCCTCACGGCCTTTGATCTCGAACTCGACTTTGGCGCGGGCCTGCACGAAAAGGTCCGCCGCGCCATGGCCTGCATCCCCTTCGGTGAAACGCTGACCTATGGCGACATCGCCCGCACGGTTGAAGGTCCTGCGCAGGCGGTGGGGCAGGCCTGTGGCGCCAATCCGATCCCGATCCTTATTCCCTGCCACCGCGTGCTGGGGGCCAAAACGCTTGGCGGCTTCTCGGCCAAGGGCGGGGTGGAAACCAAGGTCTGGCTTCTGCGCCACGAACGCGCGGCGGGCCTGTTGATCTGACCGACTATAACGTTACAGACGGTCACAAAACGTGCAATTCAAAAGCAACGCCATGACTTTCCCCCGTTACCGCCCCCCGGTATGAGAGCGCAAACGGAGGGGACGATGGACAGGCAAGCCAATCTGGGCCGCTGGGCGGTTGCGGCGCTATTCTTCATCAATGGCTTCAATATGGGCGCCTGGGCCCCGCAAATCCCCCAGATGATGGAACGGCATGGGCTGAAATCCGGGTTGATGGGCGTCTTGATCGTGATGATCGGCCTCGGCGCTGTCTCGGCGATGATCTTTGCCGGCAAGCTGATCGCCCATCACGGCTCGCGCAAGATGGTCATTATCTTCGCCATCTGTTTCATCCCGATGTTCCCGGCTATGGTCCTGTCACCCTCGCCTTGGATCGCGGTGCCTTTCCTGTTCTTCTACGGTGCTTTTGGCGGCTGCATGGATGTGGCGATGAATGCCAATGCGGTCGCGGTGGAACGCCATCTGGGCCGCGCCATCATGTCCTCCAGCCACGGGTTCTGGAGCCTTGGCGGGTTCATCGGCGGGGCCTTGGGCGGTCGCGCGATTGAGACCTTTGGCTATGACAAACAAGCGCTTGGCGTGGCTGCGATCTGTGCCGTGGTGCTGCTGGTGGCGAGCCGGTTCATCGTGAACGACCCGCCACATGAAGAAAAGGTAAAACCCAAGGCCCTTATGTTCCCGCGCATCCCGATCCTTTACGTGCTTGGGGCGATGGCACTGTTTTCCATGGTGCCAGAAGGTGCCGTGCTCGACTGGGCGGCGGTCTATGTGAAGACCGAGATGGGGTCGAACCTGACCCGGCAGGGCCTCGCCTTCGGCCTTTTCTCGGGTGCCATGGCGATCATCCGTTTCGGTGGCGACGCCGTGCGCAACCGGTTCGGCGCGGTCCGGACGCTGCGTGCCTCGGGCATTGTCGGGGCCGTGGGGATATTCGCGGGCGCCGTGGCCCCGAATGACATCATGGCCATCACGGGCTTTGCCTTTGCCGGGATTGGGGTGGCCAACATGGTGCCTATCATGTTCTCAGCCGCCGGAAACTATCCCGCATTGCCGCCGGGGTCCGGAATCGCCACCACCACGATGATCGGCTACACAGGCTATCTTCTTGCCCCCTCGATCATCGGGTACATCGCCCAGCATGTCGGCTTCCGCTTCACCTATGCCGCCGTTGCCTTGCTGCTCTTGGTGGTGGCGGCAAATGCCGGCAAGACGGCCTCGGCTGATGGGGCAAATTTCCAAACATCAGCCACTTAGCCTTCGAACAGATCCGACTGACCGGGAAGGCGTGGCGCATCCAACCCCAAATGCCGCCACGCCTTTTGCCCCAGCATCCGGCCCCTTGGCGTGCGCAGGATCAGGCCTTGCTGCAGGAGGAAAGGTTCGATCACCTCTTCAATCGCATCGCGCGCCTCTGACAGGGCCGCAGCGATGGTCTCTACCCCCACCGGGCCGCCGCCGTAATGCTCGGCCAGCAGGGTCAGATAGCGGCGGTCGTTGCCGTCCAGCCCCAGATAGTCCACGCCAAGACGGGTCAGCGCCCGGTCGGCTATGGCTTGGGTCAGGCGGCCATCGCCCTCCACCGTCACGAAATCCACCACCCGGCGCAGCAAACGGCCTGCAATCCGGGGCGTGCCGCGGGCGCGGCGGGCGATCTCCCGGGTGCCCTCGGGGTCGCTTGGGATGCCCAGAAGGCGGGAGCCCCGCGTGACGATCAGGTCAAGCTCATCCTCGGTGTAAAACTCCAGCCGTGTCGGAATGCCGAAGCGGTCGCGCAAAGGGGTCGTCAGAAGGCCCAAGCGGGTCGTGGCGCCCACCAGCGTGAAGGGCTGCAGTTCTATGCGCACCGTCCGCGCCGCCGGACCCTCGCCGATCACCAGATCCAGCGCGAAATCTTCCAGTGCGGGGTAAAGCACTTCTTCAACCACCGGAGACAAGCGGTGGATTTCATCAATGAAAAGAACATCCTTTGGCTCCAGATTGGTCAGGATCGCCGCCAGATCGCCCGGTTTGGCAAGAACCGGCCCCGAGGTCATCCGGAAGCCCACGCCCAATTCCCGCGCCATGATCTGCGCCAGAGTGGTCTTGCCCAAGCCCGGAGGCCCGTGGAACAACGTATGATCCATTGCCTCGCCGCGCTGCTTGGCGGATTGGATGAAGACCCGCAGGTTGGCGCGGGCATCCGCCTGACCCACGAAATCATCCAGGGTCTGCGGCCGCAAAGCGCGGTCGAGGTCCTGGGGTTGCTGCTCTGGGCTGATCGGGCGTTGCGGGTCCATTTACTTCGGTGCCAACAGTTTCAGGCTGGCCCGGATCAGGGTGGCGGTTTCTGCCTCGGGGTTCTCGGCCGAGACGGTCATCACTGCCTGCGCCGCCTCTCCCTGACTGTAGCCAAGGTTCACCAGCGCCGACAAGGCATCCGCGCTGAAGGCCGCGCGGTTGCTGACCTGCGGCACCGGGGCAGGGGCGCGGCGCTTGGGGGCTGCGGTCTCCACAACCTCCGTCGCCTCGGCGGCTGAGGGCATCGAGCCGCCAAGTGTCATCATCGCCGGAGCCTTGGATTTCAGCTCCAGAATGATCCGCTGCGCCAGCTTTGGCCCGACACCCTGTGCGGCCTGAATGGAGCGCGCGTCGCCCAAGGCAATCGCCCGCGAAACGCCCTCGGCCCCCAAAGCGCCGAGGATCGACATCGAGGCTTTCGCGCCAACCCCTTGAACCGTCATCAAAAGCTTGTGCCATTCGCGGTCAAACAGCGTCAGGAAGCCGAAGAGTTGCAGCAGGTCCTCCCGCACCAGCAGATCGGTGTAAAGCGCCGCCGCCTCGCCGACCTGTGGCAGGGCGGCGAGTGTCCTGTCGTTGACGTGGACGATATAGCCCACGCCCCGCACATCCAGCAGGACCTGATCAAGCCCTTTCCAATCCACCACCCCCGACAGTTTGCCGATCATCCCGCAGCCCTTTTCAACGCAGCCTCCAGCCGCCCCGCGCTTTGCAGATGATGCGCATGGCAGATCGCGATGGCCAGAGCGTCGGCGGCGTCGGGCCCCGCAATCGCTACCCCCGGCAGCTGCAGGCGCACCATATGGTCCACCTGCGCTTTGGCGGCGTGACCCACGCCCACCACGGCCTTTTTTACTGCATTCGGCGCATATTCACCGATCACGAGCCCGGCCTGCGCCGGCACCAACAAGGCAATCCCCCGCGCCTGACCCAGTTTCAGTGTGGCCACCGCGTCCTTGTTGACAAAGGTATGCTCCACCGCTGCCGCATCGGGTTGATAGCGGCGCACCACCTCGGTCAGTTGGACATGCAAAGACACCAGCCGCTGCGCCAGTTCGCCGTCGCCCGCATCCGAGTGGCAGATTCCATTGGCGACATGAGTGATTCGCGCGCCCTGCACGTCGATCACCCCCCAGCCGAGGTTCCGCAAGCCCGGATCAATGCCGAGAACCCGCATCACTGACCCCTTTTTGGTGTTGCCAAATGATTAGCACGAAAAGAGAACATCCGCCAAGGGCTTTCGGTTTCGTCCCGGTTTCCTTCGCAGCTGCAGAAAGCGGCATCCTGCCCCTCGAAAGCGACGCTCTGGACGGATGCGCCCATTTAAGCTAATAAAAACAAGGCGAAACTATGACGCCCAGCCATGCGTGGCGCGCAAGACGGCCTTGCTCGGGGTCCCCTTGCTGTGCATTCGCAGCAAGACTATTTATCGAGCATCGAGAGCGAAACACCGCTTTCTGCTTGTGCAGTTGTGAAAGGATAACCGCCATGGCTTCTTATGAGACGTCCCGCGCGGCCCCCGTTGGTGCCATCACCGTTTTCCGCATGGTCCAGTCCGTGGCCCATACCGTTGAAGCGTTGAAGGCTTGGAACTCGGCCCGCATCACCCGCAAGTCATTGAATCGTCTGTCGAACCGTGAGCTTGACGACATCGGTCTGTGCCGCGGTGACATTGAACTGATCGGTCGCTGACCCAATGACCTGCCAGATTTAAGGCCGCTGCGGATCGCAGCGGCCTTTTGTTTTGACATTTGCCCAAGCGACCTACTTCAGTCGCAGTTGCAGTTCGTCAAGCTTTCCAGCGATAAAGACCGTCAAAGGATCGGCTTGCATGACCAGACCGCCGACATGGTCAATCCCATCGCCCGCCATCAATGACGCAACGCGGTCTTCGTAGGACTGCGCGCCAACCTCGTGATACATCAGGCCTTTCATCAGAAAGACACAGGCGAGCACGAACACGATCGGCCCCAAGATAGACCGACGCCGCGCGGCCGGGCGCTGCATGCTGGACCTGCCCAAGGTCCCCTCAGCCTCAAACCCGTAACCCTTGGCCCGCATCTTCTGAATACGCGACACGCGCCGATAGAATTCCGTCATATTCGAATCGGCCATCTCAGTCTCCTGATTCTGGCCCCCACAAAGACACAGTGGGGTCGGAATGTGGCGGAAGTGGGGCGAAACGGCCAATTGGGGCGCGCAAATGTTCCCGGGCCTTAGTTCCGCCGCAGGACCAATGCGGACCATTCACCAAGATCCTCACGCGAGACCGGCGTGAAACCGGCAGCGACATAGGCTTGCCCGATCGACTCGGCCTGCACGACCAGAAGGCCTGACAGGATCACCAAGCCGTTCAGGGCACAGTTTGCCGCCATCGCCGGGGCCAGCTCGATCAGCGGTCCCTTGAGAATATTGGCAAAAATCAGATCGAAGGGGGCTGCGGCCTTGATGCGCGGATGAGCGAAGCCTGCCGCCTCCAGACATTCCACCCGACCGGCCAGTCCATTGACCGCCACATTTGCCCCGGCAACGTCGACCGCGACCTGGTCGATGTCGGAGGCGATGACCAAGGCCTCGGGCAGGACAGCTGCCGCGGCCATCGCCAGAACCGCAGTACCACAGCCCACATCGATGACTTTCGCGGGACGCACCCCCTCGTTGTAAAGCCGGTCCCATGCCCGCAGGCAGCCCAATGTCGTGCCGTGATGGCCGGTGCCAAAGGCCACCGTCGCCTCGATCAGCAAGGTGACGCGGTCGCCCTGTGCCAGAATTTCTGGAACCTTATCAGCATCATGGCTGCCATAGACATAGAACCGCCCCGCCTCGACCGGCGAGAGTTCGCGCTTGACCTTTGCCACCCAGTCCACCTCTGGAAGTTCCGAGACGGCGAAGGGTTTCGCCTCAAAGGCCAATGCGAAGATTTCCAGCATCACCATGTCGGGCGGGTCGAGGAAATAGGCGCCAACTTCCCACAGCCCGGAGTCATCCTCGATCTCGAAGACGCCGACGCCGACCGGCTCGGGTGTCATCTTTTCAAGGGCTTGCGCCATGGCGTTGGCAGCATCCTCGCCGATCAGCGTGGTGAGCGCGGTGAATGTGGGCATGGGCAAGCCTTTCGCGGCAAGGGACAGGGCGCGCTTAAGCCCCCTTCCGCGCCCCGTCAAGCGGGGTTGCCGTCCAAGCCGTGTTGACTTCGCAGGCATCACGGTGGAACCTTGGCGAATTGTGACGATTGGCGGGATGCACCCGCAAAGGCCAATCAACAGGTATTTCAGGGCGATCATGTCCGATGGTTCTCGTTTGGCGGAACAGAAGATCCGCGCGCCCCGGCGTCGGCGCGGCGCGGCGCTTTCGGTGCCGCGCATTCTCGATGAAGCGATTTCACTGATTGATTCCAAGGGGTTGGAAGCGTTCAGTTTCCGCATCCTCGCGGGTCGTCTGGGCTGTCAGGCGATGAGCCTGTATCACTATTTCCCCTCCAAGGCGCATCTTTATGAGGCGCTGGTGGATCAGTTGATTGCCGAGGCGATGGAGTATGATCCGTCTGGCGGTTGGCGCGACCGGTATCGGTCTGCGGCAGGTGCCTATCGCAAGATGGCGCTGCGGCATCCGGGAATGTTTTTGTATTTCAGTGGTTTCCGCCTGAACAACCATGCGGGCTTGGGCTTTCTGGAAGGCATCCTTCGCATCTTTGAGGACGCCGGTCTGGAGCCCGAGGATCGGGCGCGGCACTACCGGATTTTGGGCCACTACCTGGTGGGGTCCTGTCTGGATCAAGTGGTCAAGGGCCCTTCGGCCACCAGCCCTGTGCCGTTTGAAGAGGCCAGGATGGCCTATCCAAGCCTGATGGCGGTCGGCCCTTATTTCGCGGGCGACCGCCAGAAGGACGTGTTTGACGCGGGGATCGACCTCTTGATCCGGGGGATCGAGGCCGATCTAAGTCGTTGATCAGGCTTGAACTTTCAGCCCGATCGGGCAGGTGACGCCGGTCCCGCCGATGCCGCAGTAGCCGTCGGGGTTCTTGGCGAGGTATTGCTGGTGGTAATCCTCGGCGAAGTAAAAGGTCGGGGCCGGCAGGATTTCGGTGGTGATCTGGCCGTGGCCTTTGGCGGTCAGGGCCGTCTGGTACATGGCTTTGCTGGCCTTGGCCGCCGCGTCCTGTGCGTCGGAATAGGTATAGATTCCAGAGCGATAGGTGGAGCCAACGTCGTTGCCCTGCCGCATGCCTTGGGTTGGATCATGGCCCTCCCAGAAGGCCTTCAGCAGGCCCTCGTAGGTGATGATCGAGGGGTCATAGATCACCCGCACCACCTCGTTATGCCCGGTCAGCTGCGTGCAGGTTTCCTTGTAGGTCGGGTTCGGGGTGATGCCTGCGGCATAGCCCGTCATCGTCAGCCAAACCCCTGGAATATTGTAGAATTTCCGCTCCACGCCCCAGAAGCAGCCCATGCCGAACAGGGCCTCTTCGAAGCCATCGGGGACGGGCGATTTCAGCGGAATGCCCGAGATGAAATGCGTCTCGGCGGTGGGCAGTGGCGTGGCGCACCCCGGCAGAGCCTTGTCGGGGGTGACCATTTCGGTCTTGCGGCGGTCGAACAGAAACATCGCGGCCTCCTTGGTTGTGCTGGGAGAATATAGGGCGCTGGAGCGGGCGAGGGTAGGGGGGCTGGCGGGGCTGTGATGGAGTGAAACAATGCGTCGGATATCCGTCGGTTTTGCGTATGGCATCCGTATGGCATCTGTACCGACACGCGGGGCGGTGGGGTAAGGGGGTGTTAACCTGTTTTGGCCGGGTTGGACGGGTGCCGGGGCCGAAAAGCCAAGGGTCCAGTGGACCCTTGCCCGGCCCCTCGGACGGAGGCGCAAGCCGGAGTTCGACGGCAGCGGTGGGGCTTGGAACTGGCAGAGGCCTGCGCCTGACTTGGCGGGCGCATCTGCGCCTGCCCGGGGCAGGCAGGCGCAGGCCGGGACGCTTGGGGCGTCTCGGCGGGGGACACTCCGATTAGTTGTACGCGAGAACTATCCGGCCTACGATGAAGTCGGGTTTGGTCGAGCAGAGCGGACGATGGACGAGAACCGATTTACACTTTCGCGCGTCAGTGGCGTAGCTGTTTCTACAGAAGCGATCATTGAGGATGTGCGACGAGTCGGTGCGCTGTTCCATGGTGTTGTGACCATGGCATCGTATTCGGAACATGGCGCGTACAATGTGAGCACGGTCGAGCGACGGTTTGGGTCTTGGTCAAAGGCTATAAAGGCCGCTGGACTAGAAATTGGAAATACACTCGATTACGCTGATGCGGCGCTTTTTGAAAACATACTGACGCTTTGGGAGTTTTATGGGCGACAGCCGCGCAGAGCGGAGTTGGCACTTCCGCCATCAAAGATTTCGCAGAGCCCATATCTTCGGCGTTTCAAGGGGTGGACCGCTTCCCTGATCGCCTTCGTTGATTACGCCAATGCTTCGGAGTTTTCTGTCGAGGCCAGTCAAACAAGCTCACGTCGCAGTTCTCGTGACCCGACCTTGCGTCAAAGATTTCGAATTCTAAAACGCGATCACTTCAGATGCATCGCCTGTGGCGCAAGCCCCGCGACTACGCCGGGCTTGCAACTTCACGTTGATCACAAAGTGGCGTGGTCGCTTGGCGGCGAGACCGTTGACGAAAACCTTCAAACGCTCTGCGAACCGTGCAACCTTGGGAAAAGCAACGCGCTTTAACCCTGCAGCGTCCTAACCCCATACCCCTCGCCCCGTGCCTTCATCGCGGCGACCGCGGCGATGCTCGCGGCGGCCGTGGTGAAGTAGGGGATTTTGTCCATCAGGGCGACGCGGCGGATGTCTCGGGAGTCGGAGATGGCCTGGGTGCCCTCGGTGGTGTTCATCACCAAGGCGATCTCGTCGTTTTTCAGGCGGTCGACGATGTTGGGGCGGCCTTCGTAGACTTTCGCTACCGGGGTGGAGGGCACTGCGTTTGAGGCGAGCCAGGAGGCGGTGCCTTTGGTGGCGACGATCTCGAAGCCCAGCGAGAT
>CANGHD010000127.1 GCA_947453525.1 Paracoccaceae bacterium | reverse complement strand
GCTGGTGATCAACATCACCGACAGCTTCACCGACAGCTTCGGCATCGTCGACACCATGACCGCCGGCGGGCCGTCGCGCGCCACCAACCTCATGGTCTACAAGATCTTCAACGACGGCTTTCAGGGCCTAGATTACTCGGGCGCCGCCGCCCAGTCGATCATCCTGATGCTTCTGGTCATCGCCCTGACCTTCGTCCAGTTCCGCTACATCGAGCGCAAGGTGCATTACACATGATCGCCCAGAATGCCAAA
Organism: Paracoccaceae bacterium; assembly: GCA_947453525.1. Classification (GTDB taxonomy): domain Bacteria; phylum Pseudomonadota; class Alphaproteobacteria; order Rhodobacterales; family Rhodobacteraceae; genus Stagnihabitans. Next base: position 10,718 of record CANGHD010000127.1, on the reverse strand, counting down.
GCAAGGCTTGTCAAAGCGAGCGCCGAGCGATGATCGAACGCACCCCCGTGCTGAACATCGCCACCCATGTGATCCTGACCATGGGCCTGATCTTTCTTCTCTTGCCGATGTATCTGGTCATCGTCGCGGCCTCGCACAGCTTGCAGGATGTGGTCTCGGTGCCGCCGAACCTCTTGCCGGGCGATCAGCTCTGGATCAACCTGCAGGCGGCCTGGGCCAAGGGCCATCTGGGCGAGCGCTTCGTCACCACCTTCATCGTGGCCATGGGGGTGATGACGGGCAAGATCGTGCTGTCCTGCATCACCGCCTTCGGTCTGGTCTTCTTCGACCACCGGCTGAAGATGCCGATCTTCTGGGCTATCTTCATCACCCTGATGCTGCCTTTGGAGGTCCGCATCGTGCCGACCTATGCGGTGGCCGCCAATGCCTTCCTGCCGTTCCAGACCCTGCTGGATCTCTCGGGACTGACATGGCTGGTCCAAGCCGTGTCGGGCATCGAGATCAAGCTGGAATGGAACCTCCTGAACTCCTACGCGGGCCTGATCATGCCCCTGGTCGCCACCGCCACCGGCACCTTCCTTTACCGTCAGTTCTTCCTGACCATCCCGGAAGAACTGGTCGAGGCCGCCAAGATGGACGGTGCAGGCCCCCTGCGCTTTCTCTGGGACGTGCTGATCCCGCTCAGCCGCGTCAACATCGCGGCGCTGGCCACGATCATGTTCGTCTATGCCTGGAACCAGTATCTCTGGCCGCTGCTGGTCGTCACCGACCAGTCCTACGCGATGATCGCCGTGGAACTGTCCCGCCTGGTGCCGAAATTCTCCGCCACCGGCGGCGAGGTCCCCAAATGGCACATCGCCATGGCCGGCACCCTGATCGTCATGCTGCCGCCCATCGTCGTCGTCGTCTTCATGCAGCGCTGGTTCGTGCGCGGCCTCATCAATACTGATAAATAGGAAACAAAAATGGCCGATCGGCCGGTAAGGCCGGCGCATGTGAGATCCGCTTTGAGGACCTTACACGCGCCGGCCTGAGCGACTGCCCGCGTTTTCGCCTCAGTGGTTGCGGGTCTTGCGCAGCAGGCTGAGGGCAAGGACCGTCAGGCAGCCCGCCAGCAGCAGGCCGCCGCCCCAGAGCGGCGACAGGCCCGCGAGTTTCACGGCGGCGGTCACGGCGGCGATCAGGACCACGGCTTGCAGGGCAAGGGCGCCGTCGTCGACGAACATGCCGAGGGTTTCTTCCCAGATGACTTTCAGCAGGTTCATGCAGTGACCCCTTTTTGCGGTTTGGCGATGAGACGGACGGCGGCAAGGGCGAAGATCGCGAACAGCGCGAAAATCCACAGAAGCGCAAAATCGGCGCCGGGCCAGTCGGCGCCAAGGCCCTCACCCGTCCAGAACACACCGAAGGCAGAAAGCATCAGGCCGACCACGAATTTCAACGTGTTTTCGGGGACTTGCACCAGTGGGCGGTGCAGGGCAAGGCCTGCCAGCAGCACGAGGACCACGGCGGCGAGAGCACCCATGCCGGCCCAGAAGGTCTGACCATGGGCGGTGCCGACGGCGATGACGATGAAGACAACCTCGATGCCTTCCAAGAGGACGGCCTTGAAAGCCGCGGTGCCAGCCAGGAAATCAGCGCGGCGTTCGGCGGCTTGCGCCTTCAGGAGATTGGTTTCCTTGGCGAATTCGGCAGCCTCGTCATGCAGGGCGATCCAGCCGGAGGAGCGCAGGATGGCTTTCCTCAGCCAGCGCAGGCCAAAGAGGATCAGGAGGACCCCAACGGTGAATTGCAGAACGGCGATCGGGATCAGCGCCAGAAGCGGGCCGAAGATCAGCACGATCAGGATCAGCAGCGCCAGCGCAAGGGCCGAGCCCGTTAAGGCCGGGCGCCAGCCGCGGGTCAGGCCCACGGCGAGAACGATGGTGAAGGCCTCAACCACCTCGACCAGCGAGGCGAGGAAGGCGGCGGTAATCGTGGGCAGAAGGGCGGTCCATGTCATGCGAGGCTTCCTTTTAGGTCAGGCGGTCTTGGCGAGGGGGGCTGCGCCTTCGGCCAGAAGGCGGCAGCGGTCGGGCGGCAGGGAGAACTCCAGCCAGTCGCCCGGACGGGCGGAACCGGGCCAATCCAGACGGATGATCTGCCCCGCGATGTCGACCGTCAGACGCCAGCAGCGGCCTTGATAGGCGGCGCTGCGCACTTTGGCAATCAGGCGGGTGGCGGGGTGATCCGAGGCAGGGCGGGCATCCTCGGGGCGGATCACCAGAACGTGCGGGCCAGGGGCGGCGGGCAGGTTCAGGCCCCAGCCTTCGATATGGAAGGTGCCGCCCTCGCCCATGCCCTTCAGCAGGGAGAAGCCGCCGATGAAACTGGCGACGAAGGGCGTGGCGGGTTCGTTGTACAGGATTTCGGGTCTTTCGAGTTGGGCAATCTCGCCTTCGCGCATCACGGCGATGCGGTCCGAGACGGCCATGGCCTCGGCTTGGTCGTGCGTGACATAGATGACGGTGATGCCCTCTTGGCGGACCAGATCCATCATCTCGGTCCGCAGGTCTTCGCGCAGGGCGGCATCGAGGTTCGACAGAGGTTCGTCGAACAGCATCAGTTGCGGGCGGGCGGCGAGACAGCGGGCAATGGCGACGCGCTGCTGCTGTCCTCCGGACAGGGCCGAGGGCAGACGGTCGCGGAAGGGGGCGAGGCGGGTCACCTCCAGCGCGTGGTTGATGCGGGCGGCGGTTTCGGCGGCGGGCAGGCGTTGGGTGGCAAGGGCAAAGCCGAGGTTGCCGGCGACGGTCATGTGCGGCCAAAGGGCGTAGTCCTGAAACACCATGCCGATCTGGCGCTTTTCAGCCGGAATCAGGCGGCCGGGGCCAAAGACCTCGGCCCCGTTCAGGATGATCCGGCCGGCATCGGGATGGTTCAGGCCCGCGATGCCGCGCAGGAGCGTGGTCTTGCCGGACCCTGAGGCACCGAGGAGGGAGACGACCTCTCCGGGTGCCACGGTCAGGTCAAGCGCGCGCAGGATGGGCCTGCCGCCGAGGCGCTTTTCGATGCCTTCGCAGATCAGGGCCCACGTCATTTCAAGACCCAGGTCATTTGTGTGCCTCGCTGGAAGAGAAATTCAGGTGTTTGCGGGCAAAAAGCCACCCTGCTCCGGCGATACCGCCCGCACCGATCATGCACAATAGCGCGAGGGCCGAGGCGAGACCATCGTCGTCATGGCCCAAGAGGCGCACGACATAGGGCGGCACCGGGCTGCCGGTTTGCGGGATCAGCAGCTGGGACACCGGCAGTTCAAAGACGGTGCGGATGAAGGTCAGCGCGGCCGCGGTGATAACGGAAAGCAGGACAAGCGGCAGGATGACCTTGATCAGGCGGGCGGCAGGCCCGTGGCCGTAGAGGCGGGCGCTGTCGGTCAGGCTGGGGGCCAGTTGGCCAACGGCGGTCAGGATGATGATCAGGCAATAAGGTAAGGCGGCCGCGACATAGCCGGTGACCAGCAGCGAGGCTTGGCCGTAGTGTGGAAAGGGCCAGTCGCGAAACCCCGGCAGGCGGTTCCAGACGAGGATATAGCCGAAGGCCAGCACGGTGCCCGGGATGGCGATGGTGCCAAGCGCCACGCCGTTCACTGCCGCGCGCAGGTTGGGTCCGGCGCGGTCCAGCCGGGCGGCGAGGATCAGGGCGATGGCAGCGGCGATGAAGGCGGTCAGGGCGGCGTAAAGGAAGCTGCGCCAGATGGCCTCGAGTGCGGGAGCGCCGGGGGTCAGGGTCTGGGTCACGTTGGCGAAGGTGAAGTTGGTCAATTCCAGCCCGTGGCCGAGCGTGGCGGTGAAGGTACGGATCAGGATCACCACCATGGGCAGCCAGATCGCCAGCACGCCGATCAGCACGGCGATGCCAGAGAGAAGCCAGCGCATTCTCGGCCCCGGTTCTCGTTTGATGCTGCGACGGCTGCGGCCGGAGATCAGGCGCAAAGCACTTTGCTTGCGCAAGAGGCGGTCGCCGAGAGTGACCAGCAGGATCAGGGTCAGCAGGACCAGCGCCTCGGCTCCCGCCAGCGGGAAGTCGACCGGGTAGTCTGAGGCGGCGGCATAGATGCCATAGGTCAGCACGCCAAAGCCGGAGGAATGGGCGATGGTGGAGGCAAGGCCGAAGTCAGACAGAACCTCGGCAAAGGTGGCGATCATCGACAGGGCGATGGCGGGCAACAGCAGAGGCAGATTGATGCGGAGCCAGATGCGCCAGGTGCCTGCACCGGCCAAGCGCGCGGCGTCCTCGATGTCCTGGCCAAGGCCTGCGAGGGCCGAGCCGAGAATGAAGGCGGGCAAGGGGAAGAGGCTGAGCGTGTGGACGAACACCAGCCCGCCCAGCCCGAAGAAGGCCTGCGAAGCCCAGTGCGGCAGGACGCCAAGTTGCGCCAGATAGCCGCCGGGGGCCATCAGCAGCACCCAGGCCATGGCCTTGAGATAGGCGGGCGTCAGGAACACCAGCCACGGCACCGGGGCGTAAAGCCCGCGCAGTGGCAGGAGAAAGCGCTGGGTCAGGGCCGCGAAAAGGCCTCCGACCAGAGTGGCGGTCACGGCGACGGCCGCGCCCAGTTCCACCGAATGCAAGATGGAGCGTAGGACGCGCGGCGCCATGAAAGCGTGTTGCAGGGGGGAAAAGTCGATGCCAAAGCCCGGCGACCTTGGGTCGAACAGCGCGGGCATCACGGCCTGAGCCAGAACCGTGAGCAGCGGCAGCACGATCAGCAGGCCGAAAACCAGCAGGATCGGCAGATCGACGGCGGCCATGGTCAACCAACCCGGCAGCCAGAGGCGCCGGGTTGGTTCGGTGCGGCGAAAAGCCGCCGCACCTTGGGTTTCATGCAGGCTCACAGCCCTGTCAATTCAGACCGATCACTGCGGAACGAAGGTGTCTTTGTACCACTGCTTCCATTCGGTTTCATGCGCCGAGGCCACCTTGTCATCCAGCGTGATGAAGGTGATCGCCGGACGCTCGGCCTTCGGCTTCACGCCGTCGATGACCGGAATGAAGAAGAAGTCGGTGTCAGCGCCGTCTTGCGCGGCGGCCTGACCCTCGGGCGAGGTCACGAACGCGATAAACTTCTTGACGGCATCCATGTGCTGCGACTTGGCACCAATGCCCAGACCTTCCGGCAGCGCGACAGAGCCTTCCGACGGGTAGATCGCCACGACCGGCTCGCCGGCGACCTGCTTGGCGATGATCGAGCTGTCCTGGTTGATGCCAACCGAGGCGTCGCCGGTCAGAACGGCCTTGTTGATCTTGCCGCCCGACCCCAGACCCGACAGGTCCTTGTTGGTCAGGATCTGCGCCAGCAGAGCCTTGCCCGCGTCAACGCCATTGGTCTGGAAGAAGCCCGCCAGCCACTGGTAGGCCGGACCGGACAGGTTCGGATCCTTGGCCGCGACTTTGCCGGCGAACTTGGCGAGGTCAGCCCACGACTTCGGATAATCGGCTTCGGCAACCTTCTTGGTGTTGACTTCGATGCCCGTCGTCGAGGCGCCGGTCGGGATGAAGGCCAGATCAGCCGGGGTCAGCGCCTTGCCGAGGTCGTTGAACTTCACAGCGGCGGCGACATCCGCCGGGACGGCCTGGACGGAACCGTCCTGCAGCAGACGTTCGAACACCGCAGAGCCATCGACCCAGAGGATGTCGAATTGCGGGTTCGGGCCTTCGGCAGCGATTTTGCCCAAGGTTTCGCCGGTCGAGCCGGGCTCGACGACGTCAACGGTCAGGCCGGTGGCCTTGGTGAAGGCTTCGGCGACATGGCCCGCGAAGTCGAGGGCATCGTACAGAACCAGATCGGCGGCCGCGGCCGGCAGGGCAGCGGTCGAGAGCAGCAGGGCAAGGCCAAGGGAGGCGCGTTTCATCATCTTCAAGCTCCTTACGGGGAAGGCGGCATTTCAGCCGCCGGGGAATTGTCGGGGGACTTGCGGCGACGCGTGCCGCGTTTGGTCCACGCGCCGTCGATCGCGGCGCGCAGGCTGGCAAAATCGTCGAGCGCATCCAGCGCCCGGTCGCGGTCATGTGCCGAGAGGCCCAGAACCAGCGCCTCGATCATCACCATGGTTGCGGAATGCAGGGCGAGGTGCTCCGACCTTCCGCGCGGCACGTCAAGCGTGACGGTCACCCGGCCCTCCAGCGAGGGACCAAGGCTGTCAGAGATCAGCACGACCGGCAGACCCAAGCCCTCGGCCCGGTCCATCACGACGCGCACCTCGCGGTACAGCGGCGCATAGGCGAACAACACCAGCACATCGCCGGTCCGCATCGCAAGCAACGGATCGGCCAAGCCAATTCCGCTGAGCGTCAGGGCGCGCGACGGTCGGCCAACGCGACCGAGTTGCAAGCACAGATAGTCGGCCATGGCACCCGATGGCCCAAGGCCGAAGACATGGACGGTGGCAGACGCCGCCAGAACCTCGAGCGCCTTGCCAAAGGCCGCGGCCAAGGCGGGCGCACGCAGCGCCGCCAGATGGTCTTCCTGAATGCCGACGACATGCGCCAACAAGAGGGCAGGGTCGGTGCCGGCCTCTTCGATCGACATCTGCATCCGCAGCGAGGGCGCAGAGCCGCCGGTCAGATCGGACAGCAGATCCTCGCGGAGTTCGGCCAAGGTCTCGTAGCCCAAGGCGCGGATCATGCGCAGCAAGGTGGCATCGCTGGTGCCTGCCAGATCGGCGATCTGCGTGGCCGATGCCAGCACAACACGGTCCTTGTGCAAGGCAATCGCACGCGCCAGCCGCTGCTCGGTCAGCGACATCTGTGCCAGTTGGGCACCCATTCGCATATCAAACCGACCCTGCGGCACCCAACGCTCCGTTGTATTTGCTTCACGCTCTCCTGATGCGTTGCGTTTGCAACAACTGCATGACGGCTGTATGAATTTCGATTATCTCTTGCCGCCTTGGCGGGCCGTCGGGCCGGTTCCGGGCGGCCAAGGCCCCAAGACGAAGAAAAGACCAAAGACGTGACAGTCGAGATCGAGCGGAAATTCCTGACAGTTTCGGATGCATGGCGCCATGACGTGGTGCAGCGGCTGCATATTGTCGACGGTTTGCTGATGGACGCAGAGGGCCGCAAGCTGCGGGTCCGGCTGTGCAACGGGCAGACCACGCTGACCTTCAAGGGCCGCCGCACCGGCCTGCAACGCGAAGAGGTCGAGCTTCCCCTCGATCTGGCGCAGGCTCACGAATTGCTGGACCACCATTGCGAGGGGCGCATCCTGTCAAAAACCCGTCATCTTGTGCCGGATGGCGGGCTGATCTGGGAAGTTGACGAATATGACGCACCTTTGGCGGGCGTCGTGCTGGCGGAAATCGAACTGCCGGAGGCGGATCATCCGGTGAGGTTGCCCGACTGGATCGGCGCCGAAGTGTCTGGCGACCCGCGCTGGCGCAAGCTGAACATGCTGCGCGCCAAGCAGCAGGCATCCTGACGATCCGTCACGGCCTGCGGCTTGGGCCATGGCGGGGACCGGAGGGCCAGTTTTGGCGGCAGGGAAATTTGGCGACCCCGGGACGACTCGAACGCCCAACATCCTGATTAGAAGTCAGGTGCTCTATCCAGTTGAGCTACGGGGCCGCGCTGCTGCTCTTTTGGCTTGTGTCGCCATGTCATGCAAGAGTGCGTGTCATGAAAACCGACATCGGGTCCAGAACATAAGAGCCAAACGGCGGACATACGGTGAACCCCGTCCGCTCATACAGCACGCGGGCGGGCAGAAACATGTCTTGCGAACCGGTCTCGAGGCTCAGCCGCAAGATGCCCGCAGCCTGCGCCGCATCGATGATGTGGTGCAGCATCAGGCGCGACAGGCCCCTGCCCCGGTATTCCGCCAGAACATGCATCGACTTGATCTCGGCATGGTCGGCCTCAAAGGGCTTGAAAGCACCCATGCCGATGGGTGCTCCTCCGTCGCGCAGCACAAAGAACTGCGCGCCGGCCTCGTTTAACTGACTGGCATCCATCATATGGATGCTTTCGGGCGGGGTATCGGCGTGCATATCCGCTGTATGCCGTGCGAAAAGCCCGGTCAGATCAGGTCCGACCGGGCTTTCCCGTGCAATGCTCAGGCTCAATTGCCACCCATCATCGGAATGCCGTTGACCGAAAGTGCGCCCGGTTTGGAGGCGTCAATCTCCCAGACCAGCTTGTCGCCGTCTTTCTTGGCCATGCCCTGCGCCATGCCGAACCCACCGAGGGCCTGCGCCTTCATGTCATCGGGAGCGGATTGCAGCGCCGCCTGCAGCTTGTCGGCGCCGGTCAGGGTGACTTTCGCCGTGCCGGTTGGTGCCGGCGTGTTCGGCCCGGCCACCAAGGCCCCTTCATAGGTCACTTCATAGCCGTCCCCCGCCAGACTGCCGGGGTTGAGCGTGACGGTGACAGTCCCCTTGGGCAGGAAAGCGGCCTGAAGCTTCTGGTTCTCAGCGGTGGCGTCGGTCATGCCGCCGGCGGCACCCAAGGTCTCGAGCGCGGCCGCAAGCCCGGCTGCGGCGTCGAAATCGGTGACCTGCACGTCAAGCGACAGCTTTTTCGGCAGGATCGGTTCAGCCCAGGCCGGGACCAGACCGGCGGGCAGCGTCAAACCCGAGAGCGTAAACGCCTCGCGGACCTTGCCCTCGGCGACCGCACCATTGGCCTCCACCGCAAAACCGAGATCCTGCAGTCCCGCGGTGCCCATCGGCGTTTCCACCGACAGCATGGTGACTTTCCCCGTGGCGTTCATGTTGCCGAAAAACGGGATCGCGCCGGTGATGATCGTCTTGAACCCCGCCACATCGGCCTCGCGCGAGGCCTGATCCGGATGGGCCACGATCCATGCGGCGGTCTTGAAGATGCCGTCAAACATGAAGCCAGTGCCCTTGATCTCTTCGCTGAGGCCCTCGGCCTTCAGCGTGATGGGCATGGCGGGCTCACCCGGCCCTGGAGAGACGTCCATCGCCTCAGTCAGGCCAGATGCGGTCATGGTCAGGCCGATGTCCGCCCCGCCCGCAGCGCCTGCGACGCCGGTGCCTTCAAACGTGCCCTTGTCAAGGCCGACCGTCGCCGTCGTCGGTGCCGCGTTGGGCGTCTGGATCGTTTCGACGACTTTCACGCCGGAAAATGCGCCTTTCATTGCGCTGAAGGCCATGAGCTTTTCGTCAAAAGTCCCTTCAAACGTCTGGGAGGCGACATCTTCCTTCAGATCCAAGGCATTGGGGACGGACATCGCGATCGAGATCGCCTGATCCATCGAGACGCCCCATGTGCCGTCACCATTGTCGGTCAGTGACAGTTTGATCGGGGTCACGGAACCGGTCACGCCAGCGTCTTTTCCCATGGCAATCAAGGGTGCTGCGTCCAGCGTCAGGTCATAGGCATCGCCATTGGCAGCGACGGTGACCAAACCCTCGGTGGTGCCCAGATAGGTCTGGAACACTTCCGTCAGGTGCGCCGCGCCATCCTCGGTCGCGGGTTCGGCCACGGCCGCAGAGGCCATCAACAGGGGAACAAGGGCAAGCACATGTTTCTTCATGATAGTCTCCAAGTGTTGGGTAGCCCAGTGGGCAAAAATCAGTGCGTCCACACGCCCTTGCGGTTGGTCGCGAAATTCTCGCCATAGCCCCCGGCTCGGATGTTGGGGCGGCGGGCATGGGGATCAACCACATCGAAGGCGATCCCGCGCGATATGGCATAGTCTTGTGCAGCCTGGCGGCTGTCAAACCGCAGCCGGACCTGACTGTCCATGTCATCCGACGAGGTCCAGCCCATCAGCGGGTCAACTTCGCGGGCGGTGGCGGGAGCAAACTCCAGCACCCAGCCCTTGGCCTTGGCGGTGCCGGACTGCATGGCAGTCTTGGCGGGTTGGTAGATGCGCGCACGCATGAAAAACCTCACAAACTCAGGGTTGCCGCTTTATTCCGAAGTTGAGGGGTAAAAGCAAGATGCTGTCGGCTGGCCACTGGGAGTGGGGTGGGGTGTGTGCTGTAACCAGCCGACAGTGATTGCTGCTTGCCGGGTCAATCTGACCCGGGCGGGGGCGATTCTCAACCAAAAGATGCATGTTCGATCTGGTTTTTTCCTAAAGTTGCATCGCAGTTCTTTACGCCAACGCAAGGCCGGTTAAAGGATCGTCAACCGCCCCCTTTAACGGGAACAAAAACGGAATAGATTGTCGCTAACCCGCCGGGTAAGGGAATCACCATGCCGCACAACAATGCCAACGCTCTCGCCGTTCGCCCCGAGGTTCTGACCCGTCCCAAACTGGAGGGCGGACGGCGCTTCGTCATGCACTCGCCCTTCCAGCCCGCGGGCGATCAGCCGACGGCGATTGCCGAACTGTCCAAGGGGGTGCTGGCCGGCGACCATGATCAGGTTCTGCTGGGGGCCACGGGCACCGGCAAGACCTTCACCATGGCCAAGGTGATCGAGGAGACCCAGCGGCCTGCCATCATCCTTGCGCCCAACAAGACGCTCGCGGCGCAGCTATATGCTGAATTCAAAGGGTTTTTCCCGGAGAATGCGGTGGAATACTTCGTGTCCTACTACGATTACTACCAGCCAGAAGCCTATGTCGCCCGCACTGACACCTATATCGAGAAGGAATCCCAGATCAACGAACAGATCGACCGGATGCGCCACTCGGCCACCCGGGCGCTGTTGGAGCGGGATGACGTGATCATCATCGCCTCGGTGTCGTGCATCTACGGCAT
>CANGHD010000126.1 GCA_947453525.1 Paracoccaceae bacterium | reverse complement strand
GGGAAGAAGGTGGTCAGCGCCATTTCGGTGAAAACCACCAATCTGGCCCCGCGAGAATGTGCCTCTCGCATCATCTCCAGCAGACGGGCGACGGTTTGCGTGCGGGTTTCCGCCCGTGCGATGGGCCCCATCTGGGCCGATGCCGTGATGATTTTGCGTTTCATGCCTGCCTCCTGAGGTTCACCAAGGCTACGGCAAAGGCGGCGGCGGCGCCAACCCCGTCGATCACCTTGAGCCCGTGTTCCGCCTCCATTCGCGCAGCAAGGTCGGCCATGCCGGCACAGCCCAAAACGATGGCCCCAACGCCGTCTTCCGCTTTGGCGCGGGCGATTTCGGCCGACACCTTCAGGTGCGCGCCAGTGCTTTCATCCTCCAACTCCAGCACGGCCACCCCGGCGGCGCGCACTTTGGCGCAGGCATTGGCGAGGCCGTAGTGCCGCAGATTTTCCTCGATGATCGGGATGGCGACTGCGAGGGTCGTGACAACCGAAAACCGGCCACCCAGCAGCATGGCAGCATGAAACCCGGCTTCGCCAATGCCAATGACCGGGATGGACACCGAAGACCGGGCCTCATCCAGCGCCGGGTCGTCAAAGCAGGCGATGACGATGGCCTGCGCGCCCTCGGCGGCCGCCCTGGCCACTTCGTGCAGCACGAAGGGGCGGCAGATTGCATCATCCTCCGGCCCTTGAATGGCAGGGGGAGAGAGGTGGCAGGTCACCCCTGTCACCTCGACCCCCGGTACAGCATCGCCGGCGGCAGCGGCGGCCTTTTCGGTCATCGAGACCGTGGAATTCGGGTTGATCACGGTGATGCGCATCAGACCATGCCCTTGCCGGCATCCGACCCGTGCCGGCTGCGACGACGGTTCAAGACCCAAGCGGTCAGCAGAAACAACCCGATGATGACGAAAGAGAACAGCGTGGTCAGTGTGCCAAGCGCGAAGATCACCGGTGTGGTCACGTTCGTCGTCATGCCGTAAATCTCAAGCGGCAGCGTGTTCTTGCTGCCGGAGGTCAGCAGGGTGCGGGCGAATTCGTCATAGCTGAGGGTGAAGCCGAACAGGGCTACGCCCAGAAGCGAAGGCAGGATGATCGGCAGCACCACATGGCGAACGGTTTGCCATGGCGAAGCCCCTTGATCCCGCGCGGCCTCTTCATAGGCCGGATTGAAGCGGTTGAAGACGGCGAACATGACCAGCAGGCCGAAAGGCAGTGTCCATGTCAGCTGCGCGCCAAAGCCAGAGGTCGCCCAGTGCACCGGGATTCCGGCTTGACTGAAGAACAGCCCCACCCCCAGCGACACCAGAATGGACGGGATCACCAGCCCAGCGATGGCAAGATAGAACAACGCACCTGATCCTGCGAACCTTTTTCGGAAGGCCAAGCCCCCCATCACCGAGACGACGACGGTGGTCACCATGACCATCAGCCCCAATCGCAGCGAACGGCTGAAGGACCCCCAGATGTCGCCCACGGCTTGCTGTTTGAACAACTCGTGGAACCAGTTGAGCGAGACCCCGTTCATCGGGAAGGTCAACCCGCCGCTCGGGCCCTGAAAGGACAGGATGCCGATGGTGATCGTCGGGCCATACAGGAACAGTACATACAGCCCGAAGAAAGCCGACAGAACGTAGAACGAACGCGGACGCGGCTCCATCACAGTTCCTTCCGGATATCGACAACGCGCATCAGACCGCCCACCACCACCAGCACGGTCAGCAACAGGACGACCGAAGTGGCCGAGGCGGAGGGGTACTGCAGCAGACCGATGTCGTTGGAGATCAGGCGGCCCACATTCGCGCTCTGGCTGCCGGACATGAAGCGGACGGTTATGAAATCGCCCATCACGAGGGTCAGCACGAAGATCGTGCCGATCATGATGCCCGGTTTGGTCAGCGGAATGATGACGTTCCACAGGATCTGCGCGCCCGAAGCGCCGGCGTCCCGTGCCGCCTCGATCAGCGATTTGTCGATCCGCATCATGGTGTTGAGGATCGGGATCACCATGAAGATCGTGTTGATGTGCACGAAAGCAAGGATCACCGCGAAGTCGGAGAACAAGAGCCAGTCCAGTGGATGATCGACAACGCCCATGCTGAGCAGCGCCGAATTGGCCAGCCCGTTGCGGCCAAGAAAGGGAACCCAACTGATCATTCGGATAATGTTCGAGGTCCAGAACGGTACCGTGCAGATCAGGGCCAAGGCGATCTGCGTGGTTTGGCTGCGGATGTGGAAGGCCAGGAAATAGGCGACGGTAAAGCCTATCCCAAGGGTGAAGGCCCAGGTCAGGAAAGCGTATTTGAACGTGTTCAGAAACACATCGTAGGTGACGGCAGAGCCGAACAGGAACTCGTAGTTGCCAAGGTCAAAGGCCGGAACGATGGAAAACTCGGTCGTCTGCCAGAAGCTGACGATCACGATGACGATCACTGGAATAACCAAGAAAACCACCAGCACCAGCACCAAGGGCGCGGCCAGCAGCCAGCCTGTCAGATTGTTGGATTTCAGGATCCTGTCCACGCGTAACCCCTGCCGGAAAAGGAACCCTCTCCCCGCAGGGGAGAGGGTAGGGACGAGGAACCCTCGCCATCACGACCTCAGGCCGCGATGAATTCGTTCCACTTGCGGACCATGTACTGGTTTTCATCCATGACAGAGTTCCAGCAGGCGACGTGGCCCATCCTTTCCTGGAACGACCCGCCATCCCGCACGGCGCCGGCCTTTTCCATGATCTGGCCCTGCGGGCTCATGATATCGCCTTGAGCCGGTTTGCCTTCGTACCAGAAGCCCCACTCGTCGTCCGTCATGAACAGCTTGGAGGTTTCCGGAACGGCCGAGTAATAGCCCTGACGCATCAGGAAGCCGCCCACCCAGCCCGACAGATACCAGTTAATGTATTCGTAAGCGGCATCCAGCGCCACACCCGACAACTTGGACGACAGACCCAGACCGCCACCCCACGAGCGGTAGCCCTCTTTCAGCGGCTGGTAGGTGCATGCGATGCCCTTCGAACGCACGGCAGCAATCGCAGGCGACCACATCGACTGAATGACCACTTCGCCAGACGCCATCAGGTTGACCGACTCGTCGAAAGACTTCCAGAAGGCGCGGAACTGGCCGGCCTTCTTGGCCTCGGTAAAGATCGCCATGGTCTGGTCGATCTCGTCCTTGGTCATGTTGCCCTTGTCACCATACTTGATCTTGCCCATCGCCTCGCAGACCATCGCCGCATCCATGATGCCGATCGAGGAAATGTCGAGGATCGAGGCCTTGCCCTTGAATTCAGGGTTCAGGAGTTCAGCCCAGGAGTCGATCGGACGGCCGATCAGGTCGGGGCGGATGCCCAGCGTGTCGGCGTTGTAGATCGTCGGGATCAGCGTCATCCAGCCTGTCGGCGCCTTGGCGAAGGTCTTTCCATCGACGGAATCGACGAAGCCCACGGTGTGCGGGGCCGTGCCTTGGGCGATGACGGAATCCGGGGTCAGCTTGCCGTCGATGAAGGTGCCGGCGATCTTGGAATAGTTGGCGATCTTGCTGACATCCATCGCCTGCAGGTTTCCGGTCGGCCAGACCTTCTTGCAGATCCAGTATTCGATATCGGCAATGTCATAGCTGTCTGGCTGGGTCGCGACCTTTTGCGTGACGGCGTCTGAATCCAGCGCCGTCATTTCCAGCGTGAATCCCAGATCCTTCTTCACTTGGGCGGCCACTTCGTTATAGGCCGAAACGCCGGTGCCCGCCTGACGCAGGGTCACATCCTTGATGTCCTGCGCCCAGATCATCGGCGCTGGAAAGGCCGATGCAGCAACAGCGGCGGCACCGCCCCTGAGAATGCTGCGACGAGAATAGTGGTTCTTTTTCATGTGGTTCCTCGCTGTTGGTTGGTTTCTTGTTCAGGCAGAAAGTTCGTGAAGGCGGTTTGTGTCCCACGCGAGGCGGACCGCATCGCCCGGGGATTTCGGGTCGGAAAAGAAGATGGCCTCGGGGATCAGGGCCAAAACCTCCTGATCGCCTGAAGCCCGGGCGGTCAGCGCCACATGGGCCCCTTGGAATTCGACCAGGGTCACGACGGCCTCTGTGCCATCGGTGGCCAGATGCACCTCATCGGCGCGCAAGGCAAAACGGCCCTGCGGCAGGGACAGAACGTTGTGGCCGCCCATGAACTTGGCCACGAATTCGGTCTTCGGGGCGTTGAACACCTCGCGGGCGGGACCGGCCTGTTCGATGCGACCTGCGTTCATCACCACGATCTCGTCGGCCAAGGCCAAGGCCTCGTCCTGTCCGTGGGTGACATGCAGGAAGGAAATCTTCAGCTCGCGCTGCAACTTCTTCAGCTCGGCCCGCATGCGGATGCGCAGGAACGGGTCAAGTGCGGAAAGCGGTTCGTCCAAAAGCAAAATCTGCGGCTTGGTGATCAGGGCGCGGGCCAGCGCCACGCGCTGCTGCTGGCCACCGGAAAGCTGGGCCGGCAAACGGTCGGCGTATTTGGTCATGTCGACCAGTTCCAAAAGTTCACCCGCCACCTTGCGCCGCTCTGCCGCCTCGACGCCCTTCATCTTCAGGCTGAAAGCCACGTTGTCGATCACGCTGAGATGCGGAAACAGCGCATAGCTTTGAAACATCATCGCCGTGCCGCGCTTGGCGGGTGGCAAGGCCGTCACCTCCTTGCCGACCAAGATGATCTGTCCTTCGGTGACAGTCTCATGCCCGGCAATCATCCGAAGGGTGGAGGATTTTCCGCAGCCCGAGGGGCCCAACAGGCACACATAAGTGCCGCCGACGAAAAGATGGCTCACATCCGAAACAGCCACCGCACCACCGGCATAGCGCTTGGTGACGTGCACAAGTTCCAGATCATGGGAAGTCCGCATCTCTCACGCTCCGGTCATGCTGCCTCGAGCCAAGCCTAGCTTCCGGACCTCTGCATCTGCCAAGTCCGGAGTGCGCCGGACCTGATATATTCGGAGGAGCGAGAAAATATCTGGCAGGCCAAATCGCGATTGCATGATTTTTGGACGTAAAATGCACAAAAAGGCCGTCAGCCGATTCGAAAAGGACGGACTCAATAGGCCAAACGATAAAGCGCTCCGGCAAGAACCCTGATTCCGTCGACGATGTCGGGCAGCGACGAAAACTCCTCGGGGGTATGGCTGCGACCGTCCTTGCTGCGCACGAACACCATCCCCACCGGGCAGACAGCGGCCATTTGCTGGCTGTCGTGCCCGGCGCCGCTGGCCATTTCGATATGGGGGATCCCAAGTGCCTGGGCCGATTGGGTCAGAGCCGCGATGATGGTCGGGTCGCAAGGCGTTGGCGGCAGATCGAATTGAACCTCAGACGTCAGGACCAATCCGCGCCGTTCTGCGATTTCGGCCATCATGCGGCTATGTGTCAGATGCAAAGTGGCATAGGCGGCGCTGCTAGGGTGGCGGGCGTCCAGAGTGAAGCTGACGTCGCGCGGGATGATGGCGGGCGCGTTCGGCCAGACCTCGATCCGGCCAATCGTCGTCACGGCAGGGCGTCCCAGCCGATGGGCGTGATCGATCAAACGTCCCGCCATCTCCGCAAAGCCCGCCATCGGGTCGCGGCGCAAGTCCATCGGAAAGGCCCCGGCATGGTTCTGCTCGCCGGCCAGAGTGATTTTCGTGTGCCGTATCCCGGTGATGGCACTGACGACCGCGACCGAACGGCCGGCGTCCTCCAGCACGGGACCCTGTTCGATATGCAGTTCAAGAAAGGCCGCAAGGTCACTTCTTCGGGCGTTCGGGATCAGATCGGGGTCAAGACCCACGGATTTCATGGCCGCGGCAATGCTTTCTCCCTTGTCATCCAGCACACCCTTGGCATCCGTCTCCCCGATGCGCCCAGTGATGGCGCGCGAGCCCCAGAACCCTGCGGTAGGAAACCGGCTGCCCTCTTCTTCACACAGCGAAAGAACCTCGATCGGTCGCCTTGGCGGGCCGTAAGCCGTCAGCAAGGCCCTGATGGCAACCAAGGCCGCAATCACCCCCAAGGCGCCGTCATAGCGCCCGCCGGGACACTGGCTGTCGATATGGGAACCCGAGACGATGGCCTTGCCTCCCTCGGTTCCCTCGACCCTCCCCCAGAGATTGCCCACCGCGTCCTGCCGTACCGAAAGTCCGGCCTCGCCCATCCAATCGGCCACCAGCCTTTGCGCAGCGACCCATTCCGGATCATAGACCCTGCGCCAGACACCCGTGCCCGAGTGGGCCCCGATGGCCCCAAGTCGCAGGATCATGTGTTCAATTTCGCTGGAATTGATATCCGGCGCGTCAAGGCGTGGCAGCATCTGATTCTCCGTGGTGTCGGTGAAGGATTGATTGGGCCGCTGCAAGACTGAAGGGGGGCAAGCCGTTTGCAGGCACTTGCCGGTATTTCGTAGCAAGACTGCCGGAGAAACAGGCAGACCTGCTGCATCGCCATGCACAGCGCGGAAATCGAGTGCGACGGGTGGCATTCTAGCTTGCGAAGTTCGTGCACTCTGGATGCAACATGCATCAAAACCCAAGGGAGTGTCTGCGATGAAGCTGATCGGGGTCGACGTCGGGGGCACCTTTACCGATCTGGTCTTGGCCGATACGGACACTGGCACACAGGTCATCCACAAGGTGCCGTCAACACCGGATGATCCCTCACGCGGGGTGATGACCGGGGTGGCGGATCTGTGCCGGATGGCCCGGATCGACCATGCCGCCATCGACTTCGTTCTGCACGGCACGACCATTGCCACAAACGCCGTTCTGGAAAACCGCGGTGCTCGCACTGGGATGATCACCAATGACGGCTTCCGCGACATCTTGCATATCGCCCGGCATCAAAGGGTTGAGCATTACTCGATCCTTCAGGAACTGCCCTGGCAGAACCGCCCGCTGATCCAGCGCCGACATCGCAAAACGGTCAAGGGTCGCCTCGTCCCGCCCTCGGGCGCGGAGCTGGAGCCCTTGGATGAAGCCGCCGTGGCCCTCGCGGCCCGCGAGTTTCTGGCCCAAGGGGTGGAAAGCGTCGCCATCTGTTTCCTGTTCTCCTATCTGAACCCCGCCCACGAGGATCGCGCTGCCGAGATCGTCCGGGCCGAAATGCCGAATGCCTTTGTCACCACCTCTTCGGCGCTGTCTCCGCAGTTCCGTGAGTTTGAACGCTTTACGACGGCAGCCTTGGCGGCCTTTGTCGGGCCCAAGGTAGGTGACTATGTGACCCGGCTGGAACAGGCCCTACGCCAGATCGGTATTGGAGGTGAGTTGCGGATCATGGCCTCGAACGGTGGCGTGGCGACGGCGCGGATGGTGCGGGAAAAGCCGGCGCTGACGCTGATGTCAGGTCTGGCGGCTGGCGTGCTGGGCGGCGGCTGGGTTGGTGCGGCGGCAGGGCGTGACAGGTTGATCACCTTCGATATCGGCGGCACCTCGGCCGATATCGGCATCATCGACCGGGGTCAGATTGTCGAGACGGATGCAAGGTCGACCTCGATTGCCGGGTTTCCTCTGCTGATGCCGATGCTCGACATTCACACAATCGGCGCAGGCGGCGGCTCCATCGCGCGGGTTGACGCCGGGGGCGCGTTCCGGGTCGGGCCGCAGTCGGCGGGGGCCACGCCGGGGCCGGCCGCTTATGGCCGGGGCGGCACTTTGCCCACGGTGACGGATGCCAATCTGGTACTGGGCCGTCTTGATCCGGGGGATTTCCTCGGCGGAGCGATGGCGCTGGACAGTGCGGCGTCGCAAGCTGTTCTGCAGACGCTCGCCGATCAGTTGGGGTTGCCCCTGAACGAGGCCGCCGAAGGGGTGCTGACCATCCTGAACGCCAATATGGCCAACGCGATCCGCTCTCGCACAGTGCAGAAGGGGATTGATCCCCGGGGCTTTGCGCTGGTGGCCATGGGAGGCGCAGGCCCGCTGCATGGGGCCGAGGTGGCGGCGATGCTCGGCATCCCCGAGGTGATCGTGCCGCCCTATCCCGGCATAACCTCGGCGATGGGGCTGCTGGTCACAGACCTGAAGTATGATGCGGTCAAGACCTTGTTCCAGACCTCGGGCGCCTTTGATCTGGCGCGGGTCAATGCCGATCTGGTGGCGATGCAGAGCGATCTCGCCACCCGTTTTGCCGACGACAGCATCCCAACCGGCGACGTCAGTTTCACGCGCGTGGGCGATCTGCGCTATGTCGGGCAGGGCTATGAGTTGAAAGTGCCGATTCCGCCGGGCGATCTGGATGCGGTTGCGATGGCTGGCGTTCTGCAGGCCTTCCACGCGGCGCATGAGGCAGAGTATGGCCACGCCTTTCCCGCCAATCCGGTTGAGGTCGTCAACCTGCGCGTCATCGGGCGTGGGGCGATGCCCAAGCTGGGTGCACCCTTTGCGCCACACGGGACAAGCCTTCAGGCTGCTATCTTGCGCCAGACAGAGACGGTGTTCCGCACCGGCTCAGGCCTGCGCAGCTATGCCACAACGCTGTTCCGGCGCGAGGCTTTGCCCGTAGGCCAGCCCTTTCCCGGCCCGGCCATCGTGCTGCAAAAGGACACAACCACCGTCATCCCGCCCGGCTGGCTTGCGCAAGTCCATGCCTCGGGCAGCCTGATCCTGACCCAAGAGGTGCATCCATGACCCGCATCGACCCCGTCACCTCTGCCGTCATCCAAGGAGCCCTCGACACCATCGCGCTCGAGATGGGCCACAAGCTGATGCGGATGTCCTATTCCTCGATCATCCGCGAGTCCGAGGATTTTGGTGGCGCCCTGACCGATGCAACAGGCCGCCAGCTCTGCGAATGCCGTCTGTCAACACCCCTGCAATCGGGGCCTATCCCCGGTTATGTGCGTAACATCATGGCAACCCTTGCCGCCCGGGGCGAGACACTGCGGGATGGCGATGTCATCATGCACAACGACCCCTACGGCGGGGCCAGCCATGGGCCGGATGTTGCCTTCGCGGTGCCGGTCTTCCTTGACTCAAGCCTGATCGGCTGGTCTGTCACCACCGCGCATCACCTTGATATCGGGGCACTGTCTCCGGGTTCCTGCGGCATCGTTGATGCAGTCGACACCTATGCAGAGGGGCTGCAATTCAAGGCGATCAAGGTCTATGACCGGGGTGATAAGGTTCATCCCGTCTGGCACATCCTGCGCGCCAACATCCGTGCCCCCGATCTTGTGGTGGGAGACATGGAGGCGCAGGTGAAGGCCGCCCGCATCGGGGCGGAGCGGTTTCTGGCCTTGGTCAAGCAGCACTCGCTGGCCACGCTGATGGCGGCGGCGGAAGACCTGATGGACTATTCCGAACGCCGCCTGCGCGATGCAATCCGGGCCCTGCCGGATGGCGACTATACGGCGACCACCCATATCGACGGCTATCTGGATGATCCCGACCCCTCACGCCGCCATCTGCCGATCACCGCCACAGTCAAAGTGCGCGGCGACAGTCTGATCGTTGATCTGACCGGCACCGCCCCGCAACTGCCCGACAAGCCGATCAACATGCCCCTGGTCGGCACCGTGGATTGCGCTGTCTGGCTGACCGTGCGGTCGATCCTGCTCGACTCTGCCGTGCATGGCCCGGTGCCGCAGAATGAGGGACTGACCCGCCCGATAGAAATCGTGGCCCCCCTTGGCTGCATGGCGAACCCGATCTTCCCCGCCCCCGTCATCGCCCGCTTCTGTCCCGGCAACCAGTTGGCCGATACGGTGATGAAGGCCTTGGCCCAGGCGGTTCCGGAACAGGTCTCGGCGGGCATCGGCAACCTGCGGGTCGTGGCACTGTCGGGCCTGAACCAAGGCAACCACTGGGTGCATATGGAGATCATGGAGGGCAGCTACGGTGGCCGCTTCGGGATGGACGGCATGGACGCGGTGGATACCTTGTATGCCAACACGCGGAACAACCCGGTCGAGGATATCGAAAGCCATGTCCCGCTGCGCGTCACCCGCTATGAACTGCGCGAGGATGCCATGGCCCCCGGCAAGTGGCGCGGCGGCATCGGCACGATACGGGAGTTCAGCTTCCTGTCCGATGCAGGCTTTTCCATCGAGGGCGACGGTCATGCCTTCAAACCCTGGGGCTTTGTTGGCGGGGCCGAGGGCCATGTCGCGGCACTGACCTTGGTTGATCCGGATGGAGCGAAGCGTGATCTGCCCTCCAAGGTCCCATATGCCAAGGTGAAGGCGGGCGGGCGGCTTATCTCGACCGGGCCTTGCGGCGGCGGCTATGGCGACCCGATGCAGCGCGATCCGCAGGCGGTGTTGTCAGATGTGCTGGATGGGTTGATCCCGGCTTCTACGGCGGAGAGGGATTTCGGCGTAGTAATCCGTGCCGGTCAGGTTGATGCCGCCGCTACGGCGCAAAGGCGGCCTTAGGTCGCCAGAACCTCGCGCCAGCGGCGCACGACCTGAGTGTGTTCGTCCATGAAAGTGTTCCAGACCCGTGCCCGGCTCATCCGGTCGCGGTGTGACCCGCCCTCACGCAGGTGACCCTGCGGCACGGCCACGCGGCCGTAGGGGTCTTTCAACGGCTGTCTTGCGGGCTGGCCTTCGTACCAATATTCCCACTCTCCGGGCTCCAGATGCGACCGGACCCGCGACGGGAAGGTGGCATAATAGCCCTGCCGCGCGGCCGAAGCGCCCGCCCAGCCGTTCATCCACCAGTTCAGATAGGCATAGGCCATGTCCAACTGCTCGCCACCACAGGCGGCGGAGACACAAAGGTCGGCATGCCATCCCCGGCAGCCTTCAATGGGGGTCGAGACGGTGACCTTTGCCCCCTTAGCGCGCAATTGCGCCACGCCCGGCGAGAACATCGAGGCCACCAGTGCCCCCTTGGTGATCAGCCGGGCGGAGTCTTCATAGCTGTTCCAGAAGCCGCGGAAATGGCCGAGCCTTTTCTGCGCGATCAGCGAGGCGGCGACTTCGTCGACCTCGTCCAGCGTCAGGTTGCCGATATCGGAAAAGGCCACTCCGCGCTGGGCTTCCACCGCCAATGCAGCCTCGATCATGCCAAGCACCGGGTC
>CANGHD010000125.1 GCA_947453525.1 Paracoccaceae bacterium | reverse complement strand
GTCGCGTCGTCTGACCCGGCAAAGATCAGGTCGCCATCCGCCCCGCCGTGGATCGTGTCAGAGCCTGCTCCACCTTGGAGAGTGTCCGCCCCGTCCCCGCCCGTGACAGCATCGTTGCCATCGCCGCCATAGACCGTATCGTTGCCAAACCCGCCGTCCACGCTGTCATTGCCCGCCCCGCCATCGAGCATATCGCTGCCAATGCCGCCGTCGACGCTGTCATTGCCATCCCCGCCATAAACCCGGTCCGCCCCGTCCATGGCCAGAACCGTGTCGTTGCCGGCGACCGCGAAGACCAGATCGTCGCCGTTCGTGGTGTGGTGTGTCGGGGTGTAGACGCTGTTGATGAGATCATCATTGGCGGTGCCGACGATGGCCTGAAAGCTGTTCGGGACGAAGTCGGCCTCGGTCAGCGACCCCGGCACGCTCCCTCCGGTCAGTTGGATGACGAAATCGGAACTGTCGTAGGCGCCGTTGTGGTTCAGGTCCGCCAGCAGCATCGCGTTGCCAGCGCCAAAATAGGCATAGTAAAGCTGGGTAATGCTGGCGCCGATGCCGAGGTAATCGGGCACCGTATCCCCGGCGGTGCCAGTAAAGCCTGCAAGGTTTCCGGCAAAGACAATCGGGGCGTCCCCGAAGCTGCCCAGGAATGTATAAGCCGTGCCCAGATCAAACAGATCGCCCTCGGCCCGGTTGAAGTCGGTGATCTCGTCGATGCGCTGCACCGAGGAATCGACCTCGGGTGAATAGGGGGAAAAGCTGAACACATCCGCGCCGGCACCGCCGGTCACCGTATCAGCGCCTGCGTCGCCCCAGATCGTGTCATTGCCTGCGCCCCCCGCCAAGACGTCATTGCCCAACCCACCCGAGGCCACGTCATCGCCGTCCGAGGCCAACAGCGTATCGGCACCGTCGCCTGCATACAGCACGTCGTTGTCCGTACCGCCATCCAGAAGGTCAGCGCCCTCCGCGCCAGTAATCCGGTCATCACCGGCCCCACCATTGAGGACATTGGTCGTATCTGGCCCATCGGCTCCGTCGCCATCGGCAATCAGCGTGTCGCTGCCATTACCGCCGTAGAGCTGGTCCACTCCGGTGCCGCCCATCAGGGTATCGCTTCCATCGCCGCCGTACAGCGTGTCAGCTTCAGAACCGCCATAAAGCTGATCGGCGTCAGCGCCACCGGTCAGGCTGTCGGCCCCAGAGGCACCATAGAGCGTGTCGTTACCAATACCCCCATCCACCGTGTCGTTCCCTTCGAGGGCAAAGACCATGTTGGGGCCGGTGTTGTTGAAGGTGCTGCCAGGATAGGCGTCATCGCCATTGGTCAGTTTGACGGCGATAAAGGCCTGCGAGAAATCCTCGGCGGTGACCTGAGTGGCGGTCACATTGGTCAGGCGGATCAGAATGTCTTCCTCGCTGATCTGGCCGTCATCATCCACATCGACCCAGATGCGGGTCTCATGGGCGGCAACGTCATGCGCCCAGACCACGTCAATCAGACCGTCTCCGGCAAGTGCGGGGACCGAAAGGCCGGCAGCGATGGTAAAGCCCGGGATCGGCGCGTTGGTGGTGTTGAAGGTCAGGTAGGCGGGGAAATTCACCTGATCGAAGTTGATCTGATCGCCGCCGGTCGCGCCAAGACCTTGGAAGTCTGTAATTATGTCCGGCGACAAGGGAGAGCTGTCGCTGCGCGGGATGCCGGGGCCAAAGGCAAAGACATCATTGCCCGCATCTCCCGTCAGGGTGTCGGCACCCAAACCGCCAGTGATCGTGTCGTTTCCCGCCCCACCTTTGATCGAGTCAGCGCCGTCACCCGACGACAGAACATCGCCACCGCCGCCGCCCAGCAGGGTGTCATTGCCAGATCCGGTCAACGCGGCAATCCCAAGGCTGGTCACTGCCGATGCGTCCAGTTGGGTTGTTACACCCTGCACCTGTGCCGTGGTATCCAATGTGAACCCGATGGCCGAGGTCACCGTGGCATTGACCAGCTTTAGCGTCACCGCAGCATCGGCGCTCGCCACAACGCGTTCGACCCCGGTCAGGGAAGTCGCTCCCAATGTCCAGTTGATCGAGGTCTGGAGGTCAAGCCGGTCGAAGCCGCTTCCACCGTCGATATGGTCCAGCGCGTCAAGGCTTGAGGTTTTCCCCAGAACGATCCGGTCGTTGCCCGCCCCGGCCGACACCTGATCTGCGCCCGCGCCGTTCAAGAAAATCATATCCGAAAAACCGGTTCCCGTCAGCGTATGGCCGTCCTGCTGCGGGGTGGGCCCGGAAACCAAGACGATTCCGCCGCCCGGAAAGCTGAAATTGGCCGAGGACAGCTGCCCCGGAGAGGTCAGTGACAGGCGCAACACCTGGCCGCCAAGCTCCAGCAGCGTGTCGGTGTCATCGGTCATGATCGACAGGTTGCCCGCCAGGTCAAGCGTATCAAAGAGGAAGACATCCCCGGCGTTGAATGCGATCGTGCTGCCAACCACTTGTGCGAAAGTATGAATGGTCATCGTTGCTTTCCCCATTGGCCCTTGAAGGCGGTTGTTTGGTCATCCAGCCCGGGCCGCACCAAACGGCAGAAATCGGACAAGGATGAGTCGGAGCAAATGTGCACAATTATCGTCATCGCGGCGTCATCGGAACCCAGCGTGAGGTTGTCCCGTGGAGTGGCGCTGCTTTGGCTGATCGTCACCTTGATGTCCGGTGCAGGCCCGCGTTTTAAGGATCCTACTGCGGGAAACCTGATGACTGCGTATTCTCGCATCGGCGCGATCATTTCCAGCGCCATGAAGCGGGCGCTGAACGGCCCATGGCAGTTTCAAAACAAAATTCTTGAGCGCAGCCTAGTGGTCGTCTCGCCTTGACGAATGACAAAATGCAGTTCGTTCCGGTACTTCAAGACGTCGCCCGAAATCATTCGCCAGGAGGTGATGATGTGTGTCCGGTTCCCGCTTTCCCTGCGCAACGTGGAGGACCTCCTGGATGAGTGTGGCTTCAAGATCAGCCATGAAACGATGCGGTTTTGCTGGAACATGTTTGGCCCGCTGTTCGCCGTTGAGATCCGGCAACAGCGGTTTCGGGCGTGCGATCAGGCCGCTGGCGCGGCAGTCTGGAAGAGGTCTTCGTGTAGATCGACGGCCGCCAGCACTATCTTTGGCGGGCCGTGTTCCTGCGGTTCGGCATGTCTGTTCTCCTCATTCTTGGAGAGCAGCAGACTTCAGATCGTAGCTTCCGTCCCTGTCCGATTTCCGGGGGGTAAGTATGAACTGCCTTCCCCTGCAAGTGATTTTGAGATGCTCCTTTGACCCTGCTCATATGTATTCGGTCTTTTCGCGGGGCATCGTGATTGTCCCCAGACCAAGATGGGACGTCGCGCGTCCCGTGTCTCGTCAGCTCATCGGCCTTCAAAGGCCATGCCCCCCGTCAGACTTGCAGGACGTCGATCTGGTCGTTGATCCATCTCCTTTTCGCTCGCAGATTCCGTTGTTCCTCCCTTGCTTGGCCGTGGTCAGGCACGATCAGCTGCGAACGCACCTCGCTGACTTCCTCGCAGCCTACAACTTCGCGCGAAGGCTCAAGACCCTAAACGGCCTCAGGCCCCATGAAGACATCTGCAAGATCTGGACATCAGATCCGGATCGATTCATCCTTGACCCGATCCACCAGATGCCGGGACTGAACACCTGACGTGTCGTCGCCAGCCATACCGGAAAGGGCATTGTTGCCAGAGTTTCCGGTGATTGCATTTGTTCACTCGTTCCCTGTCCCATGTATCGCACCAATGCCGGTGAGGATCAGGCTCTCAAGGTCTGTCCCCAGAACGTAAGTGATCGAGGCTTGAACGGTGTCCGTGCCTTCGTTGCCTTTTTCGACCAGCAGATCGTGCGCGCTGTCACCAAATAGGTGCCATTGCCCGCGCCTGCCGCCATGCTGTCAATGCCAGAACCGCCGTCGAGCGTGTCATTGCCAGCACCACCCGCCAGCGTGTCTGCGCCTGTGCCACCTGTGAGGATGTCGGCGAAGTTCGATCCGGTCAGGCTCGTCTCGGCCCCCGTGTCGACCACGCCACAGCAAAGGGTTCCCCCTGTCACAGCCGCGAGGTTCACCGCGAAGCGATTGGTGCTGAGCGCGCTTGTGCCTGCATTGGTGGCCCCAGTCGTCGCCGTCCATGCTGCGGTCACAGCCGCATTGCCTGGCACCCCAGTGGCAACCGTGAAGATATCTCCCCCACTCAGGTCAGTGATGCTGTCCGTCCCGGACCCGACGGCGAGGGGCGACCACTTCTAGGCGGTCGCGCGCTCCTGATCCTGCGGCGCCAAGACCAGCAGCGGATAGGACGCCGCTCCGGACTCAAACAGGCGGCGCAGTTCGGTGACCGGGTTGTCGGTCACCTTTTCCGGACAATGCGGGCACATCCAGTCAAAGCTTTGCAGGCAGCGTGGTGCAAGGTCCTCCACGTGCAGCACGTCCAGCCCGGCGCTTTCCGCCACCCCGCACAGTTCGGTCAGGCCAAGATCAGGACGGGGCCAGGGGCCAAAGCCCGCACAGACCACCGCAACCGAGGCTGGCTCGGCACCGCTGCCAAACAGGATCGTGCTCGCCACCATCCGGCCGCCCCGCCGCAAAGCCTGCGCCGACGCCGCAAAGAAGCCCGCCAGATCAGGGAAATGAAACATTGCCTCCAGTGACAGGATGGCGTCGGCCCACCGTTGACGGTTGTTAGAAAACGCTGCCGCATCGCACAACAGCCAATCGACGGGGCTCCGCCAGATCCCCCTGCGCGCAATCTCGATCTGGCGCGGGTCCACATTGACTCCGGTCAGGCTTAGCCCACCCGACTGTTGATCGAGCCGCCGCAATGTCCCGCCAAACCCGCAACCGACATCGACGACATGGCCCCCCTCTGAAACCTCCAGGTGGCGCAAATGATGCATGCTCATCTCGTCCTGCGCCATGGCCAGCGTCTGGCCCTGCACCGCGTCGGCAAACAGCCCAAGATGGACATGGTCCGATACAAGGCCAAGCCGCCGGGCCTCAAAGAGACCGTCAAAATAGGACAGATCTATCCCCAACAATAGGTCTCACCACCAGCCCGCGCCGAGGCCATGAAGCTGCACAGGGTCCAGCGCATCAGCTTGCCCTCCACTGGCGCCACCCGGTGCAGTCGCCGGCCCGAGCGGACGATGACCATAGACCCTGCCGGCACGTGCAGTTGCTGCGATCGCAATGTGGCCAGATCCGGCTTGCGCGCCAAATGGTCGTCGTTGCGCTGGCCGGTCTCGGAGTCCTCCGAAAGAAGGTCGTAAAGCTCCAACATGCCACCGGCTTCCGCCTCGGCCAAGGTCACGACGAAAGACAGGATATCCCCATCAGTCGCCTGTCCGATATACCGATAACTGGGTCGGAACCCCTGCTCATTGTCGAAATGGGCCGGAATATAGCCGCCCGGCCGGTGGCCGCGAAAGGTCGTGACGAAATGCCGGCTTATTCCGGGGCCTGGAGCGGGTGCGAAGGGTCGCCCGCCATCCAGTGCCGACAAGACAGCCATGAGCCGTCCGGCGATGTCGATGCCCAGGCTATCACCAAACCGCAGCAGATCGGTCTCGAACTGTGCCGCTGCCGCGAAGTAACCATCAAGGTCCGGTTCATTCAGGTTCAGGTTGCGACCGTAGAAGAACGAACGGAAAGGACCGGGAAATTCCGTCATCTCAAATCCCGGCGCATTCTTCTCTAGGGCTGCGACCATCGCTGCGCAAAGCTCCGGAGCAAAGACCCCGTTGACCAGAATGGCATCGACAGAACCGTCACGCAGGCCGTCCAGCCCGCCTTCAGTAAGAGCCAAGCCGGGATCGTGTCGCAGGATCGTCAGGAAGTCTTCCGTTTCGTCCATGTTCAACCACGCTTCTTTCCGGGGCCAACCTCTGCACGTTGCAAGCCGCGAATGCAACGGTGGGAAGTGGACGTGGTGGCATGGATGCCCCCTCACATCTGGGCGGTCTGGCCCTCCTGATCGGTCATCCGCCCTGCCTCGACATCTCGCTCCGTGCCGCCGAGTGCCCTGAAAGGTCGCTCCGCTCGCCCCGGCTTGCGCTTTTGCCGTCGTTGCGGTGACCGTGTGCCAACCCGCCGGTAGGTCCGATAGAGGGCCAAAAGCCCCGCCGGTCAGGTGGCGCGGCCTTTCAGGCTCCGTCGCCCGACACGCCTCACCTGCTCCAAAAGAACCAACGTCGCGGGGACCGTCCGCTCAGCGCCGCAAAGCCATTCCGCCAGCCGGGTTTCACCGGACCTGTGGCGCGCGGGGCCAGTGCTCTGGCACCGGTCGGGGGATAAACCCCGAAAGCCCATGCAAAATAATGGTGGCTTGAGGAGTTCGAAGCGATCGTCGCGGTGCCGCCGTCGCTCAGGCTGCGCCCAGGCGGCTGGCGCAAGATCTTTCCGTCAAACCGGGTGCGGATCATAGTGGCGACGAAGCCGATCGACTTCCCCAAAGGCCAAGACAGTCTCACCTGAGGCGGTCAACGAAGTGGTTTACGGATATGACCCGAGCCCCAGATTTCGATTCCGGAACAGGCAAGACCAAGACAGGTACTTCTGGGCGCTCGGCTGCGATGAACAACCTTGGGGCGGAACAGCACCGCCTAGATCCGCCTCCTGACCGAAGGCCGCGCCGAGACCGACAGCAACGCCGTCGAGCGCAGAACCGACCCCTTGGCACTGAACCGAAGAAATGCACTGCCCGCCAAGCAAGATGCCGGTGCCGAAAACAGGGCGGTCATCGCCTCGCTGATTGAGACCCGCAAGATGCACGCAGTAGACCCGCAAGCATGGCTGACCAAACGCTCACGCACTCGTCCAAGGACATAAGTAACCTCAGATCAACGAGCTGTTCTCTTGTAACCACGCATCAAAGGTTTGATCGGCACACCGCAAACGGATGATCCCGGACTGCGCGACGTCACAGCCAATGCCGATCGGTGCGCGGAAGGGCCGGCCCGGGCTTTCGCTGACATCCGGGCACAGGGACACGTCAGCCTCCTCAGCAGGGCACCCCCCGGAGCGACTGAGGCACCGGGTCTGACGTCAACACCCGTCTCAGGCACTTGGTCACCGTCTTCACTCCCCAGCCACATGATGCTGCCCTTGGTCCTGCGCAGGCTGGCCAATGCCTGTCTTGGTCCGTCGGGCAAGACAGTCCGGCAGCGCCTGTCGGTGAGGGACGGGATCAGCGAGGAAATCGGCATCTTTGACGAAAGACGTCACGCTTGGGAAAAACCCTTCGGGATGCGCAGGGCTCCCCCTGCGGGCAAACCTGCCTCCTGCAACATCTCTTCGGCCATGCCTTGCGCGTTCGGCCCGGCGTCCATCAGTTGCTGCCAGATGTCGCGGACGGCAGGTGCTATGCGGGGTTCGGTGACGGCACGGGCGGTGTGAAGCCAGATGGCAAGTCCGTCACTGCGGTCATAGGCGCGCGCCTTGCGCAGGGCCGCGATGCGGGTTCTGGCAGAGGAAGCAAACCGCTTCACGGCGGCAGTGGGCCAATCGATCAGGCTATACAGATCCAGACCTTCGGCAAGACTTCTGGCCACCCAGACCTGCGCTTCGGCGGCATGAGCATCGCGAAAATGCGGCTTCGCGGTGACGAGTTTTTCCGAAACGGCCTCGGCCTCCTCGACCAGGGTGGCTATGGCCTTTTCGTCTTTCCATGCGCTGAACATGCGGTCTCCCTGTCAGGCCTGTGCGACAGGGGCGCAGAAAAGAACGACCTAGGCAATCCCCCGCCCGAGCCCCGGCGTGTCAGGGATGCTTTCGCCCGTTCTGAGCCACTCCCAGATCCTTGTACGGATTTCCATTTGATTTGAGCCTCTCTTGGAAAGAGCGTCGGCTTTCGTGCGATGCGAAAGCTGCCGCCCGGCACGGCATTTAAGCCGGGCAACGGCGCGGGCTGGATCGAATTAAGCTGCGTCGTGCGATCGTCTGATCTCTGCAGATCTTTCATGTGACCTGAACGGATGCCTGAGGGAAAGCCCCGCACCAGCCGCACAGGGGATGAAAAGGCAAGGGAACAGCCCAATCGGAATCTATACCGGAAATAACAGGATCGTGTCCCCGGGCGTCGTGCAGGTTCTGGCTGAGGTGGTCACCGGCGATTTCCGGGGAGGGTCTGGTTGCCTATGCCAACCTGGAACGGGCAAGCCGACCCAGAATGTCTGCATCGAGAGAGCCAATGACATCCTGCGCGATGAGCTTTCGAACGAGACCCTGTTCGCGCCCCTGCACCATGTCCGCGCCGTGGAAGATCGGTGTCCGGCGCTCGGAGGCTCGCACCGCTGTTACCCCAGCCGTCGCAAGATGTCGCCCGCTCTGGTCTTTCTCGTCAGACAAAGTCGCTGGCGCGCAGAGCCGGAACGGATGCTTCTTGATGGAAAATCCGTTACGGATATTTCGTTGCGCGCAATGCCGCCCTCGCGCCCAGACTTTGTCAGTGCCCAGCCTTTGCGCAGCGAATATCGCTCCAAAAGATGGCTGACGGCCAGCTTTGACAAGCCGCGTCCAAGATCCACGCTCATGCCATTTCGATTTATCCGATCCGGAGAAATCAATCAGCGATGGTTTGAGATTGTTTGCTAGCTTTTGAGTGGTAGGTCTGTCCGGCTTCGCGGCACGCGAAGGGCAGGCCAATGCAGCGGGGAGGCTGCGCGGAGGGGGAAGCGCCTGGAGTTGCCCGTGCAGTTCAAGGCAGATGGTGTCCGAAGATGCCAATGCAACACCCGATCCAGCGTTCCCGGAGCTAAGTTACAAATGGAAAGTTCTGTCAGATGAGCAAAGAAAACATCGCGTTGATCGTGGGCGCTACCGGGTTGTCGGGCAGCTATGCGGGCCGCGCCCTGAAAGAGCAGGGTTGGACGGTTGTCACTCTCTCGCGCAGCGCCGCCGACCTGCCGTGGTCCGACCGCCACATTGCGGCGGACCTCGAGGACGGGCCGGGCAGCTTTGCCGCGCTCAAGGCCGCATCTGATGTGACCCACGTCTTCTTTTGCACGTGGTCGCGCCAGAAGAACGAAGAAGAGAACGTCCGCGTCAACGCCCTGATGATCCGCAATCTGTTCGAGGGCCTGGCCGATGCGCCGGTCAAACATGCGGCTCTGGTTACCGGGCTCAAGCACTACCTCGGCTCGTTCGATGACTATGCCAAGGTCAAGCCCTACACGCCCTTCCTGGAAAGCAGCCCGCGTCTGCCGGGGTTGAACTTCTACTACGCGCAGGAAGATGTGCTGTTCGAATATGCCGCCAAGCGCGGGTTCACCTGGACGGTGCACCGCCCGCATACCATGATCGGCTTTGTCATCGGCAATGCGATGAACATGGCCGTGACGCTGGCCGTCTACGCCTCGATCTGCAAGCAGACCGGCCGGCCCTTCACCTTCCCCGGCTCGCCCGAACAATACGGCGCGGTCGCTGATGTGACGGATGCCCGCATCCTGGCCAAGCAGTTGCATTGGGCTGCCACGACCCAGGGGGCCGAGAACACGCCCTTCAACACGGTCAATGGCGATCTGTTCCGCTGGACCTGGCTCTGGGCGCAGATCGCGGGCTACTTTGGCCTTCCGGTCGGCGAATACCCCGGCCATCCGGTGACACTGGAAAGCCAGATGGCCGATGCGCCGGCGATCTGGGCCGAGATCGTTTCCCAGCATGGCTTGCAGGACATTCCGGTGAACAAGCTGGCCTCGTGGTGGCATTCCGATGCCGACCTTGGCCGCACGCTGGAATGCTTCACCGATATGACCAACAGCCGCACGCTGGGCTTCACCGCCTATCAGCAGACCAGCCATTCCTTCTTTGACGTCTTCGACGAGCTGCGCGCCCGTCAGATCATCCCGTCCTGAGCCGAGAGTAGACCCATGCACTATGTCATCCACTGCCTTGACCATGCGGGCGCCGTCGCCAAACGGCTGGAGCATTACGAGGCGCACAAGGCCTATCTGGGCGCTGCTGCCATGAAGACCGTCATCTCTGGTCCGCTGATGGCCGACGATGAGACGACGATGATCGGCAGCTGTTTCGTGGTCGAAGCCGGTTCGCTGGCCGAAGTTGAGGCCTTCAACCAGGCCGATCCGTTCAACAAGGCCGGGCTCTGGGCCACCGTTTCGATCCGTCCCTTCCTCAAGCGCGTGGACAACCGGTCATGAGCGCACCCGTTGGAATAGCCCTGATCGGCCTTGGCTGGTGGGGCAAGAAGATGCTCAACGTGCTGGCCGCAGCGCCTGCCGATATCCGCGTGGTCAGGGCGGTAGAGCCGAATGTGGACTCTGTCAGCGCCTTGTGCGCTGAACGTGGCATCCCGCTCTCGGCCGACTACACCGACGCCCTGAACGACCCGGCGGTTGAGGCGGTTGTGCTGGCCACCCCGCATTCCCTGCACGGCGCGCAGATCGAGGCGGCGGTCGCGGCGGGCAAGCATGTGTTCTGCGAAAAGCCTCTGGCTTTGACCAAGGCCGGGGCCGAGAAAGCCGTGGCGCTGTGCCGGGACGCCGGGCTGGTTCTGGGCATGGGCCACGAACGCCGGTGGGAGCCGCCGATTGCCGAGATGCTGGCCATGGCCGATGCGGGCACTCTGGGCCGGTTGCATCAGATCGAGGCGAACTTCAGCCATGACAAGTTTCTGGCCCTGGACCGTGACAACTGGCGGCTGAAGGCCGATCAGGCCCCGGCGGGCGGCATGACGGCGACGGGCATCCACCTGCTGGACCTGTCGGTGCGGCTGATGGGTCAGGCGGAAAGTGTCCTTTGCATCTGTGAAAAGCTGTCCTCTGACCTGCCCAATGGCGACACGGTGGCGGCCTTCATAAAGTTCAAGGGCGGCGGGACGTCTTACGTCTCGGCCTCGCTGGCCAACCCCTTCATGTCGCGCTTTACGGTCTATGGATCGAAGGGCTGGATCGACATCCGCGATAAGGCACATGTGGAAAGCCCCGATGGCTGGATCGTGACCTCTGCCATGCAGGGCGGGCCGATCATCACGGTGGAAATTCCGCCGGCCGAGCCTGTGAAAGACAACCTTGTGTCCTTCGCCCGTGCGGTGCGCGGAACGGAAACCTATCCGATCACGGCAACCCATCTGGTTGATAACATTGCCCTTCTTGAGGCGGTCTT
>CANGHD010000124.1 GCA_947453525.1 Paracoccaceae bacterium | reverse complement strand
TGAACCATCTGGGGATCGGCGTGCTGCCAGATTATGTGACGGAAGACAGCCCGCATCTGGTCCGCGTGCTGCCCGAGGTGGAAAGCAACGAAGTTCCTGTGTTTCTGGCCTATCCTGAGGAGTTGCGCCATTCCAAGCGGGTGGCGGCGTTCCGGGATTTCGTGTTGGAAGAGATTATGGCCTTCCGGCAGCGCCAGCAGGACTGAGGCCTTGTCCTGGGCTGGCCTTCGCCTCCGGTGGGGATATTTGGGCCAGAATGAAATCGCAGCACCGCAGGTGCCCGTGCGGGCGAGCGGACAGGGATCACGAGGCTTTTCAGTCTGTAACAATTATGCGAAAGCCATGCGCCCAGTGCATAGCGGCAATACCACCACAGCAGCCTGATTCCCGTTGCCGCTAACACCCCCACAGCCTATTCAGATTTGCGAGGCAGCGGTTGAGTTCGCTCTCACTGCCTCATACCTCCCTGTTGGACTTGGCCGAGCGAAAGCTCGGCCTTTTTTTTGGTTTTACGTGATTATTCTTGGGTTTGCCTGTCAATGCGGCAGCGCGGCGCGGCGTTTGGCCAAATAAGCGGCGTCGGCGGAAGAGGCGGCAAGGGCGATGGCGCGGCCAAAGGCGGCGCGGGCGGGGCCGAAGGATTCGGCGCGGGCGAGGTATTCGGCGCGGGCAGCGTGGTAAGGTTGGTAAGCGGCCAAGGCGGGGCCAAGTCTGTCCAGCAGATCAAGGGCGGGCTGGAGGGCGCCGGTTTCGGCAAGCGCCACGGCGCGGTTCAGGTGCACGACCGGAGTGGGCTCAAAGCGGGCGAGACCTTCGTAAAGCGCCGCGATCTGCGGCCAATCGGGCTGGGCGGCGGCATGGCAGGCGGCGATGGCGGCTTTGATCTGGTAGGGGCCGGGAGACCGACGCGCCATCGCGGCGTCGATCAAGGCCAGACCCTCGGCCAAGGCGGCGGAATCCCAAAGGCTGCGGTCTTGCTGGCCAAGAGGCACCGTAACGCCATCCTCGACCCGCGCCGCCCTGCGGGCATGGGTCAGCAGCATGAGGGCAAGGCAGCCTTCGACCTCGGCCAGATTGCACAAGCCGGGCGGACTGAGCCGGGCGATCAGCCGGGCGAGGAAGATCGCCTCGTCACACAGGTCGCGGGGTTCGGCGGGGCCTGCGGTGTAGCCGGCATTGAAGATCAGGTAGACCACGGCAAGCACCGATTGCAGACGGTCGGGCCAATCCTCGGGGCCGGGGATCACGAAGGGGATGCCCGCCTCGCGCAGTTTGGTTTTGGCGCGGGTGAGGCGTTGGGCCATCGTGGGTTCGGCATCCAGGAAGGCGCGGGCGATTTCGGCGGTGGTCAGGCCTGCGATGGTGCGCAGCGTCAGGGCCACGCGGGACTTGGGCTCCAGCGCCGGATGGCAGCAGGTGAAGATCAGGCGCAGGCGGTCATCCATGATGTCAGCCTCCTCGTCGGCCTCGTCTCGCGCCAGCACGGCCATGGCGGCGGTCTGGCGGGCATCGCGGGCGATGCGGCGCAGGCGGTCGATCGCCTTGCGGAAGGCCACGCGGATCAGCCAAGCCTCGGGGCGGCTTGGTGCGCCCGAGCGGCCCCAGTGCACAAGGGCCGAGGCGCTGGCATCCTGCAGGGCATCCTCGGCCAGTTGAAAATCGCCGACCCGAGAGATCAGGGCAGCGATGATGCGCCCCCGATCCGCGCGCAGCGTCCGGTCCAGAAGACCGTTCAGCGTGAGATCGGGGGCGTTCATTTACCAGACCATGACGGGGCGCAGTTCGACCATGCCGTAGCCAGCGGTCGGGATCTGGGCCGCGTATTTGATGGCGGTGTCGAGGTCAGGCACTTCCATCAGGTAATAACCGCCAAGGTGCTCCTTGGTTTCGGCGAAGGGGCCGTCCATGGTTTCCACCTTGCCGTCCTTGACGCGAACCGAAGTTGCGGTCGTCACCGGCTTCAGCCCGTCGCCCGACACGAAGGCGCCGGTCTCTTTCAGCATGGCGGTGAAGGCGTTGTAGCCGGTCATCATGGCCCCAAACTCTGGGGTGCCGTATTTCGGTTCATTCTCGGGGGCGGAGTAGATCAGAGCAAGGTATTGCATGATATGATGTCCTTTGAGGTTGAGGTTGAATTGGCTCAGGATCAAGCGAAACGATGAAAGATTAGCAACACGGCCAGCACCAGTTGCACCAGTGTCGTGACAACCGCGCCGATGATGCGGGCGGGTTGGGCATCTGCCCCGACCTTGATCCCGAACGGGTGGATCAGTCGAGCCAGAAGCAGGGCCGACCCGCAGAGGGTCAGCAGGGTGGCACCCGTCCCGCCCGCCTCGGCCAGGGCCATCAGCAGCAGGGTGAGGGGCACGTTTTCGACGAAGTTGGCCTGACGCCGCATGGCTTGCAGCACCAGCGGATTGCCACCGTCGCCCAGGCCGACCTTGGCCGCCTGGCGGGTTTTGATGACGGCAAAGGTCAGTACGACAAAAAGCAGCGTCAGGGCTGCGGCAAAGGGAGAGGTGATGGGGAAGGTCATGTTGCGTCCTTTTCGTTTCGCCCTCCAAGGACGCTTATCCTGCACCGGATTCGACATCGCTTCCGAAAAAATCTTGGCCTTGTGATGCGGCCTGGCAAAGCGCCTCTTTTCCTGACCCCCCGGTTGTCCTAAGAGGCCGCAACCCCTTCAGGAGACCGCAATGGCCGAGCCCCGCTTTGAACCCGCCATCACCCCGGACCTGATCGCCGGCCACGGGCTGAAGCCCGATGAATATCAGCGCCTGCTGGAGATCATCGGACGCGAGCCGACCTTCACCGAACTTGGCATATTCTCGGCCATGTGGAACGAGCATTGTTCCTACAAGTCCTCGAAGAAATGGCTGCGCACGCTGCCCACCACCGGGCCGCAGGTGATCTGCGGGCCGGGCGAGAATGCCGGCGTGGTCGATATCGGCGACGGGCAGGCGGTGATCTTCAAGATGGAGAGCCACAACCACCCGTCCTATATCGAGCCCTATCAGGGGGCGGCCACCGGCGTCGGCGGGATTCTGCGCGATGTCTTCACCATGGGCGCGCGACCGATTGCGGCGATGAATTCGCTGTCGTTTGGCGTGCCCAGCCATCCCAAGACCTCGCATCTGGTCAAGGGCGTGGTCGAGGGTGTGGGCGGTTATGGCAATGCTTTCGGTGTGCCGACGGTCGGAGGGGAAGTGCGCTTCCACCGCAGCTATAACGGCAACTGTCTGGTCAATGCCTTTGCAGCGGGCTTGGCCGATGCCGACAAGATCTTCTACTCCGTGGCCTCGGGCGTCGGGATGCCGGTGGTCTATCTTGGGGCCAAAACCGGACGGGATGGTGTGGGCGGGGCCACGATGGCATCGGCCGAGTTCGACGCCTCCATCGAAGAGAAACGCCCGACAGTGCAGGTCGGCGACCCCTTCACGGAAAAGCGGTTGCTGGAGGCCTGTCTGGAACTGATGGCCTCGGGCGCGGTGATTTCCATTCAGGACATGGGCGCGGCAGGCCTGACCTGTTCGGCGGTCGAGATGGGAGACAAGGGCGGTCTGGGGATCAAGCTGCAACTGGATAATGTGCCGCAGCGCGAGACGCATATGACGGCTTACGAGATGATGCTGTCGGAATCCCAAGAGCGGATGCTGATGGTCCTGAAGCCGGAATTGGAAGCAGTGGCGCGGGCGATCTTCGTGAAATGGGACCTCGATTTCGCGATTGTCGGCGAGACGATTGCCGAGGACCGATTCCTGATCCTGCACGGCAATGAGATCAAGGCCGACCTGCCCCTATCCAAGCTTTCGTCCAGCGCGCCGGAATATGACCGGCCTTGGGTGGAAACCCCTGCGGCAGCGCCCTTGGGCGATGTACCGGCAATTGGGGCCCTGGACGGTTTGCGCGCGCTGATCGGCTCGCCGTCCTATGCCCACAAGGCTTGGGTGTATGAGCAGTATGATTCACAGGTTCTGGCCGACACCATCCGCCGTCCCGGCATGGGTGCTGGCGTGGTGCGGGTGCACGGCACGAAGAAGGCCTTGGCCTTCACCTCGGATGTCACACCGCGCTACGTGATGGCCAACCCGAAGGAAGGCGGCAAGCAGGCGGTGGCAGAAGCCTACCGGAACTTGTCCGCCGTGGGGGCTTTGCCCTTGGCGACGACCGACAATCTCAACTTCGGCAATCCCGAAAAGCCCGAAATCATGGGGCAACTGGTGGGTGCGTTGCAGGGCATAGGCGAGGCCTGCAGTGCACTCGATATGCCGATCGTTTCGGGAAATGTGTCCTTGTACAACGAAACCGATGGCAAGGGCATCATGCCGACGCCGACCATCGGCGCGGTGGGCATACTGAGGGATGCTGCCGATTTGATCGGCGGGCGGGCGCAGGCCGGCGACGTGGCGATCCTGATCGGCGTGACACCGGGTCACCTCGGCCAATCGGCGCTGTTGGCGGAAGCGTTCGGGATCGAGGCGGGTGATGCCCCCCCGGTCGATCTGGTGGCCGAAAAAGCGCATGGCAACTTCATCCGCGCCAATGGCCGCGCCTTCCACGCCTGCACTGACCTTTCGGATGGAGGTCTGGCGCTGGCGGCCTTCGAAATGGCCGAAGGCGCGGGTCTGGGCCTGACCCTGACCGCGTCAGACACGGCAACGCTCTTTGGCGAGGATCAGGCGCGCTATCTGGTGGCCTTGACACCCTACAAGGCCTCCAAACTGCTCGCCCATGCTTCGGAAGCCGGGGTCCCTGCGGCGCGGGTCGGCAAGTTCGGCGGGTCCGTGGTGCAAATCGGTACGGAAACGGCGCCCTTGGCCGAGCTTTCCGCGCTGTATCGCAGCGCCTTTGCGCTGGCCGTCGCCTGAGGCCGGACTTCAGGCGGGCTTGCAAGCCCGGCCTCGCCGTCCTAAATCTGATGCAAAGCCAAGGAGACCCTGGATGGCGATGGAAGCCCAAGACATCGAAGCCCTGATCCGCGCCACCTTCCCACAGGCGAAGATCACGATCACCGACCTTGCCGGTGACGGCAACCACTGGGCCGCCGAGGTGATCGACGACAGCTTCAAGGGCATGAACCGCGTCCAGCAACAGCGCGCGGTCTATGCCAGCCTGAAAGGCAAGATGGACGGCGCACACGGCGAGTTGCACGCGCTGGCGCTGACGACGAAGGCGCCGGAATAAGGCCGGGCCGCTGCGGCCCCTTTTGTTGACATGAACCCTCCGCAGGAGCTGATCCGCGGCGAAAGGAACCAGACCATGAGCGCGATTGAGACGATCCAGGATACCGTGACCAAGAACGACGTCGTTCTGTTCATGAAGGGCACCAAGATGATGCCGCAATGCGGGTTCTCGTCCCGCGTGGCGGGGGTTCTGAACTACATGGGCATTGAATTTGCCGATGTGAACGTTCTGGCCGATGCCGAAATCCGTCAGGGGATCAAGGACTTCTCCGACTGGCCGACAATCCCGCAGCTTTACGTCAAGGGCGAATTCGTCGGCGGCTGCGATATCGTGACCGAGATGACGCTTTCGGGCGAGTTGGACCAATTGCTGGAAGCCAAGGGGGTCGCCTTCAACAAGGAAGCCGCCGCCA
This sequence comes from Paracoccaceae bacterium, assembly GCA_947453525.1. Taxonomy (GTDB): domain Bacteria; phylum Pseudomonadota; class Alphaproteobacteria; order Rhodobacterales; family Rhodobacteraceae; genus Stagnihabitans. The sequence goes on along the minus strand of CANGHD010000124.1, from coordinate 5,655 downwards.
AGATCCGCGAAGCCAACAAGGAAGGCTGAGGCTTTTCTTTAGGCCTGAAGACCGGCCGGGGCGTCAACCCCGGCTCCTTTGGGAGCCGCGGTGCATGGTCGACGTTGATCGCGGACCGCCTCTCCACAGCGCCCTCTTGCGCTGACATTGTGCCAATTGTGCCGGAAGCATCTCAGACACCGTGCGGGACCTCCTCTTGCCAGGCGTAGCGGTTGGGCGTTGGCGACATCGGAAATCAGCGTTCCGTCTTGCGGCCGGGCAATCTTGCCGTCCTCATGATCTCGCTCGGATGACGGCCACCAGCGCTGGTGGAAGGTAGGACAGTCCCGGCTGGGTTGGCGCAGATGGCGCATTCTCGGCGGGAGTCTGGCCACAGGTGGCCAGCAAAGTCAGGCTGAAAGGTCCGGCCTGAAAAAGCTCCGTGACGGAACCTCTGACACCAGACATCCTCGGTCGAGGCTGCGTCAGGCCAGCCGGGCCTCGATCGCGGCTGCGATGCCTTCGGCCTCGGCAGCCAGTAGCGTGAGACGCTCGGTCGAGATCAGGTCCGCGGAAGCAGCGGCCAGCGCTTCCGCGGGTTCGGCTGCGGGACGGTCTTGCACCTCGGCCAATTTGGCGCGGGCCTGACGCAGGTCATCCTCAAGGCTGGCCGTCCGGTCGGCCAGCATCAGGCCCGCCATCAAAAGCATCCGCGCTTCGGGCAGGCGGCCCATCTGGGCTTGAAGGGGCGTGGCCTCGCTGTCCAGCAACTTGGCTGCGGCGTGCAGGAAATGTTCCTCTCCCACCCGGCACGAGACAAAGAACTTGCGGTCGCCGATGGTGATTTCCAGATCAGGCATGGTGCCTCGCCTCCTCTGCATCAACAATCGGGCCAAGCGTTGCCAGAATATCCGCCATCTCTGTGATCTCCGAGGCGCGCACGGCGCGCAGGGCCTCCAGTTCGGCCTGAAGCGCGCGGTTGACGAGAGCGGCATCGGTCGTGCCTTGTTCAGCGGCCTCGCGCAGGCGACGCAGTTCCTCGCGCAGTTGCGCCACCGAGGAGCGCAGGCGCTGGCTGTCCAGACCCTGTTCGTCAAGCTGGCGGGTCAGGCGCGCCATCTCGACCTGATCCTCGCCGGCCACGGGCGATTGCAGATCGTTCAGCGCCGCGTCGGCGGCAAGGCGGGCAGCGCGTTCGGCGTCAAGCGCCGCTTGCAGATGGGCCATCGCCTCGGCTTGGGCGGCACTGGGAGCGTCACTGGGCCCGTCATTGGGGCTCGCCAGACGCCCGACCCCGGCGCCGATCCGGGCGAGGGCTGTGGCAAGGCGCTGTTCCAGTTCGGCGAATTCTGCCATCTTTGCTCTCTGGGTTGAAATGCACTTGTTCCCCTAACGTCGGAGCCTTCGCCCTCTTCGTCAAGGCCGATCTTGGCGCTATTTGCCGCGGTTGGCTTGAACTTGCCCCTCACGGCTTGAACTTGTCACACAGGCTGCTATTGACGATCCCATCCCCGGCCTGCCCGTTTTGTCAGACAAGGACACTCAAGTGGACATCGAAACCCTCCGCACGCGCCACCCCGACCATTGGATGCGGGCCTGTGCCATCCGCACGCTGACGCTCGATGCGGTGGCGGCCGCCAATTCTGGCCACTCCGGCATGCCGATGGGCATGGCCGACGTGGCGACCGTGCTCTTTGAAAAGCACCTGAAGTTCGACCCCAAAGCGCCGCACTGGCCGGACCGCGACAGGTTCATCCTGTCGGCGGGCCATGGCTCGATGCTTCTGTATTCGGTCCTATACCTGACCGGATACGAAGATATCACGCTCGACCAGATCAAGGGCTTCCGCCAGTGGGGCATGCGCACCGCGGGCCACCCGGAATATGGCCATGCGGCGGGGATCGAAACCACGACTGGGCCGCTGGGTCAGGGTCTGGGCAATTCGGTGGGCTTTGCCATCGCCGAAGCCAACCTGCGCGCCCGTCTTGGTGGCAAGGTGCAGAACCACCGAACTTACGTGATCGCAGGTGACGGCTGCCTGATGGAGGGCGTGTCGCAGGAAGCCCTTGCGCTGGCAGGCAAGCTGAAGCTGGAAAACCTGATCGTCCTGTGGGACAACAATGGCATCACGATCGACGGCAAGGTCTCCATCGCCGACGTCACCGACCAAAAAGCGCGCTTCGCGGCTTCGGGCTGGAACGTGTTTGACTGCGACGGCCATGACCCGGTGGACATCGACCGCGCGCTGAACGAGGCCAAGGCCTCGGACGGCCCGTCGATGATTGCCTGCACGACGCATATCGCCTTGGGCTCTTCGGCACAGGATACTTCCAAAGGCCATGGCGCGCTGACTGATCCCAAGCTGATGGCCGACACCAAGGCGGCTTACGGCTGGCATGAAGCGCCCTTCGTCATCCCCGACAAGATCAAGGCCCAATGGGAGGCCTTTGGTGCCAGGGGTGCCGCAGCCCATGCCGAATGGCAGGCCGGGGTTGACGCCCTGCCGGCGGCCAAACGCGAACTGATGACGCGCATCTTTGCCGGCGACGCGCCCAAGGGGCTGAAGAAGGCGATTGCCGAAGTCAAGCTGGCGGCCTCCGAGGCCAAGCCCAAGCTGGCCACCCGGGCGGCCAGCGAAAAGGTGCTGACGGCGGTCAATCCGGTGCTGTTTGAAACCATCGGCGGCTCGGCCGACCTGACAGGTTCGAACAACACCAAGACGCCGGATCTGGGCACCTTCACGCCCGAGGATCGGAAAGGCCGCTACATCTACTACGGCATCCGCGAGCATGGCATGGCGGCGGCGATGAACGGTCTGGCGCTGCATGGCGGGATCCGGCCCTATGGCGGCACCTTCATGTGCTTCACAGACTATGCCCGCCCCGCGATGCGCCTTTCGGCGCTGATGGGGATTCCGGTCGTCTATGTGATGACCCACGACTCCATCGGTCTGGGCGAAGACGGCCCGACCCACCAGCCGGTCGAGCATCTGGCGATCTCGCGTGCCACGCCGAACACCTGGGTGTTCCGCCCGGCCGATCTGGTGGAAACCGCCGAGGCCTGGGAACTGGCGCTGACCACCAAGACCACGCCCTCGGTTCTGGCGCTGAGCCGGCAGAACCTGCCGACGGTACGGCTGACCCATTCCAACGCCAACCTGACGGCAAAGGGCGCCTATGTGCTGGCCGAGGCAACCGGGAAACGTCAGGTCATCCTGATCGCCACCGGATCGGAAGTCGAAATCGCCCTTAGGGCCCGCGACGCGCTGGAGGCCGAAGGCATCGGCACCCGTGTCGTGTCGATGCCCTGCATGGAGCTGTTCGCGGCGCAGGACGAGGCCTGGCGCAAGAAGGTTCTGCCTGCAGGCTCCGTCCGTATCGCTGTCGAGGCGGGCGTGCGGCAGGGCTGGGACCGATGGCTTCTTGGCGAGCGTGGCCGCGAGGCCAAGGCGGGCTTTGTCGGCATGCACAGCTTCGGCGCTTCGGCCCCGATCGACCGGTTGTACAAGGAATTCGGGATTACGGCAGAGGCGACGGCGGCCCTCGCGAAATCGTTGCTTTGAGGGACACGCGGGGGCTGCCGCCCCCGCACCCCCGCCTCAAGGGGAGGCCTAGCCGCGCAAGGCTTTGCGCGGCGGCCTTCACTGAAAACCTTCCACTGGAAGGTTTTCCGGGCGCTCCGGCCTCCCCTTGAAAAACCCCAGTGGATATTTGCACCAGTATGAAAGGGATGCCGGGCCTAGTGTCCGGCGTTCTGCTTTCCGGTCAGACGTTCGATCAGCGGCCCAATGACACGAGTGGCGAGCGGGATCAGTGCGAGCCCCAGACTTAGGCCCACCACGCCGTCCAACGCGGCCTGAACCGCCCAGGCGACGAAGCCTTGCGCGATGGGGGCAATGTGGGCGGCGCCTTCGGCCCAATGTTCGAAGGCATGGGCCGGGGCGGCAAAGCCGAAGACCTCGGCCCCGTGCACCACCATCTGGCCGCCGACCCACAGCATGGCGGCGGTGCCGAGGGTGGACAGAAAGGTCAGCAGGGGCGGCATGCCCGCGACCAGACCCCGGCCAAGGGCGCGGGTCAGTCCAAGCCTGCCCCGGCGGGCTAAGAAGAGGCCGATGTCATCCATCTTCACGATCAGCGCCACCGAGCCATAGACCAGCACCGTGATGCCCACGCCGACGATGGCCAGCGTAATCGCCTCGATCCAAAAGGTGCTTTCGGGGATCGCACCCAGCGCAATCGTCATGATCTCGGCCGAAAGGATGAAATCGGTCTTGATGGCGCCGGCGACCTTTTCCTGCTCCAGATGAGCGGGGTCCTTGGTGTCGAAATCGTCTTGCACCTCGGCGTCGGCATGCGGGGCCAGCGCGTGAAAGACCTTTTCGGCACCTTCAAAGCAGAGATAGGCTCCGCCGAAGGTCAGCAGGGGAACGATGGCGCCGGGCAGGAAATTGGCCAGAAGCAGGGCTGCGGGCAAGAGGATGATCAGTTTGTTCTTCAACGACCCGAGGGCTATGCGGCCGATGATCGGCAGCTCGCGCTCGGCGGCAAAGCCGGTGGCATAGGTTGGGGTGACGGCGGTGTCGTCGATCACCACGCCGGCCGCCTTGGCCCCGGCCTTGGCTGCAGCCCCCGCAATGTCATCAAGCGAGGACGCCGCCACCTTGGCAATCGCTGCCACATCATCCAACAATGCCAGAAGCCCGCTCATCCGCCCCGCCTTTCGGTGTCCCAGCCTTTGAGTATCGCACGCCTGTCTAGGCGGGCAAAGTCGCTTTGCAAAGCACCGCGCTTGACTTGGACCTGCAATGACGTAGGGCTTGCGCGGAAAATCGGAGGACATGTGGTGAAAGATCGGGCATATCTGATCGTGGCGGGGCTGATCGCTTTGGCCGTCATGGGCGATGTCTCGCTCAATCACGGGCGGGCCTCGATTTTCCTGATCCATGAAATCATATCGTTGCAAGAATACCTGCAATTCTGGCACTAGGCCGCAAATCAGCGGTTGAATCCGGGCGCGTTCTGGCGAATTTAGCGTCAGGCCCACACTTAACGTCATCCTTTCCCCACAGGAGTTCGTCATGACTGTCAAAGTCGCCATCAACGGTTTCGGCCGCATCGGGCGCAATGTGCTGCGCGCGATCGTCGAATCCGGCCGCACCGACATCGAGGTTGTAGCCATCAACGATCTGGGGCCGGTGGAAACCAATGCCCATCTGCTGCGCTTTGATTCCGTGCACGGGCGCTTCCCGCATGTTGTCACCACCACCGCCGACACGATCGACGTGGGCCGCGGCCCGATGATGGTCACGGCCATCAAGAACCCGGCGGACCTGCCGTGGAGCCATGTTGATATCGTTCTGGAATGCACCGGCATCTTCACGTCGAAGGAAAAATGCCTGCCGCATCTGGAAAATGGTGCGAAGCGCGTGCTGATCTCGGCCCCCGGCGAGGGTGCCGACAAAACCATCGTATACGGTGTGAACCATGACACTCTGACCAAGGACGATCTGGTTGTGTCGAACGCCTCCTGCACGACGAACTGCCTCGCCCCGGTGGCCAAGGTGTTGAATGACGCCATCGGCATCACCAAGGGCTTCATGACCACGATCCACAGCTATACCGGCGACCAGCCGACGCTGGACACGATGCACAAGGACCTGTACCGCGCCCGCGC
>CANGHD010000123.1 GCA_947453525.1 Paracoccaceae bacterium | reverse complement strand
GGGCGGATTTCAGGTGTGCAGAAGTTCGGGCTGTTCGTGAAGCTGGATGAGACGCAGGCGGATGGGCTGGTGCCGATCCGCTCGATTGGCCGCGAGTTCTATCATTATGACGAGGCGAGCCAGACGCTGACCGGGTCGGACTCGGGGGTCGTGATCGGGCTGGGGCAGCGGGTGCTGGTGCGGTTGACCGAGGCAACGCCGGTCACCGGCGGGCTCACGCTGGAATTGCTGTCGATAGAGGGAGGCGCGCTGCGGGCTCCGGCGGCGAAGGGCGGACGCTATGCGCCAAGGAAGCCGGCGGGCTTCAAGGTCAAGCGCGAGGCGATCAAGCGCAAGGTCACGCGCAAGCCGCGCTGAACGCTCAGGAAAACGTGACTTGCCCGGCTGGGCGGGGCGGTGTATCTGGCAGATGCGGAACGCGATTCCGTGTCACCTATGGACTTGTCCACATGCAACCCCTCAGTCGATTGGCCGTGCCGCAAAGGCGCTAGGATGGGGTCAGCGTGATCCTTGCCTGGCCGCCCGATGTGGCCGGTCGCAAGGAGATGACTATGAAAGCTTTCATCAAAAGCCGCTTCGAAGTGCTTGCGGAGTGGATTTCTGCTGCCCTTGGCCAGCCCGTTGCCTTTCTGGCGGCGGTGTCTGTCGTGCTGCTTTGGGCCATCAGCGGGCCGATCTTCGGCTTTTCCGACACATGGCAATTGGTGATCAACACCGGCACCACGATCAGCACCTTCCTGATGGTCTTCCTGCTGCAAAACACCGGCAACCGCACGATTGCCGAACTGCAAGACCACCTGCACCGGCTGGAGCGGCAGAATGCCCAAATCCTGTCGCTGTTGCAGGACTCGCAAGCGCCACAGCGCAAGGCGGCCTGAGACGCTCCCCTGCCCGCCGGGTCACGGCCGGGCAGGGGGCCCAAGTCAGAAGATGAAATCGGAATTGGTCAGTTCGGCGTGGCCAATCGTGAAGACCTCGGCCATCCAGGCCACCTTGCCCTTGCCGTCCAGATCAACCTCCAGCAGGCCAGTGCCGGAATCGTAGTGCATCTGGGCGATCTTGTTGTGCAAAAAGTCGCCCGTCGTCAGGCGAATCTTGACGCCGAGGGCCGACAGATCCAGCTTGTCGATGCCGGGTTCGAACCAGGTCGCGGTGTCGGAGATGCCGATCGGGGCGTGTTTCACCGGGCCGCTGAAGACGAAGACATCGCGCAGGCCGTCGCCGATCTTGTGTCCGTCTTCAAAGACATAGCCCTGCATCAGGTCATAGCCATCGCCGCCGTTCAGCGTGTCCTGACCCCAGTTGCCGGTCAGGGTGTCATTGCCCCTGTCGCCGAAGACCGCCTCTCCGGGCGCGGGACCGGGCGCGGTCGGGCGGGTCGTCTGGCCGCCGGCGGTGATCTCGTCGTCGCCGTCGCCGCCATAGACCGCCACCCGATTGCCAGTGCCGCCAAAGATCACGTCATCGCCCGCGCCGCCCAGGATGGAATCCTGACCCGCCACGCCATCGATGCTGTCGTTGCCTTCCGAGCCGTTGAGCTGGTCGTTGCCCTCGCCCCCGGCGATGAGATCGTTGCCAAGGCCGCCATAGACAAGGTCCTGCCCGTCGCCGCCCGAAATGCTGTCAGCGCCCAGGCCGCCATAAATGCTGTCCTTGCCATCCATGCCGATCAGCGTGTCATCGCCTTCGTCGCCGATCAGCTTGTCAGCGGCGGAGCCGCCCTGCAGAATGTCGTTGCCGGTGTCGCCCTTCTCGAAGGCGATGCCCATACCAAGACTGGTGATGATGTCGTCCCCGGTGCCGCCTAGGGCATGCAGGGCGCCGGAGGTCAGGGTGATCACGTCATTGCCACTGCCGCCGTCGACCGTGGCATTGCCGCCAAGGCCGGTGACCGTGTCATTGCCGCTGCCGCCAAGGATGTTGATCGACAGGAAGCTGCCACCGCCGAGGTCCATCGCGTTGGCCCCGTCGCTGCCGGTGATGGTGACGGAGTGCAGCGCCGCCATGGCGTCGGTGATGCGTACGTCTTCGACCGATTGCAGCTTGGTCGCCACATGGCCCGTCCCATCAAACACCGCCGTCCCCAGTTTCAGATCGACCGTCACGCCGGCCTTGTGCGTCTGCTTGGACAGATCGAACCAGATTTCATCCTGCCCGGCGCCGCCGAACAGGCTGTTGCCTTCCAGAAAGTTGTTGGCGGTGAAGGTCGTGGAGTTGCCCAGAAAGAAGGTGTCATCGCCGTCGCCACCATAAAGGCTGTCATAGCCCGAGGCGGTTTCGATCCTGTCATTGCCATCCCCGCCATAGATGCTGTCCTTGCCGCCCCCCGTGGCGACGCTGTCATCTCCGGCGCCGAGCGACAGCTTGTCATTGTCGGTGAAGTTGTCCTTCTCGAACTGGCCGGGCAAGATCACGTTGCCTTCGGCGAAGGCGCTTGCGCCGAAGGCCGCGCCGGAGTTCAGCAGGGCCTTCCATTCGGCCGGGGTGGCGATGGCGCGCGAGGTCGGCCCGCCCTGAAGTTGAAAATAGTACAATTCGCCGGTCGAAGGGTCATGGATCTCGACCAACTGGACCCGGTGGCCCTTCCACGCGGTGGAGCCTATGGCGATGTCAAATCCGCTGGTGATGCTGTCGCCATGCAGCGAGAGTTGCGTCTTGATCGCAGTCAGTGTGACCGGGGTTGGCGTGTTTGTCTGGATCGGATCGCTATAGGAAAACGTGAACCCGCTGTTCGCGCCCTGAAAGAAGATCGACAAGCTTGCAGCGGCGGCGGACGAGACCGCACCTGAACCGTCTTTTGCAACCTTGACGCCCGTGACCACATAAGTGCCCATCTGCCGCCTCACCCTATCTGTTTGCGCCTTGTGATGATCGAAAGATCGCCCGGCTGTGTTCTTTAAACAGGACTGCTCGTGTCCAAAGTCGAATTATCGTGCAGTTTGTCAAGAGTTCTGGCCAGTTGACCGTCTTTTGACGTGGTATTTCACATTTTTGATTAAACCCTGTGGCAGTCTTGTGGCGGGCTTGTGGAAAGGAAGAGGCTTTGCCAGAAAGACACATGCGGGACCGCTTTGGGTCAGGGTTGGTGGCGGGCGTCCTTCTCTTCGCAGGAGGCATGGCGCTGGCCGAACCGCCCACCCGGCCTGCGCTGCACGGGACGCAGGAGATTTCGGTGATGACGGGCGATGTGGAGGCGTGGGTCGCGGCCTTCCGGCCAAGGGCCGAGGCGGCGGGGATCAGCAGGGCCACGCTGGACATGGCCTTGAATGGTGTGGCGCTGCGGCCCGATGTGGTCGAGAAGGACCGCAATCAGACCGAATTCACCCGTACGATCTGGGACTACCTCGACAAGGCCGTGTCAGACGACCGGATTGCGGCGGGTCGGAAGGCGCTGAAGGCACAGGCCCACGTGTTGGACCGGATTGAGGCGCGCTACGGCGTCGACCGGCAGGTGCTGTTGGCGATCTGGGGTCTGGAAAGCAGCTACGGCGTCGTGCGCGGCGATGTGCCCACGGTGGCCGCGCTGGTGACCTTGGCCTCCGCGACCCGGCGCGGCGCTTACTTTGAGCGCGAATTGCTGGCTGCACTGCGCATCCTGCAGGAGGGCGATGTGACCGGGGCCGCCATGATGGGCAGTTGGGCGGGTGCGATGGGGCACACGCAATTCATGCCCTCGAGCTATCTGGCGCTGGCGGTGGATTTCGACAGCGACGGGCGGCGGGATATCTGGAGCGACGAGCCGGGTGACGCGCTGGCCTCCACCGCCGCGTTCCTTGCGCGCTACGGCTGGCGGAAGGGAGAGCCCTGGGGTGTGGAAGTGACGCTGCCTTTGGGCTTCGATTACCGGTTGTCGGGCGAGAGGATCCACCACGCCGCCGCCGAGTGGCAGGCGATGGGGGTGAAGCAGGCAGGAGGCGGCGCGTTGCCAGACTGCGGCCCATCTTCGGTTCTGTTGCCGGGCGGTGCGCGGGGCGCGGCGTTCCTGATCTGTCCGAACTTCCATGTGATCGAGCATTACAATCCCGCCGATGCCTATGTCATTGCGGTGGGGCATCTGTCCGACCGTATCATGGGCGGTGGCCCGATTCTTGGCGACTGGCCCCGCGGGTTGCGCGCCCTCACGCTGGATGAGCGCATCGCCCTGCAACACGGCCTGACGCTGGCTGGCTTCAACGCAGGCGGTGCCGATGGCCGCATTGGTCCCTTGACCCAAGCGGCGATCCGGGCGTTTCAGGCATCGATCGGCGTGGTGCCGGATGGCTATGCGTCTTTGGATGTGCTTGGTCGCCTGCCTTGAGGCCTTTGTCTGCTTCATCGACGCCGGGAGGGTTTCACACCCTCTCGGACCCTCCCGTGGGATATTTGGCGAGAGCGAGGGGAAAGAAGCGCGGTCTTGCAATTCGCTCTCGCCAAATATCCCCGCCGGAGGCTCTGTCGGTGCACCCTGTGCAGATGTCAGGCGAATTGCCCCTGACAGAACCAGCCGCCCGACATCTCTCCGCCATGGGCGTAGAAGAGCCAGAGGCGTTCGCCGCCTTCCACCTCGACCCGCCAGTAGTCGCGCGGGCCTGATCGCCAGTCGGGATCGTCGAGCCACCATTCCGGGCTGATCCGTTCGGGGCCCGAGGCGACACGGGTGACAAGGTCGCGGCGGCGCCAGCGGAAGCGGGCGGGCGGGGTGGGGTCCTCGGGGGCGGTGACGGATTCGGGGCGGAACAGGGTCAGGGGGCGCGGGGCGCGCGGGGCGGGCCAGGGCGCGGGATGCGGGGCGGACCAGGCAGCGGCGAGGGTTTGGGCGGCCTTCTCCGGGATATGGCTTTCGCCGGGGTGCAGGCGGGTGACGTTTTCGGTGCCGAGGCGCGTGCCCAGTTTGCTGATCAGGTCGGCCAGCGCGTGGTCAGAGGTCTGGCGGGCGGCGGCCGCCGCCGAAGCCTCGCCGTGGCCGCTGTGCTGGACGGCGTGCAGGGGTTCGGTCTCCAGCGCCTCAAGCCGCAGGCAGTCGATGCCGAAGCCGGGGTCGATGCTATCCAGCTTCAAGAGGATCAGGGGCCGGATCGTGTCAGGCCGGTCGGCAGGGCGGGCGAGGCCGATTTCGAGCCGCTGGACATGGCCATCGCTGCGGTAAGCCTCCAGCCTGATGCGGCGCGCGCCTCTGGCCGAGGCGCGGAGTTTGTCGCAGAGGGGGGAAAGGATGCGGTCGAGGCCTGCCGTGATATCCTCGGTCAACCCGATCGGGTCGGGGAAGGTCAGGCGGGTGGCGAAGTGCAGGGGCACGCGGGCCGGGGCCACGGGTTCGGGTTCCAGCCCCAAGGCCTGATCGAGACGACGTAGCGTGTCGGCGCCGAAGCGGCGGGCGAGGGCCGCGCGCGGCAGGTCCATGATGTCACGCACCCGGCGCAGGCCGAGGCGGTTGAGGCCCTCGATCGCCTCGGTCGAGAGGCGCAGGGCGGGCAGGGGCAGGTCTCCAATCGCCTGCCGCGTGTGGCCGGGCGTGGCGATCATGCCCTGCGGCAGGGGGGCGGCGCCCAGGGCGGGGGCCATGCCGCCCCGCTCCCACCCCGGCCGCTTGACGGCGCGGGAGCGGGTGGCGCGGGCCTCTTGATCAATCGCGTCGCCATTGCGGTTGGGTTGCGCCTGACGGCCGGAAAAGCGCGCCAGCGCCCAGGCCGCCCCGCGCGTGTCGGCCACACCGGCGCGGAGGGTGAGCCCAAGGTCGGAGCAGTCTTCCTCCAACTGCGCCAGCAGCGCCTCCTCCCCGCCGAAAAGATGCGCGCAGCCGGTCAGGTCGATGACCAGCGCCGCCGGGGGTTCTTCGGCCACCCAGGGGCTGAACTTGCCGGCCCAACGGCGCAGGATGGTCAGGAACGCCGCCTCGGCCAGGGGGTCCGCCGCCCGGGTCAGCAGGGCAGGGCACATGGCGGAGGCATCGCGCAGCGGCTGGCCAAGGCGCAGGCCGGCCGCCTCGGCCTCGACATTCAGCGAGGTCAGGACCTGCGCGCCGTTCTGGTCGGCCACAATGGCAAAGGGCAAGGGCAGCACATCGCGCCGCAACCGCAGGGCGCGTTCGGCGGCGAGGCGGGGAAACCACAGGGAAAGGATTCGGCGGTAGGACATGGTCTATGTTCTCATATTGTTCATGTCTTTCCAACCCGCCGGGCGGCCGGTCCTGCTGAAAATCGCGGCGTGCTTCTGGGCAACCTCCTGATTTTCCCAATGACAACTTCGTGAAGTCCAAGCTTTCAGACTAAAGTCCGTATCCACCATTACAAACCGCCTTCTATAGTAAAAAGACAATTCCTGCAGGGAGCGCGGACACGATGAAATTGATCACAAAGACCCTTATCCTCGGCCTTATTCTGGTTGGGGGGCTTGCTTACGCGGGCTCTGCGACCGATCCGGATGCCAAGGCCCGTCAGGACCTGATGGATGCCAACGGCGGCGCCATGAAGGTACTGGGCGGCATGGCGAAAGGCGACGTTGCATTTGATGCGACCGCTGCCGCCGCTGCCAAGGCGACGCTGGTTGCCGATGCCGCAAATATCGCCGTGGTGTTCAAGAACCAGTCCACCGACCCGGCCTCGAAAGCCAAGCCGGCGATCTGGACCGCTTGGGATGACTTCACCGCCAAGGCCAATGATCTTGGCAAGGCTGCGGCCGCTTTGGACACCACCAGCGTCGATACCCTCAAGGCTGGCGTTGGTGCCATCGGCGGCGCCTGCGGCGCCTGCCACACCGCCTACAAGGCCTCGTGATCTGATCGTTTCAAGGTAATGAGTAGCGGCCCCGGAGCGATCCGGGGTCTTTTTCGTCAGCCACAATCCAGTGCGAGGATCGTGCCCGCGCCATCGACATGCACGTTCAGCCGCGTGGCGGAGTAGTCCATCGTCACCATCATGCCGGGCCTGATGACGCGCAAGACATCCCAGCCACCCCTGTCGGGCAGAGTCGTGGCGGGCTGGCCTACCAGAACGTAAAGCGCGTTGCCGCCGCATTGGCTGAGGTCGGCCCGAGGCGGCGTGGGGTCGCCACCGGGCAGGGTGGGCACGCAGGCCGCCATGGACAGACCGAGGGCCAGGCCTAGGCCGGTCGCGCAAAGCTGGATCACGGGGCGCATGGTGGGCTCCTTTCAATACGGACAGGATGCAGTCTGGCAGCAGATGGGCGCTGCGTCGATAAACCCTGATAGGACCGCGGCGGCGAGCGGCGGAAAACCGGCATCGGGTGCCGCGAACGGCGTTGCAATTTAACCGGCTCTGCCGCAGCCTGCGCCTCAAAGTCATGCGACTGAATAACTTTAGGAGAACCCTCATGCGTACCCGCGCTGCCGTAGCCATTGCCGCTGGGCAACCCCTGCAAATCATGGAAGTGAACCTGGCCGACCCGAAAGAGGGCGAGGTTCTGGTCGAGATCAAAGCCACCGGCATCTGCCATACCGACGAATTCACCCTTTCGGGCGCTGACCCGGAGGGGCTGTTTCCGGCCATCCTCGGCCACGAGGGTGCCGGGGTGGTGATTGCCGTGGGGCCGGGGGTGAAGACCCTGAAGCCGGGCGACCACGTCATACCGCTGTACACGCCGGAGTGCCGCGAGTGCCCCTCGTGCCTTTCCCGCAAGACCAACCTTTGCACGGCGATCCGCTCGACCCAGGGGCAGGGCTTGCTGCCGGACGGGACGACACGGTTCTCGATGCTGGATGGCACGCCGATCTTTCATTACATGGGCTGTTCGACCTTCGCCAATCATACCGTGGTGCCCGAGATTGCGCTGGCCAAGGTCCGCGACGACGCGCCGTTCGACAAGATCTGCTACATCGGCTGCGGTGTGACCACCGGGATCGGTGCGGTTCTGAACACGGCCAATGTCGAGGCAGGGGCCAAGGCGGTGGTGTTTGGCTTGGGCGGGATCGGACTGAACGTCATTCAGGGGCTGCGGATGGCCGGGGCCGACATGATCATCGGCGTCGATCTGAACGATGAGAAGGAGGAATGGGGCCGCCGCTTCGGGATGACCCATTTCGTGAACCCCAAGAAGCTGGAGGGTTCGGTGGTGCAGGCCATCGTTGACCTGACCAAGACCCCCTTCGACAAGATCGGCGGGGCGGATTACTCGTTTGACTGCACCGGAAATGTGAAGGTCATGCGGGACGCTTTGGAGTGCACGCACCGGGGGTGGGGGCAGTCGATCATCATCGGCGTGGCTCCGGCAGGGGCTGTCATCGAGACGCGGCCGTTCCAGCTGGTGACGGGGCGGGTCTGGAAGGGCACGGCGTTTGGCGGCGCGCGCGGCCGGACGGATGTGCCGAAGATTGTCGACTGGTACATGGATGGCAAGATCGAGATCGATCCGATGATCACCCATGTGCTGCCCTTGGAGCGGATCAATGAAGGCTTCGATCTGATGCATGCGGGCAAGTCGATCCGGGCGGTTGTGGTGTATTGAGGGAGGCGGCGGGGGCTGCCGCCCCCGCACCCCCGCTTCAAAGGGAGGCACGCCTCCCCTTGAGAATCCCCTGTGGATATTTGGAGACCTGTAAAATTGGGAGTTTGCACGCGTGCAATGAGCCGTAAGCAATTGTTTTGAGTTGGTTTTGCAAATTCTGTTAGGCTTTCGTTAACTTGGGCTTTTACATGAGGTGGGGATGCGGCTTGGTCTGGCAGTGGCGCTTCTGATCCTGACCGGCGCTGCCGCCCGGGCCGATGCAATCGTCACCGTCGAGGCGGGCCGCGATGTGGTGAACATGGCGGCGGAGGATATCCTTGGCGTGGTGTTACAGGACGATGGCAACAGCCCGCGGGTCGTTGTGACGCTGACCGAGGCGGGGATCACGCCCCTCGCCACATTCACCATGGCGCATGTCAAGGAAGAGGTGGTGCTGAAGGTCTGCGGTCAGGTGGTCAGCCGCCCGACGCTGTGGGCTCCGGTGCTGGACGGGGTCTTTGCCATTCAGGGGGATGGCAAGGCGAAGGCGGAACGGCTGGCAGAGGTGTTGAAGACGCGGGATTGTGGGGTGAGCCCCGACCCCGGGGCCTGACCCGGGGGCAAATTGGTCCAGTGGACCAATTTGAGGGGCGAACGCCCGCGAAAGCCTTCGCGGGCCGGGTGGTGGGTGTAGGATGAATGCGCAACTTAAGAAGGCTGAGCGGATAGCATGCATGAAATATTGCCAACCTTCTATCTGAGAGCAATCTTCTGGACTTTCAAATGGGGAGCGCGGGTGAGCGCCTTTATCTTTATGTTTGGTACGACGGCCAGCGGGTTCATAGCCGTACTCATCTTGTGGCCACTTCTATCCTTGGCCATCGATCCGGAGATCGCTTTCTCTTGGATTGTCGTACCCTTCATGTGCCTTCTCGGGATGTTCATGGCCCCAGCCTGTTTCACCGGTTTTTCCCTCTGCCGTGAGGTGGTTTTTCCGGTTGACGGTGGAAACGCTCGCTCTCACACCCGCCAATCTTCGTCGTGCGGGGCCATGACCCCTACGCAATCGCGAATTCTGAAGATTCTTTACTCTCGGAAGAATGATTAGCAAGCGTAGGGCGCGTGATCTCACGCATTTTGCCGGGCGCTCGGAGCGGTGCGTGCCAGCACGCACCCAACAGGGTTGCTTGAAGGCGCTGGGCGGGGCAATCCTTGGAAAAGTCGGAGTGCACCCCGACCGATGGGGCAAGCATGGCATCAACTCAAGGCCTGAAAATTTTGGAGGCGGCAGGGGTTTTGGTCTCTCTGCATCCTTACGACTATGATCCCAATGCCGATGCGGTGGGGATGGCGGCGGCGTGGGCTTTGGGTTTGGAGGCGGGGGTGACGCTCAAGACCTTGATGGTCGAGGTGGATGGGAAGGCGGCGTGTTGTGTCATCCCCTCTGACAAGCAGTTGTCGATGAAGAAGGTGGCGGCGGCGTTTGGGGGGAAGCATGCGGAGATGATGCAACCTGCCAAGGCGGAGAAGGTGACGGGGTACAAGGTGGGGGGTATTTCTCCGTTCGGGCAAAAGAAGGCGGTGCCCACGGTGATCGAGGCGAGTGTATGCTCGGCGGAGCGGGTCTGGATCAATGCGGGGCAGCGGGGGTTGTTGTTGGGGATTTCTCCGGGCGATGCCTTGGCGGTGTTGGGGGCCAAGGCGGTCGAGGTGACCGCCGGTTAGAGGGGTAGATGGACCATCCTAGCTTTGCCCCCGTGATGGCGCCTGATTTGGGTAGGATGGGCCATCTGCCCATGCTCCCTTTCGCCGGGCCGTGGTTTCAGGCATCAAGGGCCAAACCGGAGGGCCATTCATGAGCGACTTTTCCCCCATCGCAGGCCGTGCGCCGCGTCTGGCCGTGCTGATCGACGCGGATAATGTCACGGCGCGCAATGCCAGCGCCATTCTGGATGAGATCGCCTCGTTCGGCGAACCCTCGGTCCGCAGGGTCTATGGCGACTGGTCGTCGCAGGCTTTGACCCAGTGGAAGGAACAGGCGCGCGATCTGGGGCTGGTGATGCATCAGCAATCGGCCAATACCAAGGGCAAGAATGCCTCTGACATCGGGCTTGTCATTGATGCCATGGACATTCTGCATGCGGGCAAGGTGGATGGGTTTGTGCTGGTATCGTCGGACAGTGACTTCACGCGGCTGGCCAGCCGCATTCGGGAAGACGGCCTGCAGGTGATCGGCATCGGTGAGGCGAAGACGCCGGAAAGTCTGCGCAAGGTCTGCAACCGGTTTGTGCTGATCGAGAATATCGTCAGCGGGGCCGAGGTTCCTGCCGAACCCAAGCCGGGTCGGGCGGGACCCGCGCCGGAACCCGCTGCCGCCAAGGAGCCGCCGGTCAAGGCCATTCCCTTCATCCGCGACGCGATGAAGAAGATCGACCCGGATCAGGACGATTACTCGCTGGGGCAGTTGGGGCAGGTGATCACCCAGCTTCATCCGGACTTCGACCCGCGCACTTATGGCTCGGCCAAGCTGTCGGACCTGTTGCGCAAGTCGGGGCGGTTCGAGGTGTTCTCGATAGGCTCCGTCCTGAAGGTGCGCGACAAGGCCTGAGCGGCGCGCAAGCCGGCAGGGTCTTGCCGGACTGAAAGTTTGGGCGTGACCGGGTGCGGGCTGTCTGCCAGACTTCGGCCATGTTGCGTGGTATTGGTGATATCGATGGTCTGTGCGAGTTTGCGCTGCACTTCCTGCTGACGGGGCAGGGGGATGCCCGCCAGCTTGCGGCGAAGATGGCCGAGCACACACCCAACCTGCCGGCGCTGGAACTGATCTTCGTGCTGGCCTCGGCGGCCTCGGGGCTGGAGGCGGTGTTTTCCGGCGCGGAATC
>CANGHD010000122.1 GCA_947453525.1 Paracoccaceae bacterium | reverse complement strand
GTGGATGCGGCGATCTGTTTCAATGACCTTGTCGCGCTGGGCCTTTTGTCGGGATGTGCGGAACTTGGGCGGAAGGTCGGGCCTGAATTCCGCGTGGTGGGCTTTGACGATATCGAGGAATGCGCGCAGTCTTTCCCGGCGCTGACCTCGGTGCATTGCGATATTGCCGGGTTTGGCGCGGAAGTGGCGGCCACCGTGTTGGCCTGGCTGGAGGATGGAACATTGCCTTTGCCCGAGGTTCACACACCGGTGCGGCTGATTGTCCGGGCCTCCAGCGGTGCTGTCGAATGAGCCCGGAGGCCTTGCTGCGGGCCCTGTTTGACAAGGCGGTGGAGGTGGCCGACCCGATGCGGTCGCTGGCCGCGCATCTGCCTGTGAAGCCTGCGGGCCGAGTCGTGGTGGTGGGGGCCGGCAAGGCCTCGGCCCGGATGGCCGAGGCGGTCGAGGCGGTCTGGGGGCCTTGCGAGGGGCTGGTGATCACGCGGTATGGGTATGGGCGGCCGTGCCGGGGCATCCGGATTGTCGAGGCGGCGCATCCGGTGCCCGATGCGGCGGGGCTGGCCGCTACGGCAGAGATGCTGACCTTGCTGGAGGGCTTGGGGGAAGGGGACTTCGTTCTGGCGCTGATTTCCGGAGGGGCCTCGGCTTTGCTGGTGGCGCCGGTGGAGGGGGTGACCTTGGCCGAAAAGCAGGCGGTGAATGCGGCGCTGCTCGCCTGCGGTGCGCCGATTTCCCAGATGAATACGGTCAGGAAGCACCTGTCACGGGTGAAGGGGGGGCAGCTTGCGGCGGCGGCCTGGCCGGCGCGGATGCTGGCGTTGATGATCTCGGATGTGCCGGGGGATGACATCGCCTTCATCGGCTCGGGGCCGACGGTGGGGGATCTGAGCACGCCTGCGCAGGCTTTGGAGATTCTGGCGCGATGGGGGGCGGAGGTGCCCGCCTCGGCATTGCGCGCTTTGCAGGGGGCTTCGGGGGTCGTTCGTCCCGGCGACCTGCGCCTGTCACGGACCCAAAGCCGCATTTATGCGGCCCCCGCCCAGTCGCTGGCCGCCGCGCAAGCGGTGGCCGAAGCGGCTGGGATAAGGGTGCTGATGCTGGGCGATGCGTTGGAAGGGGAGGCGCGGGAGGTGGCGGTTCAGATGGCCCAACTGGCGCTGGCGGCGCGGGGCGATGCGCCGGTCCTCCTGCTTTCCGGCGGTGAATTGACGGTGACGCGGCGCGGCGATGGGATTGGCGGGCCGAATGCGGAGTTTTGTCTGGCTTTGGCGATTGCCTTGGATGGCGCGCCGGGCATCCATGCAATTGCCTGTGACACCGACGGGGTGGATGGCGCGGCGGAGGTGGCGGGGGCGGTGGTCGGCCCGGAGACCTTGGCCAAGGCGAGGGGTGCAGGGGTTGACCCCGCAGTGGCGCTGGCAAGGAACGATGCACATGGGTTCTTCGGCGCGATCGGGGGTCAGGTGGTGACGGGGCCGACCTTGACGAATGTGAATGACTTCCGGGCGATCTTGGTCTTGCCGTAGGTCGCGATTTTTCGACGAAAAATCAAGTGGGCGCAAAGCCGGTGAGGGTTTCGGTGACCTCCTCGCCGTCTTGCGTCAGGAAGATCGCCTGCAGTCCTTTGGCGCGGGCGAAGTCAGGGCCCGCCTTGTCGCCCAGCACCATCAGGACGGTGGCCCAAGCGTCTGCCGCCATGCAGGTGTCATGCAGAACGCTGACCGAGACGAGGGGGTTGACCGCCGGTCCTCCGGTGCGGGGGTTCATCGTATGGGACACCCGCAGTTTGCCGACCGTGACGAAATGCCGATAGCTGCCCGAGGTGGCAATCGCCCGGTCGGTCAGTTCGATCATGCTGCGACCGCTGCGGCGGGTGGGGTCGGGCTGTTCCAAGGCTACCGCCCAGGGCTGGCCATCCGGGCGCAGGCCCCTTGCCATAAGTTCGCCGTCCAGTCCGCACAGGCTGTTGGTCACGCCGTGGTCTGACAGGACTTGCGCCAGAATGTCGACGCCGTAGCCTTTGGCGATCCCGGACAGGTCCAGTGTCATGGGGGCGGTCTTGCGGGCGCGATGTCCGTCGATCTGCAGCGTGTCAAAGCTGCGAAGGGGTTTGCCGAGGTGGGCGCTGATGGCCTTGGGGTCGGCCTCACCTCGCGCCGGGCCAAAGCCCCAGGCTTGCACCAGGGCGCCCACGCCGATGTCGAAGAGGCCGTCCGAGGCGCGGCCGATCTCCAATGCCTTGGACAGCACGGTGATCAGGTGGGGGGGCAGGGTGATCCAGTCGCCGACCGGGGCGGCGTTGAGGCGGGACAGGTCGGACGTGGCACGCCAGTTGGAGGTCGCCTGCTCCACCGCTTCGATCGCGGCGGCGCAGGCCTGTGACAGGGTGGCGGCAAGCTCTGCGTCGCAGTCCAGACGCGCGGTCCAGCGGCTGCCCATGGCCGGGCCAGACAGCGTGCGCAGCATCAGTAGACATCCTCCAGATAGCGTCCCTCGGCGCGCAGGGTGGCGACGGACAGGCCGAGGGGGGCTAGGGCTTCTTCGACTTCGGCGGCGACAGAGCGGGCCATGGCGATGGAGCCGCAGACCAGCACCTGACCGCCGCGTTTGATCTGGTCGCGCAGGTGGGCGGCATCAGCGCGCAGGCGGTCCTGCACATAGGCGCGGTCCTGCACGCGGCTGAAGGCCGTGACGAGGCGGGACAGGCGGCCTTGTTGCAGCCCCTCGGTCAGTTCGTCCTGGTAGAGGTAATCCGAGCCCGGATCGCGGGCGCCAAAGTACATCTCGGCCCCGCGTCCGGCTTTCAGCCCGCGCAGGAAGCCGATCATCGGGCCTATGCCCGTGCCTGCGGCGATCAGGATGACCGGCCCCTTGGCTTGCGGGCGGAAGGAGGGGTTCTGGCGGACGAAGGCGTTGATCGTGGTGCCCGGTTCCATCTCGTTCAGCCAGCCGGAACAGAGGCCGCCGGGCATCTTGCGGACGGCGATCTCGATGAACCCGTCGCGGCGCGAGGAGGCCAGCGAGTAGAGGCGCGGCAGGTCGCTGCCGGGGGGCAGGATGCCCAGAAGATCGCCCGCCTCGAACGTCGGGCCGCTGGACAGCAGGTTGCGCCAACCCCTTTGCGGCAAGGCCCGGAAGCGCAGCACGGCCACGGGGGCCTGCACCTGCGCGCCGTAGTCATGGCGCGAGATCAGTTCCAGTTCGGTGGTCTTGGGCAGATTGGCATGATGCTCGGGTTCCAGCTTGAGCGACAGCAGCGTGCCAAGGTCCTGCACCCACTTGCCGAAATCGGCGTTGGACTGGCGGTCGACGCGGGCGAAGGGCAGGAAGGCCTGCCAGCCGGCCGCCCCCAGCGCCTCGGCCACTTTCTCGGCATAGCCGCAGTAGGAGGGGAACATGCGGTCGCCGAAGGCGAGGATGGCCACTGGCAATTGGTGTTTGGCCTGAGCCGCCTTTTCGAGGAAGCGGGTGGCGCTGGAAGGTGCCTCGCCATCGCCATAGGTGGCGGTCATCAGGATGACGCCGCCGGCCTGCGGGTAGTCGGAGAGGTCATTCATCGCGGCGACGTGGATGTTCAGGCCGTGCTTGTGCAGCGCATCGGAAAGAGACGAGGCAAAGCCCCAGGTCGAGCCGCCTTCGGAGCCGACAAGGATCACCAGATCGGCGGTCGCGGCGCGGGCGTTGTGGCGCAGGCGCGGCATGGCGCGGCGGCGGCTGTACCAGATCGCCGTGCCGGTGGCGGAGAGCAGCGGCACCATGAGGGCGGAAAGGCCGAGGATCAGGCCGACCAGCCACAGGCCCTGGCCTGTGTGGAGTTTGTAGATGAACTCCCAGATCTGGCGGGCGGTGCCGTAGTCCATCCAGTTCAGCATCTGGCCCGAGACCTGGTCGACATAGCCCTCGCCGGTGGAGGTGGCGATCAGGAAGGCGTCGGTCGGATCGCCCGCCGCAGGGAAGGTCAGGTCGCGCAGGGCCGACAGGGGAATGGCTTGAAGGGCTGCCAGTTGGTCAATGGGCAGGGCGGTGCCGGTCGCGACCTTGTCGGGGAAAGTCGCCTCGATGGTCGTGCCGTCGTTGAGGATGCCGAAGGTCGAGAGCGACATGTAGCTGCCTGTCAGGGCCGAGACGAAGAGGCCCGCCACCGCCAGCCGCGCGACCTTGGCGTGCCAGCCCCGTGCGCCGGTGGAGCGGACGGGCTTGCCGATCCGCCGCCAGCCGCCCAGCGAGACGGCCAGCAGGAACAGCCCGCTGATCGTCATCAAGGCCATCACGCCGGCGCTGACCCCAGCGATGCCGTGGCCGGTCTGGTCGAGGAAGAAGGACCGGTGCAGCTCCTTGATCCAGTCAAGGAAACTGCCCGCCCCGGCGGCGCCGGTCGCTTTGCCGCTGGCGGGGTCGATCACTTTGGTCTGGAAGCCCAGCTTGGCCTTGATGGAGCCGACGATCACGCCATTCGGGCTGCGGTGCAGTTTGTTCAGGCCGGGGTTTGCGGCAAGGGCTTTCGCCGCAACATCGGCCACCGTCAGGCTGGCTTCAGGGGACGCCTGCATCCGGTCCAGCATCGGGGCCAGCGACAGGATCGCGCCGGTGGATGCCAGAACCAGAAGCACCAGCCCGAAGATCAGGCCGGGAAGGGAATGCAGACGCCGCAACATGAGGTGGTCCTGACTGTGAGGGTCTTAAAGGCCGTACTGGAAGTTCGCGATGAAACCGTTGCCGGCCACAGGCGCGCCTGCTCCGGCGGTGGTCAGCGGGACCTGAATTTCGTCCGGGCTTTCGCCGACGCCTTCTGCCGCGGCATCGATGTGCAGGATGTATCCGGCGTCGATCATCGAGGCGGCGATGTCCGGAGTGATCGTCAGCGTGCGGCCCGAGCCCACGCTGGCACCGGTCACGCCGTCGGCCCCCTGTCCGCCGGTCGCGGCGAACCATGTGCGCAGGTGGCGCCAATAACGGGTCCGGTCGCCCGCTACCCAGACGGTGCTTTTGAAGTTGCCCGCCTTGTCGGTCAGATACATCGCCAGAAAGGTGTTGGGGCCGCTGTATTGCGCGATGGTGACGCTGATCTTGACTGGGTTGGCCTCGGCCGCGAGGGGGGCGAGGGCGGCGAGCGAAAGGGCAAGGGCGGTGGATGTGCGGTACATGGGTACTCCGGTTTCTAAGGGTCTTGGCGGCTCAGTTCGAGCCGCCTGATTTGGGCTTGTCGCGATCGCCGGACTTTTCGTCGTCTTCATCCGAGCGACCGAGCAGCTTCAAGGACTGCGGGTCGAACACACCTTCAATGGGCTTGCCGGCGGAATCCGTCGCCTTCACGTGATAGCACCCGTCGTCGGCACGGATTTTCTCGACGGTCCAGCCCAGCTTGACCGCCTCGGCGCGCAAGGCGGCGATGGGTTTCCATTCGTCCATAGGGGTCGAGCATTCGACTTCCGCCATCGCAGGGACTGCGAGGCTGGCCAGAATGGCGGCAAGGATGATGTCGCGACGGATGTGCCGAATGATTCGGGGCATGGTTTGTGTCCTGTTTGCAAGGCTTCACCAGCACTTTGAACCTGACAGGCACCTGAACACCACCTTGCCCTGCCGTTCAGCTTGGTGTCAGCTAAATCACGTCATTGGGGATCATGGAGGAGCCATGCGCATTCTGCTGATCGAAGACGACCCCGGGCTGGGAAGCGCCGTGCGCGACCAGATCGCCGCCGAGGGCCATGTGCCGGACCTGGCGCCGACGCTGGCCTATGCCCGCGATCTGGTGGCGACGATGGCCTATGATCTGATCCTGCTGGACCTGGGGTTGCCGGATGGCCGTGGTCTGGATTTCCTCAAGGCCCTGCGTGGCAAGGGATCGGTCACGCCGGTGATGATCCTGACGGCGCATGACCGCATCACCGAACGGATCGAGGGGCTGAACGCCGGGGCGGATGACTACATCGTCAAGCCCTTCGACCTTGCCGAATTGACCGCCCGCATCAATGCCGTGGCCCGCCGCTATTCGGGCAATCCGAATCCGCTGATCGCATTGGGCGGCTTGGAGATAGATCTGGCCGCCCATGCCATTCACGGCCCCGACGGTCAGATTGATCTGTCGCAACGCGAGTGGGTGATATTTGAGGCATTGTTGCAGCGTCCGGGGCAGATCGTCTCGAAAAGCCAGATCGAGGATCAGCTGTACTCCTTCGATGCCGAGGTCGAGAGCAACACGATCGAGGTTTATGTCAGCCGCTTGCGCAAGAAATTGGGGAAAGACGTGGTGCAGACGATCCGAGGCCTGGGTTACCGGTTGGGCACGCCATGATCCGCATGAGGTCGTTGCGAGGCCAGTTGGCCGTGGGTGTTTCGGGCATCCTTGTCGTTCTGTGGCTGGGGGCCGTGGCCGGCTCCACCTATGTGGTGCGGCGCGAGATTGATGAAAGCTTCGATGCGGCCCTGCAGGAGACCGGAGAACGGATCCTGCCGCTGGCGGTGGTGGAACTGATCGCCTCGGACGGGGCGGCTGTGGCGCAGAAAATTCTGCCGATTGCCCAGCATGATGAGAAGATCACCTATGTGATCCGCGATGCCGACGGCAAGATCCTGATGTATTCGCACGACGCGGACCCCAAGATATTCGACAGTGTCAAGACGCAGGGCTTTTTCACCACCGAAAGCCACCGGGTGTTCAGCCGCTCTGCCGTGTCGGGGCAATATACGATTCAGGTCGCCGAACCCCTGACCCACCGCCAGACCGCGTTGCGCGAGACGGTGCTGGCGATGCTGGTGCCTCTGGGGGTGCTGCTGCCCCTGTCGCTGATTGGCGTGGCCCTGTGGGTGCGGCGGGGCTTGCGGCCCCTGGGGCATCTGTCCGTGGCGATCCGGCTGAAGGGGGCGGATGACCTGACTCCCTTGGACCTGTCGGGCCTGCGCACCGAACTGATCCCGATCCAGCAGGCCGCCAACCGCCTGATGGCCCGGCTGAAGCGCGCCTTGCAGGCGGAGCGCTCGTTCGCCGCCAATGCCGCGCATGAACTCCGCACGCCGATTGCGGCGACCCTGGCGCAGACGCAAAGGCTGGTGGCAGAAAGCCCGGACGGGCCGTTGCGGCAGCGAGCGGCGCAGGTTGAGGCAGAATTGAAGCGGCTGGCGCGGCTGGCCGAGAAGCTGATGCAACTGGCGCGGGCTGAAGGGGGCGCGATGCTCGCTGCCGAGCAGGCCGACCTGGTGCCGATCCTGAACGTGGTGCTGAACGATTTCAGCCGCAGCCATCCGGGGCGCATCACCGCCGATGTTCCGAAAACCGCAGTACCGTCTCGGCTGGACCCGGATGCTTTTGCGGTTCTGGCCCGGAACCTGATCGAGAACGCCTTGGTGCACGGCACGCAGGCGACCGTTTCGGTGTCTTTGTCGCCCACCGGAGTCTTTTCGGTGACCAACGATTGCCCGGCGATACCGCCGGAAATCCTGTCGACCCTGACCATGCGCTTTGAACGGGCCGGGGCGCGCAGCAGCGGGTCGGGCCTTGGCTTGGCCATCGCCGCAGGCATCGCGCGCGGTTTGGGCAAGGACCTGACGCTACTGTCTCCGGTGACCAAAGACCGCGGATTTCAGGTGGCTTTACCCCTCGCCTGAAGGTGGTGTCCCAAAAATTTTCGGCGAAAACTTTTGGGGTGTCAGGTTTTCAGCCTGAAGCGCTGGATCTTGCCGGTCTGCGTTTTCGGCAGGGCATCGGTGAAGACGACGCGACGCGGGTACTTGTAGGGTGCGATGACGCGCTTCACATGGTCCTGCAAGATGCGGATCAGCAGGTCTGACGGCTCGTGCCCTGCGGCCAGCACCACATGCGCCTCGACGATGTGGCCGCGTTCCTCGTCCACAGCACTCACCACGGCGCATTCCAGCACGGCGGGGTGTGACAACAGGGCCGCCTCGACCTCCGGCCCCGCGATGTTGTAGCCAGCCGAGATGATCATGTCGTCCGAGCGGGCGGCGAAGTGGAAGCGGCCCTCTTCGTCCTGCCAGAAGCTATCGCCGGTCAGGTTCCAGCCGCCCTTCACGTATTTCTGCTGCCGGTCATCCGCCATGTAGCGGCAGCCGGTCGGCCCGCGTACGGCCAGCCGCCCGACCTCGCCGCGTGGCACCTCGACCATGTCCTCATTGACGATCTTCGCTTCATAGCCACCGACCGGACGCCCGGTGCAGCCGGGGCGGTGATCCTCGAAGCGGTTTGTGATGAAGATATGCAGCATCTCGGTCGCACCGATGCCATCCAGCATCGGCTTGCCGGTCCGCTCCATCCATTCCTGATAGACCGGCGCGGGCAGGGTTTCCCCGGCACTGACCGCCGCCCGCAGCGAGGACAGATCCGCCCCCGCCTCCATCGCCTTCAGCATTGCCCGGTAGGCGGTGGGGGCGGTTAAGCAGACCGTGGCCTTATGTTCTTGAATGAGGCTGATCATGTTGGCCGGGCTTGCCTGCTCCAGCAGTGCCGCCGCTGCCCCGAAGCGCAGCGGGAAGATCGCAAGGCCACCCAGACCGAAGGTAAACGCGAGCGGAGGTGAACCCACGAAGATATCCTCGGGCGTGACCTTCAGCACTTCCTTGGCATAGCCATCGGCGATGATCAGCAGATCGCGGTGGAAATGCATGGTGGCCTTGGGCTCTCCGGTCGTGCCAGAGGTGAAGCCCAAGAGCGCCACATCATCGCGGCCCGTCTGCACGGCAGCAAAGCGCACCGGCTTGGACAGCGCCACCCGGTCCAGTTCCGCATCATGGTTGGCCGTGCCATCAAACCCCACCACCGTCCGCAGATAGGCCGAGCCCTTGGCGCAGGTGACCAGTTCCTCCATCAGCCGTGTATCGCACAGCGCGTGGGTGATCTCTGCCTTGTCGACAATCGCCGTCAGTTCTCCGGCCCGCAGCATCGGCATGGTATTGACCACCACCGCCCCTGCCTTGGTCGCAGCCAGCCACGCCGCCACCATCGCGGGGTTGTTGGCGGACCGGATCAGCACCCGGTTGCCAGGCTTGACGCCATAGACCTCAACCAGCGCGTGGGCGATGCGGTTCGACCAGTCGGCCAGTTCCTTGTAGGTCCGCTGCCGCCCGTTGCCGATCAAGGCCACATGGTCGCCAAAGCCACGCTCGACCATGCGGTCACAAAGTTCGACCCCGGCGTTCAGGTGGTCCGGGTAGTGGAAGACCGGCGTGATTTCCGGCCAATGGTCAGATGCGGGCAGCCTGTCCCGCGTGAATGTGTCAACATGTCCCGTCGGTCCCAGCATCGCCCCCTCCTATTCCGGCACCACAGCCGTCGCTTCGATTTCCACCTTCGCCCGATCTTCCACCAAGGCCACCACCTGCACCAGGGCCATGGCCGGGAAGTGCTTGCCGATGACCTCGCGGTAAGCTTTGCCGATCTCTTTCAAGCTGCCAAGGTAGTCCCGCTTGTCCGTGACATACCATGTCAGGCGCACCAGATGCTCGGGCTTGGCCCCGCCGCACGCCAGCACCTCGACAATCGAGCGCAGCGCTTGCGCCACTTGGCTGGCGAAGTCGTCGGTTTCAAACTCCTGCTGACCGTTCCAGCCGATGATGCCGCCGGTCATGACCAGCCGACCCCGGGCTGAAACCCCGCTGGAATAGCCCGGGGTGGCCTTCCACCCCTTCGGATGCAGAAAATCATGCGGAGAAGTCATGTGGCCTCCTTGGGCAGAATGGAGCGGGCAATCACCACGCGCTGAACGTCGCTGGCACCTTCATAGATCCTCAGCGCCCGGATTTCGCGGTACAGGCGTTCGACGACGGATCCATGCCGCACACCCTCGCCACCATGCAGTTGCACGGCCATGTCGATGACGCGTTGTGCGGCTTCGGTGGCGTACAGCTTGGCCATCGCGGCTTCACGGGTCACGCGGGCGGCACCCTGGTCCTTCGTCCAGGCGGCGCGGTAGACCAGCAGGGCGGCGGCATCCACCTCAACAGCCATGTCAGCCAGATGCCCCTGCACCATCTGCAACTCAGCCAAGGCCTGCCCCTGAATCCGCCGCAAGGTCACCCGTGCCAGACTTTCATCCAAAGCCCGCCGGGCAAAGCCCAAGGCGGCCGCGCCCACCGTAGACCGGAACACATCCAGCACGGACATCGCCAGCTTGAACCCCTCACCGGCCTTGCCGATCAAAGCGCCCTCCGGCAATTCCACCCCGTCTAGGCGCAGCCGCGCCAAGGGATGCGGCGCAATCACCTCCAGCCTTTCCTCAACCGTCAGGCCCTGCACATCGGCGGGCATCAGGAACGCCGAAATGCCGCGCGCGCCCGGTGCCTCTCCGGTCCGCGCAAAGATCACATAGACATCCGCAATCCCGCCGTTGGAAATCCAGGTCTTCTCTCCGGAAAGCCGCCACCCGCCCTGCACCCGCTCTGCCACCGTAGCCGTGGCCGCCACATCCGAGCCGGAACCGGGCTCGGTCAAGGCAAAAGCCGAGATCGCGGTGCCGGCACGCGTCTTGTCCAGCCATAGTTTCTGCTCGGGCGTCCCAAACAGGGACACCGGCCCCATCCCTAAGCCCTGCATGGCAAAGGCAAAATCCGCCAAGCCGTCGTGCCGCGCCAAAGTCTCGCGGATCAGGCACAGGGTCCGCACATCCAGACTGCCGCCCGAGTGCTGCAACCAGCCACCCGCGCCCAAGCTGGCCACCAGCCCCCGGCATGCTTCATCGACGTCGCCATGATCAACGGGCAGATGCGCACCGCACCAGTCTTCCAGCGCCGCCGCTAATTCCCGATGCCGCGCCTCAAAGAAGGGCCAATCGAGGAAACTCTTGTCGCTCATCCGCCTTGCGCCTTTCATTCTGGCTTAAATATCCCGGGGGTGCGGGGGCTGGCCCCCGCCTTCAGTTGCCGGCAAACACGGGTCGTTCCTTGGCGACAAAAGCCCGGTAGGCTCGCTCGAAGTCCTTGGTCTGCATGCAGATCGCCTGCGCCTGCGCCTCGGCCTCGATCGCCTGCTCCAGCCCCATGTTCCATTCATGGTTCAACTGCGTCTTGGTGATGGAATGCGCAAAGGTCGGGCCAGAGGCAAGACGCTCGGCCAACAGCCGCGCCTCGGCCTCCAGCGTGTCGGCCGGATGCAGGGCGTTCCAGAAACCCCAGCGCTCGCCTTCAACGGAGCTCATCGTCCGCCCGGTGTACAGCAACTCCGCCGCCCGTCCCTGCCCGATGATCCGCGGCAACATGGCACAAGCCCCCATGTCGCAGCCTGCCAATCCCACGCGCGTGAACAGGAACGCGCATTTCGCCTCTGGCGTGGCCAGCCGCAGGTCGGAGGCCATGGCGATGATCGCCCCGGCCCCCACCGCCACGCCATCCACCGCCGAGATGATCGGCTTGCCGCACCCGATCATCGCCTTGACCAGATCGCCGGTCATCCGGGTGAAGGCCAAAAGCTCC
>CANGHD010000121.1 GCA_947453525.1 Paracoccaceae bacterium | reverse complement strand
GGCCTGACGATCTACCTCTTCGTGCAATACTTCAAAGACCTGCCCGGCGAACTGATCGAGGCTGCCCGCGTCGAGGGCGCCAGCTGGTTCGCCATCTACCGCCGCATCGTCATGCCACTCGCCGGCCCGGTGCTGGCAACAGCGGCGATCCTGAAATTCCTCGCCATGTACAACCAGTACCTTTGGCCCCTGATGGTCGTTCAGGAAGAGGGCTACCGCCCCGTCATGGTCGGCCTGCAATACTTCTTCCAGCTCAACGTGGTCTGGGGCGAGGTCATGGCCTACCTCTCCCTCATCACGCTGCCGGTGCTTGCCTTCTACCTCTACCTGCAAAAGGCCTTCATCGCCTCGATCGCTTCCACCGGGGTCAAAGGCTAACCCTTCCCCCTTTCATACTTGCACAAATATCCCGGGGGTCCGGGGGCTGGCCCCCGGCTATCGGCAAAGGAAACGCACCATGGTCATCGCACTCGACGGAAAATGGATCTGGGACAGCTGGTATGCCAAGGAGGGCGACACCTACCACGGCTTCTTTCTGCAAGCCTCCACCAGCTTGATCGACCCGGACCTGCGCCATCTGAACGTGACGCAAGGCCACGCGACCTCGAAGGACCTGGTGAATTGGACCCATCTCGGTACCATGTTCGGGCCGCAGAAGACGAGCCCGGCCTGGGATGACAGCACGACATGGACCGGCTCCGTGGTGCAGGGAGCGGACGGCCTGTGGCATTTGTTCTACACCGGCACCACGCTCTCCGAGAAATCGCTTTACCAGCGCGTCGGCCACGCCACATCGACCGACCTGCATTCCTGGGAGAGGGTGGGTGACGGTCTCTGCCTCGACCTCACCGGCCCCAATGCCGACACCTATGAGAAAGACCATGTGGTCGGCCACTGGCACGACCGCGCCATGCGCGACCCTTGGGTCATGAAGGACCCGGATTCCGACGGCTGGTTGATGTATTTCACTGCCCGCGCCCCCGGCATTCCAGAACCCAACGCCGGAGGCGCAATCGGGTTCGCCACCTCTCCCGACCTGTACACATGGACCCTGCGCCCGCCGGTCTTCACCGGCGGCATGGGGCAACTTGAGGTGCCGCAGGTCTTCAAATATGGTGCGCATTGGTACTGCCTGTTTTGCACCGCCGGTCCGCAATGGTCGCAGCAATACCGCCGCACCAATCCGCAAAGCCCTGTGACCGGCAACCACTACCTGATCGCCGACCATCCCCGTGGTCCGTGGCGTCTTGCCCCCGGCCCGTTCTTTGACGGGGCCGAGCCCTGCCAGCGCTACGCCGCCCGCATTGTCGAGACGCCTGAGGGTCTTGTCATCCTTGGCTTTGCCGACGGTGGCAAGGACAAGTTCGGCGGCTATGTCACCGACCCCGAGCCTGTCGTCATTGGCCCGGATGGCCTTCTGCACGTGCAACCCAACGCCAAAGCCGCGGAGTAACCCATGGCCGCCATCACCTTGAAGGGCCTCAAGAAAAGCTACGGAACCGCCCAGGTCATCAAGGGCGTCGACATCGACATCGACGACGGCGAGTTCGTCGTCTTCGTGGGCCCCTCGGGCTGCGGCAAGTCCACGCTCTTGCGGATGATCGCGGGGCTGGAGGATATCTCAGCCGGTGATCTGACCATCAGTGGCCGGCGGGTGAACGAGTTGCCGCCCAAGGATCGTGGTGTCGCCATGGTGTTCCAAAGCTACGCCATTTTTCCGCATATGACGGTGCGGGAAAATGTCGCCTTCGGCCTGACCATCGCAGGTGCCTCGAAGGCGGAGAAAGATGAGAAGGTGGGCGAGGCGGCCCGCATCCTGCAGATGGAACACCTGCTGGACCGCCGCCCCTCGCAGCTTTCCGGCGGCCAGCGCCAGCGCGTCGCCATCGGACGGGCGATTGTGCGCAAACCGCAGGTCTTCCTGTTCGACGAACCGCTGTCGAACCTCGACGCCGCCCTGCGCATGGACATGCGGCTGGAGATTGGCAAGCTGCACCAGCAACTGGGTGCCACGATGATCTACGTGACCCACGATCAGGTCGAGGCGATGACTTTGGCCGACAAGATCGTGGTCCTGAAAGATGGCCTCGTCCAGCAGATCGGCTCGCCGATGGAGCTTTATCACAACCCCGCCAATCTCTTCGTGGCGGGCTTCCTCGGCTCGCCCTCGATGAACTTCCTCGACGTCGACGTGAAGGGGGTGAACGGCAACAAGATCCTCGTGTCGAACGCAGCGCTTGACCCGGTGGAGATCACAGCGAAATCCGCCGGCTATACCGTCGGCGGCAAGGCCAAGCTGGGAGTGCGTCCGCAATACCTGACGCCCGTGGAGGCCGGAGGCATGCTTCACGGCCGCGTTGCCCTGACCGAACGGCTGGGCGCCGAGACGGTGGTGGAGTTGACGATGGGCGATGGCAACCGCCTGATCGCGGCGCTGGCCCGCGACGCCGTCTATCCGATCGGTGCCGAATTGGGTCTGACCTTCGATCCGGCGCAGACCCATATTTTCGCCCAGTGAAAGCGGTTTGAACAGCGCACCACCTGCCCTTATGCTAGGCCCGAATCCGAAGCTCCGAGGAGATGGACATGGCGGAATGGTGGCGCGGCTCGGTAACCTATCAAGTCTATCCCCGGTCGTTTCAGGATGACAACGGCGACGGCGTGGGCGACCTGAAAGGGATAACCCGGCGGCTGGACCATATTGCCGAACTGGGGTGCGACGCGGTCTGGCTCTCGCCCTTCTTCACCTCGCCCATGCTCGACATGGGCTATGACGTGTCGAACTACACCGACGTCGACCCGGTGTTTGGCACTTTGGCTGATTTTGACGTGCTGGTGGCGCGAGCTCACACTTTGGGCCTGAAGGTCATCATCGATCAGGTGTTGAATCACTGTTCCGACAAGCACGCTTTCTTCGCGGAAAGCCGCAAGGACCGCACGAACGATAAATCGGACTGGTTCATCTGGGTCGATCCGCGCCCCGATGGCACGCCACCCTGCAACTGGCTGTCGGTCTTCGGTGGCCCCGCCTTCACGTGGGACGCGCGTCGCAAGCAATACTACATGCACTCTTTCCTGCCGCAGCAGCCCGACTTCAACTACCGCAACCCTGCGGTGGTCGACTATATGGAAAGCGTCTTGCGCTTCTGGCTGGACCGCGGGGTGGATGGCTTCCGCTTTGACACGGTCAACTACTTCTACAAGGACGCGCTCTTTCGCAACGATGCCGCAGACTACAAGGTCAAGGATCAGCCCGACGGCAACCCCTATTACATGCAGTACCATCTGTTCTCGAAGAATCAGCCCGAGAACCTAGGCTGGATGGAGCGCATTCGCCGCGTGATGAACGATTATCCCGGTACATCGACCGTGGGCGAGATGGGCGAGGCGCACCATGCCATCGCCATGATGGGCGAGTACACCGCGCCCGGCCGCCTGCATCAGTGCTATTCCTTCGAGATGATGGGCTACGATTATACCGCCGCCTTCTTCCGCAGCCGGATCTCTGATTTCTTCACAGGTGCGCCGAATGGCTGGCCGATGTGGGCCTTCTCCAACCATGATGTGGTGCGCCATGCCTCACGTTGGGCCGAGCACGGGGTGTCGCAGGATGCCTTGGCCAAGCAGGCTGGCGCGCTGCTCTTGTCGTTCCAAGGCTCCATCTGCCTTTGGGAGGGCGAGGAAATCGGCCAGACCGACACCGAACTGAGCCTCGAGGAACTGACGGACCCGCAAGGCATCAACTTCTGGCCGGAGCCCATTGGTCGCGACAATACCCGGACGCCGATGGTCTGGGACGCTAGCGCAAGCGGCGGCTTCACCACCGGCAAACCTTGGCTGCCGGTCAAAGCACCGCAACTGGCTCGCAACGTGGCAAGCCAGAAGGGCGTGGCAGGGTCGGTGCTAGAACATTACAGGGCGATGCTGGCTTTCCGCAGCGGATCTGACGCGTTGATGAAGGGCAAAACCAGCTTCTTCGACCTGCCCGAGCCGCTGCTGGCGTTTACGCGAGAGGCGCAAGGCGAAAGTGTGCTCTGCGTCTTCAACCTGTCACCCGAGGCACAGACTGTGACACTGACCGGCGTATCCGCCCCGATCGGCCCCTCACTGGAAGCCAGTTTGATCGGAAAGTCGCTGATGCTGGGGCCGAATGCAGTGGCGTACTTGGCGATCAATGGGCACGTTGAGATTAAGGCTTAGGGCGCGCGAAACTCACCTGGTTCGCCGGAGAATGGTGGGCTTCACCCATCATCCCTGTTTCAGAAAGCAATCTCGATCCGCTCGACAGTGTCAGAAATCACCATGTCGAGGACGCAGCTTGCCAACAGGCTGCGCATGATCGGAATAAAGGCTTGCATGTGCGGGGTTTCGTCGTGACGCCGATGGGCCTCCGCGTTCTGGTAACATTCGGATATGATAATCCCATCCTCACTGTCCATTTGGGGGCTCAACTCAAAAAAGACGCAACCGGGTTCTCGTCTGGTCGTTTGGCCATGGATGCGACCGGCGGCAAGAAATTCTTCGCGTTTGCCGGGCTTGGCTCGGGCGGTTCCCACAACGTATTTCATGCCAGCAAAATCCCTCGCGCGCTTAAAAGGCGTCAAAGCGAAGATAAGGCCAGAGACCAACGCAATCCGCGAACAGGTCGTCAAAAGGGTGCGTCAGCCGCGCACCCTTTTGGGAGCGGTCAGATCAGTCCTTGGCGCGTTCCTGATAGGTGAAGTCTTCGGTGTTGATGATGATCTTCGTGCCGGCCCCGATGTGCGGCGGAACCAGAACGCGCAGGCCGTTGGTGCAGATCGCTGGCTTGTAGGAGGAAGAGGCCGTCTGGCCCTTGGTCACCGGTTCGGTTTCGGCGATTTCGACCACGGCCTTCAGCGGCAGGGTGATGGCAATGGCAACCCCGTCGAAGGTCTGGACATAGGCTTTGACACCCTCGCCCAGGAAGACCTTGCTGTCGCCCACGACGTCTTCGGAGACGGTGATCTGGTCATAGCTTAAAGGTTCCATGAAGTGGAAACCTTCACCATCCTCGTAAAGGAAGTCGTATTCCCGCTCGTCCACGGTGGCTTTCTCGACCATTTCGGTCGTGCGCCAGCGTTCAGCCACCTTCACGCCATCGGAAATGCGGCGCATGTCGACCGAGGTCGTCGGCGTGCCTTTGCCGGGGTGGAAGTTTTCCGACTTCAGGACCACATAAAGCCTGTTGTCCAGTTCGACGATATTGCCCTTGCGGAGCGAGGATGCGATGACCTTCACGTGACGGATTCCTTGTTTCCCTTGGCCCCAGTCGCTAAGGAGAGGCCGTATCGGCGGAGCGTTTACCTCTATTTGCGGCAAATCGCCAGAGAGAAGCAGCATGACAGATTCGCTAGGTGGGGCTCCGTGGTGGGACCGCGCGCGTCACGCCGACCGCAGGCCCGCCCTACTGGCCCGGGGCCGCATCCAATCCGGCCTTCGTCAATGGTTTGAGACCCGGAATTTCCTGGAAGTTGACCCCGCCGCCTTGCAGATCAGCCCCGGAAACGAGGCGCATCTGATTGGCTTTGCCACGCAAGCCATCGGCAACGACGGGGTGCCGCAGACGATGTATCTGCACACCTCGCCGGAATTTGCCATGAAGAAACTGCTGGCGGCGGGGGAGGAGCGAATCTTTGCCCTGACCCATGTCTGGCGCAACCGCGAACGCGGGGTGCGCCATTCGCCCGAGTTCACCATGCTGGAATGGTACCGCGTGGGCGCAAACTATACCGAGTTGATGCAGGACTGCGTCGATCTCATGCTACTGGCCTGCCGGGCCGCGGGCACCACCGATCTGCGGCACCGGGACCTGATCTGCGACCCTTTCGCGGCGCCAGAGCGGCTGGGCGTGGTGGAGGCTTTGCAGCTTCATGCCGGGGTGGATCTGCTGGCCTCGATCCATCCCGACGGCAGCACCGACAGGGCGGCTTTGGCAGCACAACTTCCCGCGCTTGGTCTGCGCGTGGCCGAGGATGACACCTGGTCGGACCTTCTGTCCCGTGTTCTCGTCGCCAGGGTCGAGCCTCACCTCGGCCTTGGTCGCCCGACCATTCTGGACCGTTACCCTGCCGCTGAAGCCGCCCTTGCCCGCCGTGCGCCCGACGATCCGCGGCTGGCGGAGCGGTTCGAGCTTTATGCCTGCGGGGTGGAACTCGCCAACGGCTTTGGCGAATTGACCAATCCGGACGAACAGCGCCGCCGGTTTCAGGCTGAGATGGATGAAAAGCAGCGCGTTTATGGCGAGCGCTATCCTTTGGACGAGGATTTTCTGGCGGCTCTGGCGCATATGCCGGATGCCTCAGGCATTGCCCTTGGCTTTGACCGTCTGGTCATGCTGGCCACCCATGCGCCGCGGATCGACGATGTGATCTGGACTCCGGTGGCCTGAACGCCGGTCAAAGAAAGACGCGCAGGTCCTGCAACCTGCGCGTCCCAGTCTCGGTCAGATGATCAATGCGCCATCAACACCGGGATCACCGAGTTCTCCAGCGCGGCTCGCGTCGCCCCACCCAAGACCGCTTCCCGCAAGCGCGAGTGGCCATAGGCCCCCATCACCATCATGTCGCAGCCCTCTTCCAGCGCGTGGCGGGCCAGCACTTCGGAAATCTTCGGCATGGTCTTGGCCAGAACCGAAACCTGTGCCTTGACGCCGTGCCGCACAAGATACTGGCACAAGAGCCCGCCCGGATCGGACCTTTCCGGGCCCCTTGTGGGCGGGTCCACCACGGTCACATCAACCAGATCGGCCTGTTTCAGCAAGGGCAGCGCGCGTTTGGCGGCCGCCAGCGCCTCGGAGCTTTGGTTCCAAGCCAGCAGCACGCGGCGTGGGGTCGCAAGATGCGTAAGTTTGTTGGTCTTGCCCAACAGGGTTTCCGGGATGATCAGCACCGGGGCGCGGCCTTCGAACAGGGCCGCCTCGATGACTGCTTCAGCCTGGTAGATCTGGCCGGCACTGTAAGGGCGACCCTGTACGACCAGATCGACGAAGCTGGCGGCATTGCCGACCACCGCCGTCAGGCTGCCCATTTCAGCCACGACGGTCTCTATGCTGTAACGCAGGCTCGCATCCATGCCGGACAACACCTTGGTCGCCGCATCGGCAGCAGCGCGGGCGTCAGCCTCGGCCCGTTCCATCGAGAATTCCGTAAGAATGGCTCCGGCCCCGATATAGGAGTAACCGACCTGAGTTTGATCCACCCCAAGGGCCAGCACCTCAAGATGCGCATCAAAGCCCAAGGCCATCTGCGCTGCGGCAAGGACCGAGCACTCGGCAGCTGCGGGGTTCGTCACGACGGTCAGTATGGATTTGTAGCTCATTTCTCGCCTCCGAAGTTCGGGAATGCCTTCAAAATGGCAGACCTGCCTCCGTGGCGCATTGATGCGGATCATCTGCTCCATCACGCGCTGTTGATATGGATCAAGGCGATTCGTCACCGCACCTGCAAAACCTCAACCTGTCAGACACTTTGGCGATGGTGCACAGGTTCGCACTGCGTCTGGGGTCAGGGGACGAAGGGACAGAAAAATGTGGGATTACGCAAAACTGATCGTGCTGGCGGTGGTGGCGCTTCTGGCAGCCATTGCGGCCAACTACGCGCACGATCTGCCCTATCTGGTCAATGCCATAGAGGTGGCGATCGCTGCGACGATCACCTTCATTTATGTGTTGCGCCATGTGGGTGAGGACAAGACGATCAACCCCAATGAATATCAGGATGGGGTTATCCGGGCGGGGGTCATCGCGACCACGTTCTGGGGCGTGGTGGGCTTTCTGGTGGGCGTGGTCATCGCTTTCCAACTGGCCTTTCCGGCGCTTGATCTGGGCAACATAACGGATGGCATCATCAATTTCGGCCGCTTGCGGCCGCTGCACACCTCGGCGGTGATCTTCGCCTTCGGCGGCAACGCGCTGATCATGTCGGCCTTCTATGTCGTGCAGCGCACCAGTGCAGCGCGGCTGTGGGGCGGCAATCTGGGCTGGTTCGTCTTCTGGGGCTGGCAACTGATGATCGTGCTGGCGGCGTCGTCCTATATTCTGGGCGGGACCGAGGGCAAGGAATACGCGGAAACGGTCTGGTACATCGATATCTGGATCGCCGTGGTCTGGGTGGCATTCCTGTTCGTGTTTGTCGGCACTTTGGTCATGCGCCGCGAGCCGCATATCTATGTGGCGAACTGGTTCTATCTGTCGATGATCGTGACGGTGGCGATGCTGCACATCGTGAACAACGCAGCCATTCCGATCTCGATCTTCAGTTCGGTGTCGGTGCCGATCTATTCCGGCGTGCAGGACGCCATGGTGCAGTGGTGGTATGGCCACAACGCCGTGGGCTTCTTCCTGACGGCCGGCTTCCTTGGCATGATGTACTACTTCGTGCCGAAGCAGGTTGAACGTCCAATCTACAGCTACAAGCTGTCGATCATCCACTTCTGGGCGCTGATCTTCCTGTATATCTGGGCCGGTCCGCACCACCTGCACTATACCGCACTGCCCGATTGGGCGTCGACGCTGGGTATGGTCTTCTCGATCATGCTGTGGATGCCGTCCTGGGGTGGAATGATCAACGGCCTGATGACGCTGTCGGGTGCCTGGGACAAGCTGCGCACCGACCCGGTCGTGCGGATGATGGTGATCGCCATCGGCTTCTACGGGATGAGCACCTTTGAAGGCCCGGTCATGTCGATCAAGGCCGTGAATTCGCTCAGCCACTATACGGACTGGACCATCGGCCACGTGCACTCTGGCGCGCTGGGCTGGAACGGGATGATCACCTTCTCGGTCCTCTACTTCCTCACCCCGCGTCTGTGGAACCGGGACGCGCTGTACAGCCTGAAACTGGTCAGCTGGCACTTCTGGTTGGCCACCATCGGGATCGTGCTTTACGCGGCCTCGATGTGGGTCTCGGGCATCATGGAGGGCCTGATGTGGCGCGAAGTGGATGCGAACGGCTTCCTGGTGAACGCCTTCGTCGACACGGTGGCTGCCAAGTTCCCGATGTATGTGGTGCGCGGACTGGGCGGGGCGATGTACCTGACCGGCGCGCTGATCATGGTCTACAATCTCTGGATGACGGTGAAAGCGCAGCCCCAGCGGGCCGCAGCCTACGCCGGCGTCCCGGCTGAATAAGGGAGCGCGGGAACATGGCTTTTCTCGACAAACACAAGATCATCGAAAAGAACGCGACCCTGCTTCTGGTGCTGTCTTTCTTGGTGGTGACGATTGGCGGTCTGGTGCAGATCGTGCCGCTGTTCTACCTGCAAAACACCATCGAGACCGTGCAGGGCATGCGGCCCTACACGCCCCTCGAGCTGGCTGGGCGTGACATCTTCATCCGGGAAGGCTGCTATGTCTGCCACAGCCAGATGATCCGTCCCATGCGGGACGAGGTCGAACGCTATGGCCACTACTCGCTGGCGGCAGAGTCGGAATACGACCATCCGTTCCAGTGGGGATCCAAGCGCACCGGGCCCGACCTGGCGCGCGTCGGCGGGAAGTATTCCAACTCGTGGCACGTCGACCACCTGTCGAACCCGCAGGTCATCGTGCCGGAATCTGTCATGCCAAAGTATGCGTTCCTCGCCACCACGCCGATCGATCCGCAGTATATCGCGGATGAGATGAAGACGCATCGCATGGTCGGCGTGCCCTACTCGGATGACGAGATCAAGAACGCCAAGGCCGACTTCGCGGTGCAAGCCAACCCCGATGGGGACAGCACGGGCCTGATCGCACGTTACGGCAACAAGGTGACCGTCGCCAACTTCGACGGCCAACCAGAGCTGACCGAGATGGATGCGCTGGTGGCCTATCTGCAAATGCTGGGCACGCTGGTCGACTTCTCGACCTTCACGCCTGACGCGTCGCGGTAGGGGGGATCATGGAACTTTATACTCTCTTGCGCGAAATCGCGGACAGCTGGGCGCTTCTGGCACTTACGCTGTTCTTCGTGGGTGCCTCGATCTGGGCCTTCCGGCCTGGCAGCAAAGTCATCCATCAGGACGCCGCGAACGTGATCTTCAAGCATGACAAGAAACCCGGGCCAGTGCCCGCCGGGTCTATGCCCGGACCTTCGAAGGAGGCCTGAGCGATGTGTGCCAAGCCAATCAAGGAAGACCCGAAAGACAAGGTCGGCACGACCGGCCATTCGTGGGACGGGATCGAGGAGCTGAACAACCCCTTGCCGCGCTGGTGGGTCTGGTTGTTCTACCTCTGCATCGCGTATGCCCTTGGATACAGCGTGATGTATCCGGCATGGCCGCTGATCCACGGGGCCACGCCCGGCCTGCTTCATGCATCGACCCGGCTGGACGTCGAAAAGGACATCAAGGCCTTTGATAAGATGAACGCGCCGATCAAGGCCAAGCTGGTCGCCGCCGACCTGACGGCCATCGAAGGGGATGCCAGCCTCAAGGCCTATGCGCTGGACGCCGGCAAGTCGATCTTCGCCACCAACTGCGCGCCGTGCCATGGCGCGGGGGCTGCGGGCGTGCAGGGCAAGGGCTATCCGAACCTTCTGGACAACGACTGGCTTTATGGCGGTGCGATTGACGCGATCCACACCACGATCACGCATGGGGTCCGCAACACCGTCGATCCCGATGCGCGCAACGTGGGAATCTACATGCCGGCGTGGTCTGACAAGGCCTCCGGCGCGCTGGC
Source organism: Paracoccaceae bacterium (assembly GCA_947453525.1). GTDB lineage: Bacteria > Pseudomonadota > Alphaproteobacteria > Rhodobacterales > Rhodobacteraceae > Stagnihabitans. Next base: position 821 of record CANGHD010000121.1, on the reverse strand, counting down.
TGACGTGGCAACCGCCAAACTGACCGATGAACAAGTGGGTCAGGTCGTCAACTATGTCCTGCAGATATCGGGCCAGAAAGCGGATGAGACCAAAGCCACGGCAGGCGCGCAGATCTTCACTGACAACTGTGCCGCCTGTCACAACCCCGACGGCAAGGGCAACCGCGACATGGGGTCCCCCAACCTGACCGACGCGATCTGGCTTTATGGCGGCGATGAAGCCACGCTGACCCAGACGGTCCTGAACGGTCGCGGTGGTGTCATGCCCAGCTGGGGCTATGCCCAGACTGGCAGCAAGCCGCGCCTGAGCGAAGACCAAATCCGCGCCGTGGCTGTCTATGTCCACAGCCTTGGCGGCGGCGAGTAACACCGAGCTGTGACGCCCGGGCTTGTCCTTGGGCGTCATGGGCACCGGCACCCTCCTGTTCGCGCGGTTCCTGGGGTGCCGGTGCTTCTTTTCTTCCCAACTTGAACTTTTCGGGGCTGGCCTGTGCCATGCCCCGTCTTTTCACAACATGCGCCAATCGGCGTCCGTGTTGACATAAGTCAAGGCACCTCGACGCGCTGCAGTGCAGAAGCAGAGAGGCGAACAGGAATGAAGTGATGTCGACGACAGAAGAACCGAAGCTTTACGCGGCCCGCGAACCCATCTTTCCCCGCCGGGTGAAGGGCAAGTTCCGCACGCTCAAATGGTGGCTGATGGCCGTCATGCTGGGTATCTACTACCTGACCCCCCTGATCCGCTGGGACCGTGGTCCGCAGATGCCCGATCAGGCCGTGCTGCTGGACATTGCCTCGCGCCGGTTCTTCTTCTTCATGAT
>CANGHD010000120.1 GCA_947453525.1 Paracoccaceae bacterium | reverse complement strand
TGGGTCACGATTCAGTACATGGACATGTATGCCTACAAGCGTGTCGAGATTTGTGGGACTGAGGATAACTTGAAGATGATGAAGTTCCGTGTTAACTTCCGTGATAAGGTGGCTGCGTGATGTCACGCACCGCTAGTACAGGAAGTAGCGTTGGGCGAGGGGGAGTTCTTTTGCCGGCTCGCAGGTAAGGAGTTCACCGTTGGCGCGGACCTCGTAGGTTTCGGGGTTGACCTCGATAAAGGGGGTGGCGGAGTTGTGGATCATGTCGCGTTTGCCGATGGTGCGTGTGTTTTCGACGGCCACGGTTTCCTTGGCCAGCCCGAGTTGGTTGCGGAGGCCGTCGGCTTGGGCGGCTTGGCTGACGAAGAGAACGGCGTTGCGTTCGACAGCACGGCCATAGGTGCCGAACATGGGGCGGGTGTAGGTGGGTTGCGGGGTGGGGATCGAGGCGTTGGTGTCGCCCATCTGGGCGCAGGCGATCATGCCGCCGACAAGGACCAGTTCGGGTTTGGCGCCGAAAAAGGCGGGGAACCAGAGGACGAGGTCGGCGCGCTTGCCTATCTCGATGGAGCCGATGTGGCGCGACATGCCTTGGGCGATGGCGGGGTTGATGGTGTATTTCGCCACGTAGCGTTTGGCGCGGACGTTGTCGTTTTGGCCGGTCTCCTCGGGGAGGCGGCCGCGTTGCTGCTTCATCTTGTGGGCGGTTTGCCACGTGCGGGTGATCACCTCGCCCACGCGGCCCATGGCCTGGCTGTCGGAGGAGAGGATGGAGAAGGCCCCGATGTCATGTAGAATGTCTTCCGCCGCAATGGTTTCCTTGCGTATGCGGCTCTCGGCGAAGGCCACGTCCTCGGGGATCGACTGGTCGAGGTGGTGGCAGACCATCAGCATGTCCAGATGCTCTTCCAGCGTGTTCACGGTGTAGGGCATCGTGGGGTTGGTGGAGCTTGGGATCACGTTCTGCGAGGTCACGACCTTGATGATGTCGGGGGCGTGGCCGCCGCCGGCGCCTTCGGTGTGGAAGGCGTGGATGGTGCGGCCCTTGATCGCGGCCATGGTGTTTTCGACGAATCCCGACTCGTTCAGCGTGTCGGTGTGGATCATCACCTGCACGTCCATGTCGTCGGCCACCGACAGGCAGCAGTCGATGGCGGCGGGGGTGGTGCCCCAATCCTCGTGCAGTTTCAACGCGCAGGCGCCGCCCTTGACCATCTCGATCAGGCCCTCGGGGCGGGAGGCGTTGCCTTTGCCGCTGAGGCCGAAGTTGATCGGGAAGGCGTCCAAGGCTTGCAGCATGCGGCCCATGTGCCAGGGGCCGGGGGTGCAGGTGGTGGCCAAGGTGCCATGCGCCGGGCCGGTGCCGCCGCCGAGCATGGTGGTGATGCCGGAATGCAGCGCGTCCTCGATCTGGCCGGGGGCGATGAAGTGGATGTGGCAGTCGAAACCGCCGGCGGTGAGGATTTTGCCCTCGCCGGCGATGACCTCGGTCGACGGCCCGATGATGATGGTGACGCCGGATTGCGTGTCAGGGTTGCCTGCTTTGCCGATGGCGTGGATCCGGCCACCCAGCAGGCCGACGTCGGCCTTGTAGATGCCGGAGTGGTCGAGGATCAGGGCGTTGGTGATGACAGTGTCGACGGCTCCGCCGCTGCGCGGGATCTGAGATTGCCCCATGCCGTCACGGATCACTTTGCCACCGCCGAACTTGACCTCTTCGCCATAGGTCGTCAGGTCACGCTCGACCTCGATGATGATGTCGGTGTCGCCGAGGCGGACGCGGTCGCCGGTGGTGGGGCCGTACATGGCGGCGTAGTCGGGGCGGGAGATGCGGGTGGACATCAGAGATCTCCCATCACTTTGGCGTTGAAACCGTAGACTTTGCGCAAGCCGCCGTAGGGGATGAGGCGGACTTCGCGGGATTGGCCGGGTTCAAAGCGGACGGCAGTGCCGGCGGGGATGTCGAGGCGCATGCCATGGGCGGCCTTGCGGTCGAAGGACAGGCCCGGGTTGGTTTCGGCGAAGTGGTAGTGGCTGCCCACCTGAACCGGGCGGTCGCCGCTGTTGGCGACCAGAAGGGTGATGGCTTCGCGGTCAGCGTTCAGGACGATGTCGCCCTCGGCGGTGAAGAACTCTCCGGGGATCATGGGCCTATCCTGCGAAGGCCAGCGTAACGCCCGCCAGAAGCGCCGTGGCCCCCGACAGACGCAGCGCGGCGCGGTTGAGGGTCAGGCCCAGCGCCAGACCCAAAGCATGCAGGGCGGCGGTGGCGGTCAGCATGCCAAGAAGAAAGCCAGCGCCAGAACCCTCGGCCCCATGGGCTGCGCCATGGGCGAGGCCCATCAGAGCCACCATTGGAAGCGCGGCCCAGAGGGGCGCGCGCAGGGCCAAGGCGACAGCAGCACCGAGCAGGATGACTGAGGCGAGGATCATCGGCTCGATCAGTCCCCCCAGACCCGGCACGAAGGCCGCGCCGAGGGCCATGGCGGTCAGGAAGGTGGCCGGCACAACGAACCGGGCCTTGCAGCCCAGAGTTGCGGCCCAAAGACCGACGCCGACCATCGCCAGCAGATGATCCGCGCCGGTCAGGGGATGCAGGACGCCAGCCTCAAGGCCGAAACCGTGGCCGGGATGGGCCATCGCCACGGAGGGCACCAGCAAGGGAAGAAGGAAAAGGATGCGCTTCATCTTTGGCCTCTCAGCGGATGGGGTGGTGGACGGTGACGAGCTTGGTGCCGTCGGGGAAGGTCGCCTCGACCTGGACCGAATGGATCATCTCGGGCACGCCTTGCATGCATTGATCGACCGTTATGACATGGGCGCCGGCCTGCATCAGGTCAGAAACCGAGCGACCGTCGCGGGCACCTTCGACAACGAAATCGGTGATCAGGGCAATCGCCTCTGGGTGGTTCAGCTTGACGCCGCGGTCAAGGCGGCCGCGGGCCACCATTGCGGCAAGGCTGACCAGCAGCTTTTCGCGTTCACGCGGGGTCAGGTTCATAGCGTTCCTCCACTGAGCCAGACGCGCGGCAAGGGGCGTGCTGACAGGGTCTTGATGATTTGGGCCATCTGTTTGCGCAGGGTCAGGCCATCGGGGGCCAGCACGCGGGCCAGACACCGGCCATCCCAGCCAGAGACGGCAAGACGGGCACCGGGCACGGCGGGCAGGTTGAGCAGGGCGGCGGCGGCATCTTCGGCACCTTGTGCCACAAAGGCCACGACGCCCAAGGCATTGGCACCGTCCAGAAGCGCGGGGCTTTGGCGGCGGGCCAGAACGGCGGGGTCGATCCGGAAGCTTTCGGCCCAGACCGGACGGCCTAGGCGGCGGATCAGGCGGTGATCGTTCAGGTGGGCGGAATGGATCACCTCTCCCATCGCGGTGCGGCCAAGGACGAGGCTTTCCGAAGTCAGGCAACTGGCGTCGTCCGCCAGGTCGATCACGGTGCGGCGGGTCAGGTTGGAGGCTTCGAACAGGATGGTCTCCTGCGGCAGCCAATCCAGCCGCCCCCCTGTCCCGACCGATGCCGTGACCCGGACTGTCGCTGCACCTTGGTTGCTGGCATAGGCGCGTTCGGCTGTTTGGGTTGTGGCGGACAGACGGACACCGGGGGCGAGGTCCAGCGAAAGCTCCAAAAGGTCGCCGCCGGTCAGACCGCCGGAGGTGTTGAGGAAGACCACTTCCGGCACGGGACCTGCGATCCGTGGCAGCATAATCTTGGCCGACCCCGCCTGCGCCAAGTCGGCCAGACGTACCGCACCGTCACGCAGCGTGAAGCTCGCAAAGGCACGGCCTTTGGCGCGCTGCATCGCGGGCGGTTGGGGCAGGTCAAACATCAGGGCTCCGGGAGGTCAAATCCACCCTGACATTGGCAGAGCCCTGCGCGCTGGCCAGAGTCTCAGGGCCAGACTGCCCGAAAAGCCGTCATGTGCAGGCTTTTCGCTCAATTCGCGACCATTGCGTACAAAGAATAGGCATATAAGAAAGCCGCGCCAACCAGAGGTCAGCGCGGCCAGTCAGGGCTGACAGGTTGGATTCAGTCGTCGCCCATTCCCATGCCGGGGTAGAAGGGCAAGGTGCGGATGCGCGAGCCGGTTAGTTTGGCCCAGGCGTTGGCGATGGCCGGGGCCACGCAGGGCACGCCAGTTTCTCCCACACCGCCGGGCGCTGCCGTGCTGTCGACGATCTGAACGGCGACGGTCGGCATCTCGGGCATACGCACCATCTTGAAGCGGTTGAAGTTCGCGGTCTGCGGCTTGCCCTTCACGAAGGTCTGCTGACCCCACATCGTGGCCGAAATGCCATGCGCCACGCAGCCCTGCATCTGCGCCTCAATCGAGCCCGGATTGATGTCTATGCCGCAGTCGATGGCCGCATAGAACTTCTTGACCACAGCCTTGCCGCCTACATTGGCAACATCGGCCGCCATGGCGATATAGCTGCCAAAGCCCGAAAGGAAAGCCATCCCCCGCGCCAGCCCAGCACCGGGGCCTGCGCCCCAGTTGCACAGGGTTTCCAGCGCCGTCACCACGCCCAAGGACCTTGCGTCGCCGCTAAGCAGGTCCTTGCGGAAGGCCATCGGGTCCTTGCCGGCCAGCACGGCCAGCTCGTCCACCGCACTTTCCACCGCGAAGGTGTTGTAGCTTTCGCCGACAGACCGCCAGTAGCCCAAGCGCACGTCACAGGGCAGCAGGGGCACAAACTCGATCTTGCGGGCGCCGATGCGGTAGGGGATCCCGACGGCTCCCGCCACGGCACCGGTGTCCTCGGGGTTGCTGCCCTGAAGCGTTCCGCGCTGAATGTTGATCGAGGGTGAGACGTTGCGATAGATGAGGTCGGTGATCTGGCCCGAGGTATCCACGGCTGCACGCACCCGGATCAGGGCGGAGGGGCGGTAATAGTCGTTCTTGAAATCCTCTTCGCGTGACCAGATCAGCTTGATGGGCACGCCTGCGGCCTTCGACAGTTTGATCGACTCGGCCACGTAATCGGTTTCGAACTTGCGGCCCAGACCGCCGCCCATCAACGTGGTGTGAACGGTCACCGAAGTTGCAGGAAGCCCGGTGATCGCGGCGGCAAGGCCGGGGATGAACTGCTGGCCTTGGGTCGGCACCCAGATCTCGCACGAAGTCGGGGTGACGCTGGCGGTGCAGCACATCACCTCCATCGTGGCATGGGCCATGAAGGGCAGGGAGTAGGTGGCGTCAATCGCCTTGGCCCCGGCACCGATGCTGGGAGAGCCTACCGCTTCGGCGACAAAAGCCGTGGCGGTGGTGGAGTTGACCAGAACCAGAGCGGCCGCAGCCAGGGCGGCGCTGTCGGCTGCGTCGGGGTTGGCCGGCAGGTTCCAGGTGACTGCGGCGGCGGCCCCGCGGGCGGCGCGGATGGCCGACCAAGTGTCATTGGCGATGACGCCGACCGCTGTACCAAGGTTATAAAGCTTGGTGCCGCCCGAGGTGGCCGGCATCGTCTTGACCGTGCCGCCCTGCACCGGGGAATGGATGGTCGAAGCGAACTTCATGCCCGGCACCTTCACATCCATGCCGAAGACAGCCGAGCCATCGGTCTTGGCCGGAATATCGAGCCTTGGCATCGTCTGGCCGATGAAACGTGTCGTGGTCCGCAGCGCCGCCGTCGTTGGGGGTGTCAGGGTCGAAGCCGTCGCCACCACATCAGCGAACTTGACCTGAGTGGAACCCTTCCGCAGCGTGCCGCCCTGCCCCAGCGTCCATGTCCCGCCATATTGTTTGACGGCCGCCGCCAGCAAGGTGTCGCGCGCAATGGCTGCCGCCAACCGCAGAGGTCCATACCAGCCCCGGGTCGAGGTGCTGCCGCCGGTCAACTGAGCGCCAAACAATGGGTTGCCATAGGGGTTGGGCCATTGGGTCGAGGCCGGGGCATGTTCGGCCCGGACCTGCGGCCAGTTCAGGTTCATCTCTTCGGCCACCAGTTGGGCCAGCCCGGTCAGAATGCCCTGACCCATCTCGCTGGAGCCCAGAACGACGGTGACGATGTTGGAGGCATCAATCTTGATATAGGCGCCGATGGTGCCTGACCCGGCGGCTGCCATGGCACCCTTCAACCCGGGGGTAAAGACAAAGGGCACGACCAGCGCCGCTGCCCCCGCCGACAGAAGCTGGCGCCGTGACAGGCCGCTTGGGGCCGCCTCGTCCTGTGTGGCCAACTCGACTGCGGCGTCGTGCGCTGTTGCGTCACTGTTGCCGTTTGTCGCCTCGTGAATATCTTTCATCGCAGTATTCCCTGTTCTGTTGAGCCGAGGTCAGAGCGTCTTCGCCGCATCCTTGATGCGGGCATAGGTGCCGCAGACGCAGAGGTTGTTGAGTTCGGGGATGATCTGCGCACCGTGGTGGCCCCCCTTCATCGCCCCTGTCGCGGCGACCAGCATGCCCGACTGACAAAAGCCGCACTGCGGCACCTGATGCGCCACCCAAGCTGCCTGCGCCTTGGCGCCACTGGTGTCCGCCGCCAGACCCTCGACCGTGATGATCTTGGCTTTCGATGCTTCCGACACGCTCATGTCACAGGATTTTTCCGGTTGACCGTTCACAAGCACGGTACAGGCACCGCAAACCTCGATGCCGCAACCGTATTTGGTGCCCGTCAGGCCGAGATAGTCGCGCAACACCCAAAGCAGCGGCATGTCCGCGCTGGGAACCGTCACCGTGCGGGCTTGCCCGTTCACGTTCAACGTATAGGTGGCCATCTTGTTCTCCGTTGCTGTGGTGGTGCGGTCCAACCGGAATTGCACCCTGCAGGTTTCGCTGAACCCGCGGCCCCAGATGTGGCGGTGCAGCGGGTTGAGCCAGTGCAACAAGACTAGCATGGCAAAACTTGGGCCGTCGCGGCGCATAATTCGGAAAAGTCTAATCCAGCTGTCTAGTTAGGCCGAGTGATACGCGGCTACACCAAAAGTTTAGAGGGTCGTTTTGCGGTTTACGGCGTGCAGACGCCCATTATTGCGCAATATTGCACAGAAGGCCGGAAAGAACTCACAAAACCGACAGTTGCAAACCCGACCTTAACAAATGGTAAACGGCTGTGCAAAACCCTTCCGGGGAGCGATGCGAAGCCGCGACTGGCCGGTTCAGCCGATCAGCGCCAGCACCACCAGCCAAGGCGCCAGATGCACCCCGAAGGCCAACCGCTGTTCGTGATTCGATCGGCGGATCAAAGCCTCGGCCAAGGCCGTGACAGAGGCGGCGAGCAGGAAAAGCGGCAGGATGTCGACCGGCAACCATGCCGCCGCGGCGACAATCAGCTTTACATCGCCGCCACCGAGGCCAGACTTGCCGCGCAGGCGCAGGAAAACCCGCTGCAGCAAGGTCAGCGCGGCCAGGGCCACCGCCATAGCGAGGATGCGTGGCAGAAGGGTCGTGACGGCAGCGGCATGGATCAGGCCAAGCGGGATCAGCGGCAGGGACAGCCGGTCGGGGATGCGGTAGTGCCGCAGATCAATCAGGAAGATGGCCACAGCCGCGGCCCCAAGCGGCACGAAAGGCAACCCGGCGAGCCAGCCCTGCCGCCCTGCGGCCAGGCCAAAGGCCAGAATGGCGCAGGCGATCATGGCCAGACGGTCCATTGGCCCAAGCCAGTCGGCAATCTGGCGCACAGTGAGACGCGGCGTTGCGGGGCCTGTCATGCCGACCCCGTCATGGCGCCAAAGGCATCTTGGGGGCGATCGCCAATGGCATGGTGGGGACCGGGGCATCGGGTTGGGTCGTGGCCGGCACAGACGGGTCCGTCGCCGCAGGGTCCGTCGCGCTGGGGTCGGTGGCGGTGGGGTCTATGGCACCGGGCGCCATTGCGCCCAGATCAGGCGCGTTAGGGTCGGAAGCGGTGGGATCGGGCGCGGGGATCGCCGAGGCATTGCCCTCTTGCGCGCCCATGACCGGTGCTGCGGGATTTGCTTTGTGCAGCGTCAGGGTGACCTCACCCTCAGGCCCCATGAAACGGGCGCTGCTGGCACGGGCCTCCTCCAGATGCAGGCCATGAGCCTCTTCTCCGGGCCGCAGGAAAACCACCGGGCCACCCTGATCATCACCGAGATAGACGCCTCCGGGCCAGGGGCTGGTCACGGTGCCCATCAGTACCGGCTGCGCGGGACCGATGGCTGTGGGGATGGGGGTCGCGGCCGTCTCGGGGGCGGGTGCGGCAACCGGCAGGGCGAGCGGGGCGGCTTTCGTGCGGGTCGGGTCAAACAGCGGATGGTCAAACAGCGCTGCGAAATCCGCCTGTGGGCGTTGCGACATGGGGTTGAGCGTCCCGATGACCGCCGGCTTTGATTGAGCGGGGCTGCGGGTCTGCGGCGTTCCGGGATCGGCTGGCCAATAGTCCCACACCACACCGCCCGCCAAGGCCAGCGCGACCGCTCCCAGCAGATAAGGGCGTGGGCTCATGGCACGACCTTTCCGGCATAGGCTGACAGGTCCATTTCGACCGCAAGACTGCCGCCATCGCCCTGCCCCGTGATCCGCAGGGCATCAACGAAGATCAGGGGCTGGGCCTGTTCCAAGGCGATCAGGGTCTGCATCACGCTCGCCTCCTCGCCCGCCAGCCGCAGGTTCACGCGCAGCCGGGTCAGGGCACCCTCGGCCTCGGCCCCGCGCGCCTCGATCTGCTGGACCGTGGCACCGGTCACCAGATTGAGCACCCGTGCCTGCAGCGCCGAGGCGGCAAGCCCTGCCGTGGCGCCGGGCACCAGCAAGGCCGCCGCCTGAACCACGGGTTCCGCGGGACGCCGGTCCAGCGCCTGTTGCAGCCGTGCCTGCGCTTCATCCGCCGTCTGACCGGCTTGCACGGCAAACGCAAAGGCCGCCACGGCGAGGAGCATCGCCACAGCCAAAGGGATCATAAGCAGCATCAGGGCATGGCGCAGGGTCATGGTGCCACCAACTTGCCACGGATGGTGAAGGTGTAACTTCCCGTGTCAGGGTTGCGCGCGGCGGGCCCGGCGAAATCAACCTCGGCAAAGGTCGTGTCCGCCGACAAGGGCGGAATGATCGCCTCGGGCGCTGCGGTCTGACCGGAGAGTTCAAAGCCATCGGCGGTGACCGACAGGGTGGTTAGATAACTGTCCTGCGGCAAGGCCGCCGCCAGATGCGACAGGGCAAGGCCGACGCTGGCAGCCTTGCGGGGCAGCAGGGCCAGAGCGGCCTGCGCCGGTCCCGCACCCTCTTTCAGTCGCTGGGCCGAGCGGTCCAGAGCCGCCTCGGCCACGGTGGTGCGGTCTTGCGCCTGCAAGGCGAATTGCACGCCAAGGCCAGTCAAGCCCAGTGCGAGACCTGTCAGCAGAACCACGGCCAAAGCGATCCTGTCGCGCCAGCGTTTCAACTGCACCGTGTCGCGGCGGAAACAGAAGCCTGCGCCGACCACCTCGGCCAGACGCCCCCCCTGCCGGGCCAGAGCGGCCTCGGCCTCGGCCAGCGGGCGCAGAGGGATCAGTGCGATTTTCACGACACCGCCGGCCACTTTGGCATCCCACAGGCAAGCATCCCTGTCCCATGGCGACAGGGCTTCGACCCTAGCGGCCAGCCAGACCGGGTTGGGTGCCGTTTCGCCCTTTGGCAGATCAAAGCGTTGTTGCAACAGGCTTTGGTCGGGCAGCAGAAGCTGCACCGCCCGTCCGGGAATGGCGCGGGCCAGATCGTCCTGCTGCAGGCGGTCAAGCCCGCGCAGCCGTGCGGGAGTGACTTTTTGCAAGGCCAGTGCCAAAGCCGCTGCCGCCTCAAGAAGCCAGTTCGCCATTCAGCTTCCCCCTTTCAACGGTTCGGGCCAGCCCATGGTCAGAATGTGCAGGCGGTGGTCGGCACCTGCAAGGGCGGAAACATGTGTCCAGAGCCGTCCATCGGGATCAGAGGCATCGAGGACAGGGTCCGCCACATGCAGCCAGATTTCATAAAACCCCTTGCCCGCGCCAAGCGATGCACCGGAAAAATCCACCTCCGCGACGCTGTGCGGTTGTGCGACACCCCGCAACAGCACCGGGGCCTGCGTCACGTCAATCGTCCCTGCCTTGCCCAGCAGAGTGATATACGGTGCCACCTTGGCCCAAAGATCGCCATCCTTGGCGAAAAGTTTTGCCACCGGTGCCAGATTGGCAAAAGTCATGCTGTTGGCCGCCCCTCGCGCGTTTTCGATGGCCAGGGCCAGCCGCTCGGATTGTTCGGGTGTGCCGCCCAGTGCCGCCAAAGCCGCTGCCATCACCGGTTCCCGTGTGCTGTTCGGATTGACCAGTCCCGGGGCCGCCGTGATCCGCGCCACGACGCGGCCTCCGGGCAGGTCCATAATGACGTCGGACCCATCCTCGGCCAGATCGCTGGCAGGCAGCCTTGCGCCAAGGCTGGCGAGGGCAGAGTCCATCAGCACTTCACGCCGAAACGCCGCCCGTTCCGCGGACAAGGTGGACAGATCGCTTTCCGAGACCCGGATCACCAGCCCCGCCAAGGCGGCCAACAGGGCCAGCGCCACCAGCACCATCAGCAGAACCGCGCCCTCTTCGCCCCGCCGGTTCATGGGAAGACCCCTGGGTCGAGGCTGCACTTCGGCCCCGGCCCCAGTGCGCAGTCGGGTTCCATCAGGTCGGGGAAAGCGGCCACCAATTCCACAGCCTGTGGCGCAGTCAGCGCCACCAGCCCGAAGGCACGCGGCAAGCCCTGCGCGGTCCATTCCCGCAGCCACGCGCCGTTGTCGTCGAGATAGCGGAATTCCCAGGCCCCCGGCCCGCGCCAGATCGGCTGGCCAAGCCCCATCGGCCCGGGTCCTTCGGCCAGCATCACAGCCTCGGCTCTGGTCAGGTCTGTGCCCGTCACGGCGGGCCGCAGGTCGAATTCCAACGCCACCGGCACCCCGCCGAACCGGGCCACGGATGGAAAGGTCACACTTTGCGGCTGGCCGTGGAAGATCACCACGCCGCCCGCATCGCGCATCAGCAGCCCGTGGCGTGCATCCCCGGCCAGCACGACCCCGGCCCGGGCAAATCCCTCGGCCTCTGCCGCCACCGACACCGCCTTGGTGGCCCCATTAGACGCCACATGCAGCGTCGACAGCACAACCGCCACCACCGAGACGCCCAATGCCAAGGCCACTAGCGCCTCAATGAGGGTGAAGCCCTCCTCGCTGCCCTTCATCGCACAGGCTCCAGCCGCGAGACGGCGATCTGCGGCCCACCGGCCCAGGTGACGGCCACCTGATGCAGCGCCAGTCCTTGGTCGGGCGGCGCCATGGTTGCCACCCATCCCAGGGCGCCAGACTGGCCGCGGCCGACCTCCCCGGTCACCAGCAACCGCCGGGCGAGGTCTCGGGCGGCGGTTTCCTTGATCATGCGGTCGTTGACGCGGGCGGATTGGGTGAAGAGCGTCAGCGCCGCCACGACCGTCAGGCTGGCGATGGTCAGGGCCGCCAGCACCTCCACCAAGGAGAACCCGGCTTCAGGGCTGCAACGCTCCGGTGAGCGGGGAAACCACCAAGCGATCTTCAGCCCCCGGCGACAGAACGCGCAGAAGGCCGCCATCGCTGGAGCCGTCCGGGCCGAAGGTGATGGC
>CANGHD010000119.1 GCA_947453525.1 Paracoccaceae bacterium | reverse complement strand
CGGGAGAAGTGCTTTGCTTTGCCGGGTTGGTAGGCGCAAGGCGGACGGATGTGGGGCTGGCGGTGTTTGGTATCGCCCCCGCGACCGAGGGGCGGATTTTGATTGATGGGGCCGAGGTGAAAGTCTCCTCGCCCAAGGACGCGATGGCCAAGGGCATAGCCTATGTCTCGGAGGATCGGCGCAAGATGGGGCTGGCGATGACGCTGCCGATCTTCGCCAATATCTCGCTGGCAAGTCTGGCGAAGCTTCTGGGGCGGTTCGGCATCATTGACCGCAAGGCCGAGATGGCGATGGCCGAGACGTATCGCAAGCAACTGGCGATCAAGTCGCCGGATGTGACGACGGATGTGGGCAAGCTGTCGGGCGGCAATCAGCAGAAGGTCATGCTGGCGAAATGGCTGGAGACCAAGCCGCGCATCCTGATCTTCGATGAGCCTACGCGTGGTGTCGATGTCGGCGCCAAGGCGGAAGTGCACAACATCATCAGGGCTTTGGCGAAAGAGGGGGTTGCGGTGCTGGTGATCTCCTCTGATCTGCCCGAGGTGCTGGCCTTGGCCGACCGTGTGCTGGTGATGCGCGAGGGGCGGCAGGCGGGCATCCTTGCCATTGGCGAGGCGACGCAGGAAAGGGTCATCGGCTTGGCCGCAGGACATGAAGCCCGTTTGCCGGAGGCCGTGGCATGATCAGCAAAATCCATCCTCAGACGCTTCGGATTATCGCGCTGTTCATCGCCCTTTTGGCGACGGTCCTGTTCTTTTCCACCCAGATCGACAGCTATCTGAGCCCCCGCATGTTCACCCGCATCACCACCTCGGCGGCGGTGATCCTGCCGATTGCGGTGGGGCAGGCGATTGTGGTGATGACGCGGAATATCGACCTTTCCATTGGGTCAACCGTCGGGGTCGTGGCTTACCTGACGGGGCAATATCTGGGCCTGCATCCGGATTTGAACCCTTTGCTTGTGGCGCTTTTGGCGATGGGGATTGGCGCCTTCATGGGGGCGATCAACGGGGTGCTGGTGTCTTGGGGCCGTGTGCCCTCGATCATCGTGACGCTGGGGACGCTGGCTTTGTACCGGACATTTCTGGTGCAGTATTCCGACGCCAAGACGATCACGACCGCAAGCCTGCCGCAATGGATTGTCGATTTGCCCCAGGCCAACGCGTTTTCCGTGTTCGGCCTGGACGTGCGGGTGACCGTGGTGCTGTCCCTGCTGGCGGCGATTGCGATGGGGATTGCCTTGACGCGACTGCGCGCCGCGCGGCGGTTCTATGCGGTGGGGTCCAATCCAGATGCGGCGGTGATGGCGGGGATCAACTCGGGGATGGTGGTGTTTGTGGCCTTCGTGCTGTCAGGCGCTTTTGCGGGCCTGTCGGGGCTGATCTTTCTGGCGAAGTTCGGGAATATCACGGTCGTGGCGGGCATGGGGTTTGAGCTGAAGGCGGTGGCGGCGGTTGTCGTGGGCGGGGTGTCGATCTTGGGTGGCTCGGGGTCGATGATCGGCGTGGTGATCGGCTGCGTGTTGGTCGATACGATTGATAACTCGCTGACCCGGTGGGACTTGGTGTCCGAGTTCTGGCGCGATGCACTGCTGGGGATGCTGATCATGGCGGCGGTGACGGTGGATACGGTGATGTCCCGCTCGCTGGGTCGGCTTGGCAAGAAGGGGGGGGCGTGATGGACCGGTTCAAAAGCTGGGAAGGGATGCTGGCCCTTCTGTTCCTGATCACCTTCGCGGGCAATGTGGTGCTGGCGCCAGAGTTCCTGACGATCCAGAACCAGATCAACCTGTTCCAGTTGTCGATTGAGAAGATCATCGTGGCGCTGGTGATGACGCTGATCATCATCAATGCCGAGATCGACCTCTCGGTCGCCTCGGTCATGGGCCTGTCGGCCTGCGCCTTTGGGTACATGTTCACCAATGGCTGGCCCGCGGGCGTGGCGATGCTGGTCTGTCTGGGGATTGGCCTTGTGGCGGGCATGATCAACGCCCTACTGATTGCGCGGGCGGGAATTCCGTCGTTAGTGGTGACGCTGGCGATGCTGATCGGCTTCAGGGGCTTTGCCCGGGTGCTGGTCAAGGATCAGAGCATGGGCAATTTCCCTGATTGGGTGACCCGTCTGGGGCAGGATGCGCTGATCGGGCCGTTTCCCTTGTCGCTGATCCTGTTTGTAGTGTTTCTGGTGGGTATTGGCGTTTTGCTGCACCGCACGGGGTTTGGCCGGCAGATTTACGTGATCGGCACGAATGCCGAAGTGGCAAGGTTCTCGGGCCTTGATGTGGCGCGCGTGAAGACGGTGCTGTACTTGATGAGCGGGTTCATCTCGGCCTTGGCGGGGCTTTTGTATGCGGCACGGCTTGGGTCAGTGCGGGGCGATGCGGGGGTGGGGTTTGAACTCGACATCATCACGATGGTGCTGCTGGGGGGGGTCAGCATCTTTGGCGGCAAGGGGAGCATGACCGGGGTGGTGCTGTCGATCCTGATCATCCTGAACCTGCGCAATGGCATGGCGCTGACCAATATCACCGGGCATATCCAGACCGGGGTGATTGGCGTTTTGCTGATCGCATCGGTCCTGATCCCCAACCTGTCATCCGACCTGCGCGCCCGCCGCGCCAAAGCCTGAGGGGGGCCCATGCGCCACGCTTTCAAGATGTATCTGAACCCGGGGATGGAGGCGGAATACATCCGCCGCCATGATGCGATCTGGCCGGAACTGTCGGCTTTGTTGCGGGAGGCTGGTGTGTCGAACTATTCGATCCATCTCGACCGCGAGACCAACACGCTGTTTGGCTATCTGGAGCGGGTGGAGGGTCATACGATGGCGGATTTGCCCAAGCACCCGGTGATGCAGAAATGGTGGGCCTATATGGGCGACATCATGGCCACCAATGCGGACGGCTCTCCGGTGGCGATTGACCTGACCGAGACGTTCTATCTGGCGTAAGCGTCGGGGAACATGGGCAGATTGCCCATCCTACCTGTGGGCAGCCCACAGAGCCTGAACCCTGCCGCGCCAAGCGGTGGCATAGGCTGAAAGGCGCGGGTCGGTTGAGGGCAGGGTCGGGACAGGCTGGGGCTTTGGGGCCGTCAGGGGGCCTGCGAGCATCGCGGCACCAAGGCCGGTGCCGGCCGTCTGTCCTGTCGCCAGAACCTCACGCCCTGTGGCCGTGGCCAGCATACAGGCGAATTCGGGATTGCCGCCGAAGGGGCCCTCGACATGGATCGGGCCTTGCGCGCCGATCAGGCCAAGGCACTCGGCGCCCATCAGCGCCGTGTAATAGCTTGCGGCAAGGCAGCGCTGGCCGTCCGTGGCGGGCTCGGCCGTCCAGGACAGGCGCAGGCCGGGGAAGGGTCCGGTGTCGGCGTGCAACGAGGGCAGCACCATGAGGCCGGAGAGCACGGCGGCGCGGTCGGCCACGGTCGGGGGGGCGATGCGGCCGCCGGTCAGTTCATCGAATTCGCGGCCGCCCATGTAGCGGGAGGTTGGCGTGGGGGTGCCACGGGCGTTGACGTTGACAAGCGTGTCGCGGGCTGCATCCAGCGTCACGGCAGGGCCGCCGACGGCGAGGTTGATCATCCAGGTGCCGGTGGAGACAACGGAAAACGCCTCGCTTCCGTCCAGATAGGGCAGCAGCGAGGCGTTCGAATCGTGGATGCCGGAGTGGACGGGCAGGCCTTCTGGCAGGCCGAGGGCGCTGGCAAGGTCGGGGCGGAGCGTGAAGCGGGCAGAGGCGGGCTGCACTGGCGGGAACAGGTCGCGCCAGCCTTGCGATGCCACCAGCGTGGAAAACTTGGCCTCCCAAGGGTTCCACAGGTCGGTGTGGCAGCCAAGCGAGGTCAGTTCTGACGCTGCTACGCCCGTCAGCCGCATCGTCCAGTATTGCGGGTAGGTCAGGATATGGGCGGTGCGGGCGAAGGCCTCGGGGAAGGTCTGGGCTTGCCAGTAGATCTGCGCGCCAAGGTTCAGGCCTCCGGGCAGCCGGGGTGAGCCGGTTTCGGCGAAGGGCGGGCGCAGGGTGTTGTAGGCGGGCAGGGTGTCGGGGCCGGGATGTTCATAGTCCAGGATTGGCAGGGTCAGATTGCCCGCTGCGTCAACGAGGGCGCCGCAAGCGCCATGGGTGGTGATCGAGAGGGCGTCGATCTGATGTTCGGTGGCGAGCGTTTTCAGGCTGGTGCACAGGAAGGCCCAGAGCGCCTCGGTATCGAAATGCGGATAGGGAGGGGTGTCGATGACGCGGTTGGGTGTCTTGAACACGCGCGCCTCAAGGCCGGTGGCAAGGTCGATCAGCAGAAGTTTGGCATTGGTCTTGCCGATGTCGATGACGGCCACGTAACGGATCATTTGGTCCCCCCAGAACTGGGGCAACCTTACCCAATCGCTGCGAAAAACCCAACGAAATCAGCGCTGGTCGACCAGTGCCTGCACGGATTTCGCCAAAGTTCGTTCCAGCCCGTCCGGAGCATCAGCGGTGGTCGCGGTCAGACCCAGAACGCGGGTCAGCAGATCGAAGCCCACCACCAGCGCGCCGATCAGGGCGGCTCGTTCCAAGGCATTCGGCCCTTCGAGCCGGGTGGCCAGCGGGCGCAGCACCTGCGCCTGCAAGGCCTGCCGCAGGATCGGCACCGCCTCGGGGCTGGAGGCGGCGCGCAAGAGGGCCAGCATCGGGTCAAACCCGGTCTTGGCGGTCTTTTGGGTCAAGCTGGCGGCCAATCGGGCCCCAAAGCCCGACATTTCGCCGGCCATAACCGCATCCAGCGTCATCATCGGCGGCACTGCAGCGGCAAAGAGACCCTCTTTTGAGCCGAAATAGCGGCTGATCAGGGCGACATTCACCTGAGCGCGTTCGGCAATCTCGCGGGTGCCTGCGCCGTCATAGCCTTTTTCGGTAAAAACCGCGCGCGCGGCGGTCAGGATCGCCTCGGTCGTGGCAGAAGCGTCGCGTTTGCGGGGAGGCGGGGTTTCGCTCATATTTTGTAATCGGGTGTTGACTTGCTGGGAGGGTTGCCTGAGTAATCGAATGATTACTTTCGGATGCCCATATAATCACGGGCCTGACAAAAAGGAAACGACATGACGCAGACCATATTGATCACCGGCGCTTCAACGGGAATTGGCCGGGCCGCCGCGCAACGCTTCATGGCGGAAGGCTGGAATGTCATTGCCACGATGCGCAACCCGGAAAGTTCTGATTTGACAGGGGAAAACCTGCGTCTGCTGCGGTTGGATGTGACGGATGCGGACTCAATCCGCGCGGCGGTTGCCGCCGGATTGCAGCACTTCGGCCGGATCGATGCGCTGTTGAACAACGCAGGCTATGGCGCTTGCGGCCCCTTGGAGGCCTTTACCGAGGCGCAGATCCGTCGGCAGTTCGAGACCAATGTCCTTGGCCTTCTGGCCGTCACCCGCGCGGTTCTACCCCAGATGCGGGCGCAGAAATCCGGCGTGGTGGTCAATATCTCGTCGGTTGGCGGGCGGATGACCTTTCCCTTCTTCAGCCTGTACCACGGCACGAAATTTGCGGTCGAAGGCATCACCGAAGCGCTGGCCTTCGAACTTGCGACTTTTGGCGCGAAGGTGAAGATTATCGAACCCGGTGCCATCAAGACGGATTTCTCCGGGCGCTCGCTGGATTTCACCAATGATCCGGCGCTGGCCGAGTATCAGCCTCTGATCGGCAAGGTTCTGAAGGTGT
Organism: Paracoccaceae bacterium; assembly: GCA_947453525.1. Taxonomy (GTDB): domain Bacteria; phylum Pseudomonadota; class Alphaproteobacteria; order Rhodobacterales; family Rhodobacteraceae; genus Stagnihabitans. The sequence continues at coordinate 6,011 of CANGHD010000119.1, read as the reverse complement.
TCGGCCAGACCGACCGGCCGAGTTCCGACCCTGCCGTCGTGGCCGAGGTGATCTGGCAAGCGGTGACGGATGGCACAGACCAGTTGCGCTATACGGCGGGAGAGGATGCGCGGGTCTTGATGGCTAACCGTTCGGCCATGGATGACGCCACGTTCACGGCCGGCGTGAAAGCGCGTTTTGGCCTGTGAAAACAGAAGGATACAAACCAAAACGGCCAGCCCTGCGGCTGGCCGTTTTATTGGAGCGGGCGAAGGGATTCGAACCCTCGACCCTAACCTTGGCAAGGTTATGCTCTACCCCTGAGCTACGCCCGCACTCCGTTGCGGTGTACTAGCGAATGTCCGGGGCGGGGGCAAGCCGGTTTATGACAGGAATTTGTCGTCCGGCGAGCAATTGCACCAAAAGCTCCCGGAAGGCGGGGCGGCGGTGGAAGGGGTGGCGCTCCGGATCTTCGGCGGTGAAGCCGAGCAGGGCGTAGCCGTGGACCATGGACCAGACGGCCAGCTCCAGCGCCTCATCCGGGGTGCCGTCGCCGAAGGGCTGGCAGGCTTCGCGCAAGATCTGGTAGGCGCGGGTCGCGTGGGGACCAAGGACGGGGTCTGCACGGTTCACCTGCGGCGAGATGAACATCAGGTGGAACAGGCCCGCATGCTGGCTGGCGAAGGTCAGATAGCCCTCAGTCGTGCCCAGAAGGCGCTGCAGCGGGTCGGTCCCGCCCGCCTCGCGCCCAGAATGGATGGCATCGGCGAAGAGTTTGAAGGCGCGGGCGGCCATTGCGGTCAGAAGGCCGGGCAGCCCGTCGAAGTGATGCGCCGGAGCGGCATGGGAGACCCCGGCGCGGGCGGCGGTCTGGCGCAGGGTCAGGGCCTGCATGCCGCCCTCCTCCAGCAGGGCAATGCCCGCTTCGATCAGCACATCACGTAGGGAACCCGGGTCTTGAACCATAGGGGTGGTGTCGCGGAATTGCTTGACAGTGTCAAGGCACTGTGAGAGTTTGCGCTGGCTTTACACTGTCAAGGAGATGGGAATGACGCGGTTTGGGGCTTGGGCTTTTGTTGGATTGAGCCTTTTGGTGGCGGTGATGTCGCTGCGGGTGGTCTTGCTGCCGTTTCAGATGGTGATGCCCGGCATGGCGCATTTCGTGACCGAGGCGCCATGGCGGTTGTGGGGGCATATCCTTGGCGGGCCTTTGGCTTTGGCATTGGCGCCCTTGCAGCTTTGGACCGGGTTGCGGGCCCGTTGGCCGGGGCTGCACCGCTGGTCGGGGCGGGTCTATGGATTGGCGGTTCTGGTGGCCGGGATGGCCGGATTGACACTGGCGCCGACCTCGATCGCATCGGATTTCGCGCGGGCGGGCTTCATGGTTCTGGCGCTGGCGTGGTTGGGAACGACCGGCGGGGGCATATGGCTAGCGGTTCAGGGCGACCTGATACGCCATCGGTGGTGGATGCAGCGGTCGATCGCGCTGACCTTTGCCGCCGTCACGCTGCGGTTGATCATGGCACCCCTGATGGCCTTGGGCTGGTCTGTGCCCGAGACTTACGACGTCACGGCCTGGGGGGCATGGCTGTTGAACCTTGCGGTGCTGGAACTGTGGCAGCGCGGCGTCTTAAAGCGCAAAACGGCACCCGCAGGTGCCGTTTAAGCGGACCAACTGGAGCGGGCGAAGGGATTCGAACCCTCGACCCTAACCTTGGCAAGGTTATGCTCTACCCCTGAGCTACGCCCGCACTCCGTCGATGGCGCGGTATCTAGGCAAGGGCGCGGGGGGCTGCAAGAGGGAAAGTGATGGGACGGGGGATTTTCGCGGAAATACCAGTCGGATGGGAGCGGATCGCCGGGGGCCAAACCTCCTTAAAGGACCCAATGCTGCGCCGCGTCAATTGCCTTTGCAGATGCAGTAACTTCGCTGTGAGGTGAGCGCAAAGAGCCCCGGAGCATCTGGAATTCCTGATGAAAATCAATATGGTGCGCTCTGAAGGCAATGACCTTCTACTGGGTTCACGATGAGCCCTTTTCTTGGAGAATGACAATGAAATACACCGTTCTGGCGGCTGCTGCCCTTTTGGCTCTGACCTCGGTTTCCGCGATCGCCGCGACCGAAATCAAGGACACCGATGGCAATGGCACCTACTCGCTGGAAGAGCTGACCGCAGCTTTCCCGGCTCTGACCGCCGAAGTGTTCAAAGCCGCTGACACCAACGCTGACGGCCAACTGTCCGCTGACGAGCTGGCTGCTGCGCAAAAAGCTGGCACCATCCCGGCTTGATCTGGTGATTTGACGATAGGGGCCGTCGTGGGAAACCACGGCGGCCTTTTTCATTTTGCGCCCGGGGCGAATCGGGGCGATTCTCCGAAGGTTAACCGAGAAAATCAGTGGGTTGGTGCTGTCGGTTTTCCGTCGGATGTCTGTCGGTTCTCCGTATGGCATTTGTACCGACGCACCGCGCGCTGCCGGCCCGGTTAACGCAACGCCCGCTACGGCACGACAGACAGAAGAAACGCGCCCGAAGGGGCGCGTTATGGGTAGGATGGGCTATTGGCCCATGGTCCGGCAAGATGGGCCAATGGCCCAGCCGACCTTGTCCTTGGGGTCAATCGAACTCGACCAGCAGGTCCTTCGCTTCGATCTGGCTGCCTGCGTGGACATAGACCGCCTTCACGGTGCCGGCCCGTTCGGCATGGATGCCGGTTTCCATCTTCATCGCCTCGATGGTCAGCATCAGATCGCCGGCGTTGACCTTCTGGCCGGCCGTCACGCCAATCGATGCAATCGCGCCGGGCATCGGGGCGCCGACATGGGCGGGGTTGCCCTCTTGGGCTTTCGGCTTCGCTGCCGTCTTGCCCTTGATCGCCCGGTTCGGGACTCGGATCACGCGGGGCTGGCCGTTGAGTTCGAAGAACACGCGCACGTCGCCGTCCTCGGTCGTCTCACCCACCGCTTGCAGGCGGATTTCCAGGGTCTTGCCGGGGTCAATCTCGGCGCTGATCTCTTCGCCCGCCTCCATGCCGTAGAAGAAGGTCTTGGTCGGCAGCACGCGCACCGGGCCATAGGCGCGGTGACGGGCGAGGTAGTCGAGGAAGACCTTGGGGTACATGAGGTAGCCGTTGATGTCCTCGTCATCCAGCTTGTAGCCGTCGAGGTCGCGTTCCAGCTTGGCGCGGGTCGCTTCGACATCGACCGGGGGCAGGGAGGCGCCGGGGCGGGTGGTCAGGGGGGCTTCGCCTTTCAGGACTTTCTTCTGGATGCCTTCGGGCCAGCCGCCATGCGGTTGGCCGATGTTGCCCTTCAGCATGTCGACGACCGATTCGGGGAAGGAGACGTCGACGGCGGGGTCTTCGACCTGTTTGCGGTTCAGGCCCTGCGCCACCATCATCAGGGCCATGTCGCCCACGACCTTGGACGAGGGCGTGACCTTGACGATGTCGCCGAACATCTGGTTGGCATCGGCATAGGCTTGGGCGACCTCGTGCCAGCGTTCTTCGAGGCCCAAGCTGCGGGCCTGTGCCTTCAGGTTGGTGAACTGGCCGCCGGGCATTTCGTGCAGGTAGACTTCGGACGCCGGGGCGGGCAGGCCGGATTCGAAGGCGGCATATTGGCCGCGCACCGCTTCCCAGTAGTTGGAGATTTCGCGGATGGCCGCGATATCAAGGCCGGTGTCGCGGTCGGTGTGGCGCAGGGCTTCCACGATGGAGCCGAGGCAGGGTTGCGAGGTGCCCCCGGAGAAGGCGTCCATGGCGGCGTCTACCGCATCGACGCCCGCGTCGCAGGCGGCGAGGATGGTGGCGGCGGCCGCACCCGAGGTGTCATGGGTGTGGAAGTGGACGGGGAGGCCGACTTCCTGCTTCAGGGTCTTGACCAGTTGGCGGGCGGCGGCGGGCTTCAGGAGGCCGGCCATGTCTTTGAGGCCCAAGACGTGGGCACCTGCGGCTTTGAGCTGCTTGGCGAGGTCGACGTAGTATTTCAGGTTGTACTTGGCCCGGTTGGGGTCGAGCATGTCGCCGGTGTAGCAAAGGGTGCCTTCGCAGACCTTGTTGGCCTCCAGCACCGCGTCCATGGCGACGCGCATGTTCTCGACCCAGTTGAGGCTGTCGAAGACGCGGAAGACATCGACGCCGGATTTGGCGGCTTGGGCGACGAAGCCTTGCACGACGTTGTCAGGGTAGTTGGTGTAGCCGACGCCGTTGGAGGCGCGCAGCAGCATTTGCGTCATCAGGTTGGGCATATGCTCGCGCAGGTCGCGCAGGCGCTGCCACGGGCATTCCTGCAGGAAGCGGTAGGCGACGTCGAAGGTGGCACCACCCCAGCATTCGACCGAGAAGAGTTGAGAGAGGTTGGCGGCGTAGGCGGGGGCGACCTTGATCATGTCGAAGGAGCGCATTCTTGTGGCCAGCAAAGATTGGTGGCCGTCGCGCATGGTGGTGTCGGTGATCAGGACCTTCTTCTGCTTCAGCATCCAGTCGGCGACGGCTTGCGGGCCTTTTTGTTCGAGGAGGTTGCGGGTGCCCATCAGGGCCTCGGCCCCGACTTTCGGCTTGGGGGCGCGGGCCTTGCGGGCCTCGGCATGGGGTTTGTTGCGGCCGGCGGTTTCGGGGTGACCGTTGACGGTGATGTCGGCGATGTAGGTCAGGATCTTGGTGGCGCGGTCTTGGCGTTTCTTGAAGGTGAAAAGCTCGGGCGTCGTGTCGATGAATTTGGTGGTGTAGGAGTAGTCGAGGAAGGTGGGGTGTTTCAGCAGGTTGATGACGAACTCGATGTTCGTGGAAACACCCCGGATGCGGAATTCCGACAGGGCGCGGTCCATGCGGGTGATGGCGGCTTGCGGGGTTTGGGCCCAGGCGGTGACTTTGACCAAGAGGGAGTCGTAGTAGCGCGTGATGACGGAGCCTGCGTAGGCGGTGCCGCCGTCAAGGCGGATGCCGTTGCCGGTTGCCGAACGGTAGGCGGTCAGGCGGCCGTAGTCGGGGATGAAGTTGTTCTGCGGGTCTTCGGTCGTCACGCGGCATTGCAGGGCGTGGCCGTTGAGGCGGACCTCGGCTTGGCTTGGCACGCCGGTGGCTTTGGCGAGGGTTTTGCCCTCGGCGATCAGGATTTGCGCCTGAACAATGTCGATGCCGGTGACCTGTTCGGTGACGGTGTGTTCGACCTGGACGCGGGGGTTCACTTCGATGAAGTAGAACTTGTCGGTGTTCATATCCATCAGGAACTCGACCGTGCCGGCGCATTCGTAGCCGACATGGGCGCAGATGCGGCGGCCGAGGTCGCAGACTTCGGCGCGTTGGGCTTCGGTCAGGTAGGGGGCGGGGGCGCGCTCGACGACCTTTTGGTTGCGGCGCTGAACGGTGCAGTCGCGTTCGTAGAGGTGATAGATTTCGCCATGCTTGTCACCGAGGATCTGAACTTCCACATGGCGGGCGCGGAGGATCATCTTTTCCAGATAGCCCTCGTCGTTGCCGAAGGCGGCGGCGGCCTCGCGGCGGCCTTCGAGGACTTTGGCTTCGAGTTCCTCGGGGTTGTTGATCGGGCGCATGCCGCGACCGCCGCCGCCCCAGGAGGCTTTCAGCATCAGGGGGTAGCCGACCGCTGCGGCCTCGGCCTTGATGGCGGTGAAGTCGTTGCCGAGGACTTCGGTGGCGGGGATGACGGGGACGCCGGCGGCCATGGCCACCCGGCGGGCGGAGGCCTTGTCGCCCAGGGCACGCATGGTTTCGGCTTTGGGGCCGATGAAGGTGATGCCGTTCTGGTCGCAGGCATCCACCAGATCGGGGTTTTCCGACAGGAGGCCGTAGCCGGGGTGGATGGCGTCGGCGCCGGAGTCTTTGGCGACGCGGATGATCTCGGCAATGGATAGGTAGGCACCGACGGGCGACAGGCCTTCGCCGATGAGGTAAGCCTCGTCAGCCTTGAAGCGGTGGAGCGAGAGTTTGTCTTCCTCGGCATAGACGGCGACCGTCTTCTTGCCCAACTCGTTGGCGGCGCGCATCACGCGGATGGCGATCTCGCCGCGGTT
>CANGHD010000118.1 GCA_947453525.1 Paracoccaceae bacterium | reverse complement strand
GGCGAAAATCCGTCTGGCGCGCGAAACGCGACAACCGTATCCTTCGTCATGTGGCATATCCCCTTCTCTGCGAGAACTGCGGCGCGTCAACAACGCCTTGATATGCCACCCAATCCCCCCATCACCAACTTTCAGCGATAGCTCCGGTCGCCATGCTTTTTACCTCTGCGGCCCTGACGCGATGATGAAGGCGCTGATTCCGGCGCTTCGGGGCTGGGGCGTGGCCGGGTCCGACATCCACCACGAGTCTTTTGGCCCGCAGACTTCAGCGCCCAGCCCGATGCCCGCTGCGCCGGGGCCCGCATTGGCTATTGGGTTTCGGTGGTCCGGTCGCACGCTGGACTGGCTGGCGCAGGACACGAACCTGCTGGATTTCGCCGAGCGCCATTTGATTGCGGTCGATGCGGGTTGTCGGTCGGGCGGCTGCGGCACCTGCGAGACACGGCTGATCTCGGGGCGGGTCGTTTATGCGACCAAGCCTGACCACGACATTGCGCCGGGCTTCTGCCTGCTTTGCGTCGGCACCCCCGCGACTAACCTGGAGTTGGATGCATGACCCTGCGCGGAAGCCTGTTCAGTCGCGAGGTGGTGCCGTTCTATCTGGCCTTGCTGGCGCTGCTGGTGGCGACTTTGGCGGTGGATGCAGTTTTGCATCTGTTGAACCTGGTCTGGATCGGCAAATGGCTGGGCATCCCCGGCGTGTTGCTGATCTGCGCCTCGTTCGGCTGCTCGCTGCGCAAGCGCAAGCTTATCGCCCGTGGGTCTCCAGCCACGTTGTTGCGGCTGCATGAGCGCATGGCTTGGGCGGGATCGCTTATGATCACGGTTCATGCGGGCATCCATTTCAATGCGGTGTTGGTCTGGTTGGCGATTGGGGCGATGCTGATGAACATCGCCAGCGGGCTCACCGGCAAGTTCCTGTTGCGCCGGGCGGGCACGCGTCTGGCCGCCACGACGCAGCGGTTGCGCGGCGAAGGGTTGACCGCCCAGGCGCCGGAGGACCGGCTGTATTGGAATAGTCTGACCTATGACACGGTCAAGGAATGGCGGGTGATCCATTATCCCATCACGCTGGCCTTCGCCGTTCTGGGCACCGCGCACATCATCAGTTCCGTCATCTTCTGGGGGTGGTCATGAAGCACTGGGTGCTTGCGGTGCTCGCCGCCAAATCTTGACGTCATCGTGGCACTGGTCTTTTTCTACCCCGATCCGATGCTGGCACCGGGTGCCCTGATCGCGGCCCATGCCAACCTTGCGACCGATTGCTTTGCCTGCCACGCACCGCTGCAAGGGGCGACAGAGGCGCGGTGTGTGACCTGTCACACCGTGGCCGATATTGGCCTTAAGACCGTTGCCGGTGTGCCGATCTCCCGAAGCACTCCGATGCCGCCGTTCCATCAGGGGTTGGCAGATACCGACTGCATGGGCTGCCACACCGACCACCCGCTGGCCAGCTTGACGCCACCGCACAGCCACACCTTTGCCCATGCGATGCTGACGCCTGCGGCAGGTGCCGCCGGTTCCAACTGCCACACGGCCCCCAAGACGGTGACCCACGCCGGGGTGACGGCGCAATGCAGCACCTGCCACACCCAGACTGATTGGGCGGCTGCAACAATCGACCACACCAGGTTCTTCGCCCTGACCGGGCCGCATGACGTCGCCTGCACTTCATGCCACACCACGGCGGGCGATTTCACCAAGTTCACCTGCTTCAGTTGTCACGAGCACCAGGAGGCCGACCTGATCCGCAAACACCTCGAAGAAGGCATCCGCAACATCGACAACTGCGTGGCCTGCAATCGTGACACGCACGCCGAGGGGGGCGAGGGCGGAGAAGGCGGAGAGGGGGATGACTGACTCGACAAAGTTCGCCGCGAGCACCCTTTCCGCGGCACGCGACAATCGCGCGCTTATCGCCTTCTTTGCTCTCAGCTTCGGCTGGACATGGGCATTCTGGGCGACAGCGACGGTCGCAGCGGGACGGTCAGCGGGACTGGTCCCCGCCTTGTTTCTGGCTTCGGCGTTCGGCCCCTCACTGGCAGCGGCCGTCACGGTACTGGCATTCGAGGGCAGATAAGGCCTCGGGCGTTGGCTGAAGCGCTGTCTGCGCTGGCGGCTGGGTTAGAACTCGTATGCGCTGGCGCTGCTTGGGCCAGGCCTTGTCATCCTCGCCGCCCTTGGGTTTCAGGCCGCACTGGGTGGCAGCCTCCGCCCCTCGGCCGCCGAAGGCAAGGTTCTGCGCGCCCTTTCGCTGGTCGTTCCGACGACGCTATTGGGCGGTCCCGTGGGGGAAGAGTTCGGCTGGCGCGGTTTTGCCCTGCCAGAATTGGCGGCAAGGATCGGCTGGCACTGGGCGTCACTTGGGATCGGGGTGATCTGGGGGCTTTGGCACCTGCCGCTGTTCTACATGGCCGGAACGGCGCAATCCGGTCTGCCGATGGGCCTGTTTTTGGCCAGCAGCGTGGCGCTGTCCGTTGTTATGTCGCGCCTTTGTGCGGACGAGGGCTACTGCGTCCTTCCCGCAATTGCCCTTCATGCGGCGGTCAACTGGGGATCAATGGTCCTTCCGGTGATGCCATAGGGAGCCAGCATTCGCCCTTACGCGATTGCGGTGACGTTTCGCATCCTGATCGCGGTCGCAGCACTGGTCAGACCGGGGCCCGTGCAACGACCCTGATCGGCACGGTTTTGCTCCCCGGCGGGTCATGCCCAGAGCCATGCGGCAAACGTTCCCGCCCAAGCCGCCAGTGCCACAAGGATCAGGCCAGGCACAACCCGCAGGGCAAAAGCCCAGCCACCGCTGGACGCCGCCATGACGATCTTGGTCAGGGTGTTCGACGTCAATCCTGCAAGGATCGGCACAACGGCATCCTGCGGCGTGATCTTGCCCGACGCCACAAGTGAGGCGACCGAAATGGCCGAGGCATGGGTATCGACCAATCCCGCAACCAAGGCCGCCAGCAACACGCCCGTGCCGCCAAACCGCTCTTGCAGACCCTCCGAGACCATTAGAATGACCGCAAGGACCGAGCCGAAGGCCAGTGCCGTCTTGAGGCTGAAGGCTCCCCCTGCCTGCTTCACATCGCTGCCCGAATGGCGCGCGGCCAACAGGGTGAAGAACGCTCCGTAGGCCACGGCGACAGCGCCCGCGCACAGCAAAGGTCCGGACAGGCTGAGCAGGGTGGGCGTGCTGGTTGCCGCCACGACAAGGGCCATCTGGGCCACCGTCGCAACGGTTGACAGCACGGCACCCGCGACACAGGCCGCCAGTAAATCCCTCGAGGTTCTGGCCCGCGACCCCATCGCACCGATGGTCGCGGTGGAGGAGATGAAGCCCGAGATCGCTCCGGCCAGTGGCAGACCGAACCGCGCCCCGAACAGCCGCACCGCCACATAACCCGCCGCACTGATACCCATGACCAGTACGACCACGATCCCGATCGAATGCGGGTTGAGCGCAAGATAGGGCCCCATCTGCCGGTTGGGCACCAAGGGCAGCACTACAAGTGTCGCCGCTGCGAAGATCAACGCGTCATCCAGTTCGGCTTTTGAAATCAGGCTGATGACAAGGTTGTGCAGCCAGGACTTCGCGTACAAGAGCACCGTCACAGTTACCGCTATTGCGGCAGCCATGTCAGGCCGCTGCATGCACAGGCCACCCAGGAGCGCCGTCAGGACAAGCACGATCTCGGTGGTCAGTCCCGGGTCTTGATCTTGGCTTCTCCAGTAAGAGACCGCGACCATCCCCGCAACGCTGGCGGTTACAACGGCCAGCAAGGCCACGCCCCCGACGGCAAAGGCAGTCGCGCCGGAAATCGAGGTGACGGTAAAGGTCCGGATGCCTGCCGGAGACCGCGCCGGACCGTCGCCCTTGCGCCGCTCGCGTTCAGCGCCGATCAGGGCACCAACCGCGACGGCATTGACGAGGTTCAGCAAGTGAGGGTCAAGGATCAGCGTGGTGTCCATGAATTTCGGTCGGGCTTATGTTCAGGATCAAACCATAGGCCGTCGGTCGCGCTTTTGTATTGACGTGGATCACGTGACTCGTCGCCAGCGTCGTCGGGGCACGCAAAACGCAACCTGCATCAGCCCGCATTTTCCGTCGCATAGCTATCGTAAGATTAGATTTTACGCGAAACCCATAATGTAAGACGCCACCCCATCCCAGCAACTTAAGCGGTCGTTGACGCTTTTGCTGGCCGTGCTTTACGGCTTTGGCGTGACGATTGGCGCTGGTATCTACGTGCTGGTCGGCCTCGCCGCAGGCAGAAGCGGCATGCACGCGCCGCTGGCCTTCGTTCTGGCCGCAGTAGTGATGTCCTTCAGCGCCGCATCCTCCGCCGAACCAGGCACGCGCATGCCCGTCAGCGCAAGCGAGGCCGCCTATATCGAAAAGGCGTTCAACTGGCCCTGGCCTAGCTTGACCATGGGGTTGTTGGTCGTACTGACCGCGACAATCTCGGCGGCCACGATCAGCGTCGGCAGCGCGGGCTATATCGACGTGTTCGTCGATCTGCCGCCTGCGGCGATCATCACGCTTGTTGTGCTGGCGATGGGGCTTGTGGCTTGTCTGTCCACGCGCCAGTCCGTCACTTTGGCAGGCATCATGACGCTTATCGAGATTGGCGGTCTTGGTCTGATCATCGCTGCCGGGTTTTGGGCGGGCAGCGGGGTGGTAACCCGCCTGCCGGAAATCCTGCTCGCGCCCGGTGAAATCTCTGTTTGGGTCGGGCTTTCAGGCACAACCCTGATCGCCGTGTTTGCCTTCATCGGGTTTGAACATCTGGTCAATGTGGCCGAGGAAATGAAGAACCCGTCACGCACCTTGCCTTGGGCGCTGTTCCTGACACTCGGCTTGACCGCGCTTGTCTATACGCTGGTGGTCTGTGTGGCGGTGGTCGCGGTGCCACCTGACGAGTTGGCCCAATCAAGCGCCCCCTTGGCCCTGGTGTTCGAGCGGCTGACGGGGATGCCGCTCAAGACAATGAGCGTAATCGCTATCGTGGCAACGCTGAACGGCATCATCGTGCATGCCATCATGATCTCGCGGGTGCTTTACGGGCTGGCGGTGCAGGGAAATCTGCCCAAGGTTCTGACGCATCTGAACTCTCGAACCGGTACGCCCCTGCTGGCCAGGGCAATAGGTGTCGGCGCCATCCTGACATTGGCACTTGCGGTGCCATTGGCCGGGCTGGCCGACCTGACAGCCCGTTTCACCCTCGTGCTGTTCGCGATCATCAACATCACCCTGATCCGCATTAAATTCCAAGAGAGTTCGCCGCCAGCTCAGGTCTTTGTCTGCCCGGTTTGGGTGCCCGTTGCGGGCGTGGTGTCGAGCATCGGTCTGCTTTTGCTGGAAGGCGTTGCGCGGTGAGTAACCGTCCGGTCTGGGCGTGTCGTGTCGCGGCGGATCTTGAAAGCCCGGGCGCGGCGGCGGTTGAACCCGCTGTTCGTCGGCTTGTTGATGGGCTGGCCCATCGGTCACGCGCTCTGCGCCTGCTCGGCAACGGAGTTCACCCTCTGGCAGCAGCGCATGCGTGGCGCACTCTCGCGGCTGCCCATGGCCTGCGGCCCGTAGATCTGGCGCCCGGCGGATTCGCCGGAGGGCCCGGCGCAGATGAATCTCTTTGAAGGAATGCTGCCATGAGCATGCAGGGACGGATCGGGCGCACAAGCGGTACGAAGGTGAAACGCGCGCTGGGGGTGCAGGCGATTCTGGAATGGGCGTTCCGAGTGGAAAAGGCCCAGCTGGAACTGCCTTTGCCCAAGGATGTGTCGGAGGAAGGCTTCGGTTTTGGCATGGAATACGTCTTGCTTCAGCGCGGGGCGCTGGGCTGCAAGGTCGACGGCGGGCAGCACAAGATGGGCAGTTACACAAGCGCCGATGCGGAGGTGGTCGCTGCGACCTTGGCCGGGATGCCCGACAGTTTGGGCGGTAAACGGATGGCAATTTACGTCGCCGAACTGGCACGCGCGGGCATGACGCCGGACTGGATGCCGGGGGTTGTCCCGCGCTGTGTGCCGGTGGAAACGAAAAGCAACCAGCACGGCGAGCGGGCGTCCACCATCGTGGTTGGCACCGACCGAGTGCTGTTGCGCGGCAAGTGGCGCTCGGTCGAGGTTCTTGCTTGCCCGGTCACCTGGCGGCCGCATCCGGAACAGATCGCTGCCGCCCGGCGCGGCTATGAGGATTGGTGGCAGGCGTTGGACTGGGTGCGGGACGGTTTGGCGGCAGGCGGGATGCTAAGGGAAGTTGAGGTGACGATTGCGATGCCGAAGGTGCGGCCCTGGGTGCGAAAGTGAACAGGGCGGATTTACTGAGTCCGCTTGGCGCGATTGCTTGATCGTCCCGCTCGAAGCCGCATCATCCCTAACGGGAGAAAGGGCGAACGGGGAGATTTCAAGGTGAGGGTGGATTGGGGAAAGGCAACGGTTGGGGTCAAACTATCGGAAATGTTAAGATTTGCTTGACAGATTCAATCATTGGGCGATTTGGTGGCTGGTAAGGGATCGGGCGTGCTGTGCCGCGCAGGGTTTGGGAGGTGCCGAGCGTTTGGGCAAAGGGTCATTAATTTCAAAGGGTTGAGGGGGCAGATTTTGGGGAGTGGCTTTGGAGCGGCGAGGGGGTGGTGGGATCTGGCTGTCGCCGGCCCTCTTGCGCATCCGGATTTAGTGGATTTGGCGTCCATCAATTCCATAGTGCTTGTGAAAAAGGCGGACGGCTCCACCGAAGCGAAGACGCTGACGCAGCTGGGCATCACGGAGATCACCCTCAAGACCGACGCGACGTTGATCACCTTTGCCGATGGCTCGCAGATCACTGGGCAGACGACCTTCACAATGGGCGGGGTGGCGCGGAGGAATGTGTCTTGAATGCGTCTTCCTACTGTCTTCCTCCCGTATCTACGCACGCGGAGATGAGGGAGTGTTAACCTTGTGGAACGGAAGTAGATTTTGGCAAGCTTCGGGTTGCACGCCGAAGTCTGTTAACTGTTGTTCATCGAATGTTATGGCGGTTGCGCATGGCGCTATTCGTGTCGTGAGATAGAGAAATGATGCGGCTCGAGCCTGGCAATGGGAACTTTTCCGAATTGCACAACCCGGCTGGCACGGTTTTCAATGTAGAACTACGAGGCAATCAAACAACATGAAGACGAAGAGTCGGATTCTATTTGCTCTGGTCGGGCTTTTCGTCGGTGCAATTGTCGCCGAGCAGCTGTTTCTTGCACACCTGCAATATTCCGTCATTCACGACAACGCGAGGTTAAGAGCATTTCTGAAGTCGCATCACTATCCGATTTTGGTCGAACCTGGCTTCGGGTTTTGCCGCGTTCGCGGAACTAGTTGGGGATATACGTATCAATTGTGCTTATCGAGCAGGGGCAATCCACCTGGATGCACGTTTGGAAGCCTGACTTTGGAGTATCTTGGGCCTCAAGGAAGACTCTCCGTTATTCCGAAGGACTATCATGACAGAGAAACTCCATTTCGGATTGCTATTCTAAACATTGACCGGGATGGAAATATCTGTAGCAGAACGGAACTGGGGAATTAGATGGCTGATATAAAGGTAATGGGCGAATTCGCGGACGGCGCATATTCCAACGATGTGACGGTTGGCACGACGTTCGACTTTGCCCCCAACTATGCCGTAATCGCTACCTCCCACGGCAACTTGAGCGGTTACGACGGTTTCGTCGCGCTCAGTCAAAGAGACTGTACAATAGTCGTTGCAAACGCCGGAACCAATCCTTCGTCAATCCTAGACCTTTTCCAAGATGGTAATCTGCTCTTGGGTGGATCGAACAGTCAGGTTATCGACTCGATTGAGCTCACCAAGATTGGAACGGTAAAAGCCCATGACGTCGGATGCGAAACCGTAACCGTTTTCCAAACAGGGCATTCGCTGGGTGGGGATACGACGGCCGGAAATGTGAAGGCGCTGGGAGGCGAGGGTTTTGCGTTCGACGCACCTGGTGCCTATGGAATTCTTGGTAGTATGCTGTCTCTAATTGGCGTGAATAGTGTCGCGAATGTCCACTACATTGATTCCGAAACTGACGGGATTTTCAATTGGCTGGTGACCAGCCTTGGGCAACGGTCGGCGCCTGCATCAGCTAACGGGGTGGGACTGCTTGGTGGTACTTTGGAGCGCGTTGATCGAACCGAGGTTCCCGGTACCTTCGGGCATGGGAGCGCTCAACTCGTCAGGGGTTTAGCCCATCCTTTGGCTGTTCAGATTGAGAACCGGGTTGAAGCCGCAAAAAGTGAACTGAACGAGTTGTGGAGTGAATTTACTCGTGTTGCGGAACTCACATACATCCTTCACGGCGGCAAAATTCCGGTCGGTGGGTTGCTGGGCGGTTCCGGGAGTGAATTGGATTTAACCTCCCAAGTTACCCTCCAAACTAAAATCCAAGACTACGAACACCACATGCGGGTGCAGCAAGAGCAGGCTGCGGCCAGAGCAAAAGGCGACAGCGGCGGGCCTGCTGGCCGCCCGATCCAAGATAGCTGGGCGGATCGCCATGAAAATGATAATGTTGGTACAACGAGTTCAAGTAATGGCACAACAGGTTCGGGTAAATCGACCGCCGAACAAATCGCCAAAGCCGAGGCTATTTCGGGCGGTTCCCAGCCTCATATCGAAAGCAAAACCCATCAAGACCCGCTTGACCCCGGCTATGACGGCCCGCAACCGGTTCTGCTCGACCTGAACGGCAACGGCATCGAAATTGACGACCTGGTCAAATCAACGATGTTCGTGGATTCAGGCGGCGACGGCCTGCTGCATCATACGGCATGGGCAGCGGAAGGCGACGGCGTACTGTTCTATGATGTGAACGGCGACGGCAAGCTTTCCGAGAAGCGGGAATATGTCTTCACGGAATGGGATGCAACGGCAGATGACGACATGCAGGCCCTGCGGGGTGCCTTCGATTCCAACGGCGATGGAAAACTGACAAGCGCCGATGCGAAGTTCGCCGATTTCAAGGTGCTCGTGACGAAGGCGGACGGCTCCACTGAGGTAAAGACGCTGGCGCAGCTGGGCATCACCGAGATAAACCTCAAGCCGGATGCCACAAGGATCGTTCTGCCGGATGGTTCGGTTATCAATGGCCAAAGCAGGTTTACCCGCAGCAATGGCACCACGGGAATTGCGGCCAACACGACACTGATGGCCGAAGAACAGGGCCATCGGGTGGTTCAGACGCCCACAACCGATGCTTCCGGCAACCGTACAGTGACAAGCACAGGCTATGCGGCCGATGGCGAGATAAGCTTCGTCATGCGCTCGGTCACCAGTGCGGATGGCAGTTCTGTCACCAACACTTATGATACCAACGGTGATGGTGTGGTCGATCAGCGCCAAAGCCTGACCACGGTCACCAACGCCGGTGGCAGCAAGACCGAGACGCTGATCAATGCGCGCGGCGCTGATGCCGCGACGGCAGTGACCCTCAGCAGGATTGTCACCACCACAAGCGCCGATGGCAAGACTGTGACGATCCAGCGTGACAGCACTGGCGGTGGCTGGTTCGACCAGACAGAGGCACATACCACATCCGTGGCAGGGGTGAGGACCACGGTCGTTTCTGATCTGGCACAGAACGGCACGGTGATAAGGTCTTCGACAGAAACCGTTTCAGCCGATGGCGCAACACGCAGCCTGGCGGCCAATATTGATGGCCTCGGGTCCGCAGATTTGACCACAACCCATACGATCAGCGAAGATATTGCCGGAACGCGGACAGAAACAATCACGCTTACCAATCAGGATGGCAGTCTGCGCAGCCGCGAAACCGAAGTGGTGAGTGCCGATACGCGCAGCAAGAACACCTATCTTGATCAGGATGGCGACGGCGATACTGATACGCGGTTTGAAGAGCAGACCACGCTGGTTGCAGGCGGCGGAATGACGTCAAAGTCATGGGTGCGCAATGGTGACAACTCGATGCGAACCCAGCAGAATGCGACGATTTCTGCGGATGGGCTGACCAAAACCATCATCTCTAAACTTGATGGTGACGCCGATTTTGACCGAACCACTATCGATGCTACGGTGATTGATGCCAGCGGGAACCGCACCCATACGGTCACGCAGACGAACACCGATGGCTCGATCTATGGAATGACGAAGGAAACGCTGGGCGCGGACAAGGTGAGCGCCGAGATTTGGATTGATCAGAACCAGAATGGGGTGTTTGACGCAACCGACCTGACAATGTCAGTCGTGGTCAATGCCACGACTCATCTGCGCACGACTGTGAGTTATGACCGGAATGGCGATGGCAGTTTCAGCGCCAAACAGACCGACACCGCCAGTGAAGACGGCTTGACCCGCAGCCGAGTTATTGATGCTGACGGCGATGGCGACACAGATGTATCGGTTTCCGATGTCACGGTGAAGAACGCAGATTTGACGTCAACCGAAACGGTAACAACAAACAATCAGAACGCCAGCCTCAACCACAAAGAACTGATCACGACGAGCGCTGATGGGCTTACAGTGACGACGTGGCGTGACATCGATGGCAATGGGACCTGGGATGGCAAGACGGTTGAAGTTCAAGTGCGAGGGGTGGACGGCAGTTCAACCCATACGGTTTCGAGCTATGCGGGCAATGGCACGACCCTTCTGGGCCGCAGCACCACGTTTGAGAACGCCAATCGGCTGAGTGAGACAGTCACTATCGATAGAAATGGCGATGGTGCCACAGATTCCGTGACGAGTTCCATGACCGCCACCAATGGCACCTTGGTGGTCACCAAGAGCATTTTCTATGCCGATGGGGATTTGGCGCAAAGGACAATCAGTTCCATCAGCGCCAATGGCCTGGTCGCGTCAACCACGACAGATATAAATGGTGATGGCATCATTGATATGACGCTGACCGAAACAACGGTATTGGCCGCCAATGGGAGTCAGGTACGGACAGTTCAGACGAAGAACAATGATGGATCTCTACGCAGTTCTTCTGTGACCACGGTCAGCGATGACAAGCTGCAGGTGACTGTGCAAACCGACGCGGATGGCGATGGGGTCATCGATCACGTCAGCGACAGCACCACGGCCTGGAATTCGAACGGCTCTCGGGTGGAAACTGCACAAGAACGCTCTGGTTCCGGTGCCCTATTGTCGCAAATTCGGACGACCACAAGCGATGATGGCTGGGTTGTCGCGGCAGAAATGGACGCGGACGGCGATGGTGATTTTGATCTCACCCAGACCAGTACGACCACGCTTCTGGTCGATGGCGGCAAGTCAACCTTGTTGGAATTGCGCAATGCATTTGGCGGGCTGCGCGTGCAGTCGGTTACAGCTGTCAGCGATGACGGCAAGACCTCTCAGACGCAACTGGATGTGAACGGCGACGGCACCTATGATCGGGTAACCTCGCGGATTGAGGCGTTGAATGGCACCGTGACCGTGCTGGTTTCGGACTATGCCGGTAATGCGCGCTGATCTACTTCATAGAGCCCGCAAGGGAGCGCGGAGACCGGGAAGTTGCGATCCGCTCGGGTGATCTTGCCGCAGCTGTCGGGCTGAAGGACGTTTTCGCGAACATCTGTCAGGCGCTGGGCGGCGAGAAGTTTCAGCTTCTGGCCAAGGTACCGCCGCCCACCGACACCAAACCCAACCCCAGCAGCACAACCATCTTCACTTATAGCCTTGCATCGCGAACAGAGGTGGACACCGTGACCGAAGTTTCCCAAGCCGCAGCGCCCTCTGCCACCAACCTGATCCTGTACGGCCCACCCGGAACCGGCAAGACTTTCGCCACGGCGTTTGAAGCGGTCCGGCTCTGTCTTGGCGAAGCGGCTGCAGCACCTTTGTCGGAAGATCGCGACGCGCTGATGGAGGTCTATCGCTGTTGAGTTCCACCCAGAAGTGACCCATTTGGGCGCGTAATTTCCATTGAGAATTGACCCATGTGACCCTTCCCCCAAGGCATCGCGCCGCGGGGGGCAATGGAGTGATCAACATGGAACTTTTGAACGTGATCCGGCGTATGTCGCT
>CANGHD010000117.1 GCA_947453525.1 Paracoccaceae bacterium | reverse complement strand
GCCAGCGGTGATCAGCGAGAGCTTGATGCCGGTCTGGTTGAATGTGGTCAGCAGGCCCAAAGCGATGATCAGGTAGCTGACGGTCATGGGCGCGATCAGCAGGCCGCGCATCAGGACGGACCCCGGCAGGCGAACCCGGGCAAGCGCATGGGCGGCAAGAAACCCCATCAGCAGGGCAAGGCCAGAGGAGATGAAGGCCACCAAGGCGGAATGCCACAAAGCAGTCATCAGGCCGGAATCGCTGAGGATTTTCTCATACCATTGCAGCGAGAAGCCTTGGAACGGTGGCACCGGCAGGCGTCCGTCTTGGAACGAGAAGACGACCAGCACGACCACCGGCAGGAAGACGAAGGCATAGCCAAGCGCCAGATAGACCCAACCGAGCAGTTTCATAGCCGGTCCAGTCTCAGCCAGCGGCTGCAGGCGGCATAGGCCACGGTGACGACTCCCATCAGCACCACCGACAGGGCCGAGGCCATCGGGAAGTTCCCGCTGCGGCCCATTTGCAGCATGATCAGTTGCGGCAGGGTCAATTCCGTATTCCCGCCGAGGATTTGCGGCGTGATGTAGTCACCGATGCAAAGGACGAAGGTGACGAAGGCCCCTGTGATCACACCCGGAAGCGTCAGGGGCAGGATCACGTGGACGAAGGTCGCCCAGCGGCTGGCACCGAGGTCTTGGGCTGCGCGGGCGTAGTTGGGCGACAGTTGGATCAGGTTGGCGTAGATCGTCAGCGTCAAGAGCATGACGAAGAAATGCACGAAACCGATCACCGTGGCGGTGCGGGTGGAGGCGAGGGCAAGAGGCTCGGAGATCACACCGATCCCCATCAGCGCCTTGTTGATCACGCCGTTCTTGCCCAAGACGAGAAGCCACGAATAGGATCGCACGACATAGGACGTCCAGAATGGCAGCACCGCCATCAACAGCGCAAGCCGTTGAAATCGCGCCGGAACCTGCCATGCAATAATGGCGGCCAAGGGCCATGCCAGCACGACCGAAATCACGGTCACGGTCACGGTAATCTCGACCGAGTTGATCAGCGCCTTCAACTGGCTCCAGTCCGTGAAGGCGCGGATGTAGTTGCCGGCGTCGAAGCCCTGCACGACCGCCCTGCCCTCCATATGGGCGAAGGAAAGGGCCAGCATGGCGAGGAAGGGCACGACGAAGAAGGCGGCGGTCCATAGCAAAGCCGGGGCCAGCAGGCCCCAGCCGAGTTTGCGTTCTGCGGACGCGATGCTCACTGGTTCAGCATCGCAGTCCACATGTCCTGCATCTTGGCATCGGTGGCCGCATCGGGAATGGGGTAAAGCTGCGAGCGGGCGATGTAATCGGGCTGTTGGTCCCAGCGCAGCACGGCCTTGGCCTCGGGCGAGAGGAGGTCGCCGGCCTTCTGGTTTGCGGGCATGCCCCAGTAGCACGAGGATTGCGCCAAGGCGGCCTGACCCTCCGGCGAGACAATATATTGAATGAATTCAAGGGCCAGATCGGCCTTTTTGGTGCCCGCCACTTCGGCAATCGACTGCGACCAGCGCAGGCCGCCTTGTTTCGGGATCGTCCAGTCGAGGTTGGGGTTGTCCTTGGCCAGAACGGCCGTCAGCCACTCGCCGCCGCCAACCACGATGTCGACATCGCCGGTCGCAAGGGCGGTTTGCGAGGACACCACGTCCGACACCTGCTTGGCCGATTTCCTAAGCGCTGCAAGGGGTTCAGCCAGTTTCGGCAGGGTCTCGGCGTTCAGGTCGGCGGTCTTGATTCCCTGCCCCAACGCCACCAGTCCCAGCACCGGCAGGTAATAGTCATAGATGCCGATTTTGCCGTCATATTTGCCCGAGGTCAGGGCGGCCATGTCCTCCATGTCCTTGGGGTCGACCTTGGTCTTGTCGTAAGATATTGTATTGTAACCAAATTTCTCGGTCACGGCATAGGTCTTGCCGTCCACCGTGTTGTTGTTGGCCATGACCAGATCGGGGAAGAAATCCGCTGTCGGCAGCTTGTCCGCGGGCAGTTCGGCCAGTTTGCCGGCCTCGACCGCGCGGCGGACGTCGACGGAATCGATCACCATGACGTCCCAGTCGCCCGGTTGGCTTTGGTCGAGGATGGCGAGGCCTGCGGCGGTGCCTTCGAACTCCTTGAGGTTCACCTTGACATTGTGAGCCTTTTCAAAGGGTTCGATCAAGGCCGGGTCGGTGTGATCACACCAGACCAAGGCGTTCAGCGTGTCTTCGGCGAAAGCCGGGGTGGCAAGCAGCAGGGCAAGGGCGGTCAGGGATTTCCGGGCCATGGGTCTCTCCAGTTGGGGGCGCCTCTGTCGGGCATTGGTCGGGATGGGCATTGGCAGGGTCTGCAGAAAATTATTGAGTTCGCTCAAATTTAAAGTCAATGTCAAAATTCTGGAAACCCGAGGGACCTGCATGACCGGCCTGCGCGCCCGCCAGAAACGCCTAAGACATGAGCGCATCCTTGATGCCGCTTTGCTTTTGTTCCGTGAGGCGGGCTATGACGCGGTGCGCACCGAAGACATTGCGGCGGCGGCAGAGGTTTCGGTGGGAACCTTGTATAACTACTTCGAAAACAAGGGAGATTTGCTGCTGGCACTTGTGACGCTGGAGGTGGAGGAAGTGCTGGAACAGGGTGTGGCGGTGGTCAAATCCCCGCCTGCCGATATCGCAGAGGCGCTCAATCTGCTGATCGGGGGCTACTATGACCACTCCAACACCTACCTGACCAAAGAGTTGTGGCGCACGGCCATGGCGCTGACGATTCAGGCGGCGGAGACGCCGTTTTCGCAGCGTTTCACGGCACTTGACCGCAGTTTGACGGATCAGGTCTGCGCCTTGGTGGCCGAGTTGCAGCGCAGGGGATTGGCACGGGGCGATGTCGATGCGGTGGCCTTGGGACAGGTGATCTTCAACACGCTCAACCAGATGTTCATCGAATTCGTGAAGCTTGAGGAGATGACGATCGAGGCGCTGAAAGCCGCCGTGGCCCGACAGGTCGAGGCATTGGCGCTGCTGCTGGCGGCACCGGGTCCGTCGCTGCGGCCGCTGGATTAACCCTTGGGGCTGGCGGGAATCTGGCGGTCTTTTTCCCGTCTTCCTTGCGTCTTCCTTCTGTCTCTACGCGCGTAGAGACAGAAGGGCGTTAACGCATTGGTGCGTTTCGGGAGGCTAGCCCACGATTTTCGGTCAAAATGAGCGGGGGCAGGAGCGGTGCGTGAGATCACGCACCCTACCGAGGGTCTGTGCACGCCCTGACCTGGGGGCTGGCAGAAGCCGTGGCAAACGCCTCAGGAGTCAAGGTCAGGTCGACATGCGGGCGGGTGCGGTTCAGGGCGCGGCAGGGCAAGTCGCCCCTGCCCGTCTCGACAAAGCCAAGCTTGCGCAGAACATTGGCGGAGGGTGCGTTGCCCTCGAAATAGCCAGAGGCAACCGGATCGGAGCTTTGGGCAAAGTGCATGGCCAGAACACCCCGAGCGGCCTCGGTTGCATAGCCCTTGCCATGGGCGCGCGGGGCCAGCCAGTAGCCGAGCTTCAGGGGGCCAGAACCGGGGGCCGCAGCAGGGCCGGACGTCTCCAAACCGATGATGCCCACGAAGCCGGCAGCATCCGCGATGGCGAAGGTGGCGCCGGGCTTGGCTATGTCGTGCAGGAAGACATGGAAATCGGCGGGATCGTAGGGATAGGGCACGACCGCCAGCCAGCCGCTGACGGCAAGGTCATTCAGCCCTGCCACCACATCCGCCTCGTCCTGCGCCGCAACCGGACGCAGGTGAAGCCGCGCCGTCTGAAAGGCGGCGCGGATCATGTCAGGCGAGTTTGCGGATATAGGTCCAGGTCGGCACGCGGGCATTGCGCGCCACCGAAAAGCTTTCGGCATCGCCCAGATATTCAAACCCGGCATTGGTCAACACGCGGGCCGAGCCCGGGTTATCCTGAAACACCTCGGCAAAGATCGTGCGGTTCTTTTGCGGGTTGGCGGCCACCAAGGCACGGACGGCTTCCGAGGCGATCCCGGTGTTCCAGAAGGCGGGCGCAACCCAATAGCCGATCTCGGACTGGCCGCGATTCCACTTGGATTCGTCCATGCGCTTGAGGCTGATGACACCCAGCACCTCGGCCAGACCGGCGGCAGTGCCGTCGATCGCCCAGATATCCTCGGCCCCGCCATGTTTCATGGCGCGTGCCACATAGGCCTCGGACGCGCCGGGCGGCAGGGGATGGGGAATGGACTGCGTCGCCTCGGCCACGCGCCGATCCCCGGCATACATCGAGAAAAGGCCCATGTCAGACCGCCGCACCGGACGCAGCAGGAAACGGCCGGCCGCAATCTCCGCCAAAGCGGGCTGCGCCGTCACATCAAGCGACACGATATTCAAAGTCATGGCTTCCTCCTTGAAGCGCATGGGGCGCTGAAAACTGCCCATTAAAATAAACTCCTCCCATTTCCCGATCCGGACCAGAACCCCGAAAATGCGCCAGGGGCCGGCTTTTCAGCCGACCCCCGTTTACAAGCGATTTGTAAAGGTTCGGCTTACTCGGCAGCCTCGGCCACCGGGAGGACCGAAATAAAGGTGCGACCCTTCATGCCTTTTTTGAAGGTCACTTTACCTTCGACAACCGCGAAGATCGTGTGATCGGTGCCCATGCCAACGCCTTCACCGGGGAACCAGGTGGTTCCGCGCTGACGGCAGATGATATTGCCCGGAATGGCCACCTGGCCGCCGAACAGTTTCACGCCCAGACGCCGACCGGCGGAGTCACGACCGTTGCGGGATGAGCCGCCTGCTTTCTTGTGTGCCATGTGGGATTACTCCTGTGCAGCAGCGTTGTGGGCCGCGCGGCGTGCAATGGCGGTGCCAGTTGCAGCGGCGACGCCGGTGGTTTCAGCGCCCGAGGCCAGAACTTCGGTCACGCGGACCAGAGTCCACTGCTGACGGTGGCCCTTGGTGCGTTGCGACGAGTGCTTGCGGCGACGCTTGACGAAGTGGATCGTCTTTTCACCCTTGATCTGGTCGATCACGTCGGCCTGAACCGCAGCACCGGCCACCATGGGCGAGCCGATGGTCAGGGTCTCGCCGCCCACCATCAGAATTTCATTGAACTGGATCTTTTCACCAGCAATGGCGGCCAGCTTTTCAACGCGCAGAACGTCACCCGCCTGCACTTTGTATTGCTTGCCACCGGTCTTGAGGACCGCGAACATCTGTCTTCCTTCTCTCTCTCCGCGTTCTTCGGCCCCCTGCCCCGTTGTCACGGTGTCGGGCGTTGACGGGTTTCCCCGCCTTCGAACGGCGCGCCACTGGGGCGACATGTCAAAAACCCCGCGCTGCCAGATGACAATTCGGGATGGCGCATATGCCCCGAACGGCCGGGCAGAGTCAAGCGTCAGATGCTGGGATAGACGCGGGATATTAATCCCTTGCACGGTGCATTTTCCGTCTTGCCCTTGCCCCGCCCTGCCGCTAAACCCCGCCGAACTTACGACCCAAGACACGGAGAGGTGGCGGAGTGGTCGATCGCGCCGGTCTCGAAAACCGGAGTGGGTGCAAGCCCACCGTGGGTTCGAATCCCACCCTCTCCGCCAATGATTCTCAATAGCGCGTTGATGTATTGAGAAAATTCTTGGACCTGATTGTCGCCTTTCCTCCGAATTGACGATTTTTCGTCTGAAGCCCTTCTTAGTGCCTTTTTAGGGACGCAACATTCTGCGTCGTCTTGCTCTTGTAGCACCCGGAAATGCCTTGCGCGGCGTATCCTGTCAGGCGGTTCATGCCATCCAACCTTGCCCTAACCTTGGCGTTGGCCGGTCGACGCGCAAACGCTGGAGGTTCGAGCGGTTGAGGTCACCAGCAGGGACGTGGGCGGCGCCCCCATGTTGCCCGAACGGCGCAACCCGGTCCCGTCCGACCAAGAGATTGCCAGCGTTACGGCTGACGGTGCCTACGACACGCGCAAGGGCCAGAATGCAATTGCCGAACGTGGCGCTGCCGCCGTCATTCCCCCTCGCAAGAATGCCAGGCCTTGGAACGCCCATGGCGCCGGGGCACCCGGCATTGTCCTCGGACCAATGGCGGACGATGCCGCGTCCCGTGACGCGGCGGCGGGCGTCGAAAAACCTGGGTCGCGCATTGTGGCGAGGATGGAGTGGATACCACCGCCGAAGCCGCGTCGAAATTTGCACCGGGCCAGAAAACAGTCCGGGGACTGTTTTCCCGGCGAATGAATGCAATGTCTGAGGCTGCTGAGGCAGCGCCACGCGCTACGACCTATCCGCCAGCGCTTTCCGCTCCGCCGCCACTCTCGCCGCCACGGTCATGTCGTGGCTTGAAAAATCTAGGGGTCTGCAGCCCAGCCATCACGCTCAGTCGCGCAACTTAGGTCGTGCGACGATCCTTCGATAGTCTCTGAAAATCCTTTAGATACAAATACCTATCTTCTACCAAACTTGACCGATTTCGCAGGCAGCGGGTATCCGTAGCCGGGTGCGGCCTTCGACGGCCGGGACTGCGACCGGTCTGAGATTCTTTGGAACAAAGCCGAGCGGTTGTCGTCGAAGCGCTGGTCTGGACAAACTCAAGGGAGAAGCGACGTGGGCATTTCAATAACTGGTACGAGCGGCGACGACCTTATCGAAGGTCTCGATGGATTTGACACGCTGGACGGTGGCGCTGGCAACGACATTCTTTTGGGTTACGCAGGAGACGACTCGCTGACCGGCGGTTCTGGCGACGACTCGCTGGACGGTGGCACCGGCGCCGACACCATGGTTGGCGGTACCGGCAATGACACGTTCATCGTCGACGATGCGAATGACGACGTGCAAGACAGCACGGCCAATGCAGGCACTGCTGACCATATTTACACGTCCGTGTCCTACGATATGAGCGGTAACGCCAACGGGGTGGAAATTCTGACCCTGGTGGACGGCACAGCGGCGATTGATGGCACCGGCAACCTGCTTGACAACACCCTGTGGGGCAACTCCGCGGATAACAGTCTTTATGGCCTTGACGGGAACGACCAACTGTATGGCGGCGCAGGGGCTGACTCGCTTTATGGCGGGAATGACAACGACATGCTGGATGGCGGCGCGGGTGCCGACTCCATGGATGGCGACGCCGGCGACGACACCTATTATGTCGACAACATCGGCGACGTGGTCGTTGATGCAAGTGGCACCGACACCGTCCGTAGTACGATCAGCTATGTTCTGGGCGCGGACATCGAGAATCTGAGGCTTGATGGCGGCGCCCTTGGATTGAGTGGCACCGGCAACGCTTCTGACAACATCCTGATGGGTAACCCTGGGGACAACGTTCTTTCGGGCCTTGACGGCTTCGACACTTTGTATGGCGGCGTTTCTGGCCACGACACGTTGTACGGCGGCGCTGATGACGACAAACTCTATGGCGGCGCGGGTTCGAGCGTGCTTGACGGCGGCGATGGTGCTGACAGCCTGAATGCCGGTGTTGGCGACGACACGCTTACCGGCGGCGACGGCAACGACACCATCAACGGCAACGACGGCAACGATTCCGTACTTGGCGGCAACGACGACGACTTGGTACACGGTAACAACGGCGATGATACCATCGACGGTGGCTCCGGTTTGAACCTTCTCCACGGTGATGCAGGCCGGGACTCTCTGCTCGGTGGTGCCGATGACGACAAGATCTACGGCGGCGATGACAGTGACACAGTTTACGGCGGCACCGGATTTGACTCTCTGTACGGCGATGCCGGCAACGATTCGATCTTTGGTGGCGTGGATGACGACAAGCTGTACGGCGGGGACGGCTCTGACACGCTAGATGGCGGCATTGGTATCGACAGCCTTACCGGTGGCACTGGCGACGATATTTATATCGTAGACGATAGCACCGAAGCTGTGGTTGAGCTGGCAGGCGAAGGCACCGACACGGTGCGCAGCTCGGATTCTTACGATCTGTCTTTGGTTCAGCGTACTTACGTAGAGAACCTGACCCTGACAGGTTCTACGGCGGTGGCTGGGACCGGCAACACGCTTGACAACGTGATCACCGGGAATTCGGCGGACAACGTCATCTATGGCGGTGCCGGCAATGATACCCTGGACGGCGGGTATGGTGCCGACACGCTTTACGGCGGCACCGGCGACGACACCTTTGTGGTCGACAATATCAACGACGTTGTGACGGAGCTGACCAGTGGCGGCACTGACCTCGTCCAAAGCTCGGTCACCTATGGCCTCAGCGATCAAGTCGAGAAGTTGACCCTGACGGGCAGCGACGCGATCAATGGCAACGGCAACTCGCAGAACAACGTTTTGACGGGTAACATCGGCAACAACGTGCTCAAGGGCATGGCTGGCGATGACACGTTGTTCGGCGGCGGCGGTGTCGATACGCTGTATGGCGGTTCTGGTGACGACCTCTACATCACCGATGGCGATGACACGATCATTGAAACCCTTGCCACCGATGGTTCTCACGATCAGGTGAAGAGCTCGGGCAGCTTTACTTTGCGTGCCAATCTTGAAAACCTGGAGCTCACGGGCGCTGCGGACATCAATGGCACCGGCAACGCCGGAGACAACTACATCATTGGCAACGATGGCGCCAACGTCTTGAACGGCGCGGGCGGCACCGACGTATTGTGGGGTGGTCGGGGCGACGACACCTACATCACCGATGGCGGCGACTCGATCACTGAAAACTCCGGCGAAGGCACCGATACGGTGCAAAGCTCGGTCACCTACAGCTTGGGTGCCTTCATTGAAAACCTGACCCTGACGGGCAATCTGGCCCTTGACGGCACGGGCAACTATTCTGACAACATCTTGACCGGCAACTCTGCGAACAACATCCTGCTGGGTAACAACGGGAACGACAGCCTCTACGGCGGTGCTGGCAACGATGCGCTCAGCGGGCAAAACGACGCAGACAGTCTGGATGGCGGGGTCGGCAACGACACGCTGGACGGCGGCGCCAACGCGGACAGCCTGGCTGGCGGGGCCGGCAACGACTACCTCCTCGGCGGCACGGGCAACGACAGTCTGGCTGGCGGGGACGGCAACGACATCCTGATCGGGGGCGTTGAAGCAGACGTTCTGGATGGCGGGGCCGGCATTGATATTGCGGACTATTCCGCATCTGGCCTTGCCGTGGTTGTCAATCTGGCGACCGGAACCGGAACCGGAGGAGACGCTGCCGGCGATACGCTGACAGCGATCGAGACCGTGATCGGCTCTGCCTATAACGACTCGCTGACCGGCGATGACCTTGCCAACACGCTGATCGGCGGGGCCGGCAACGACACGCTGGACGGCGGCTTGGGCAATGACACCATGACGGGCGGGCTTGGCAATGACACCTATGTCATCAACACGCTGAGCGATGTGGTCACCGAGGTTGCGGGACAGGGGACGGACACGGTCATCAGCTCGCTCACCTACGTGCTGGGTGTCACACTTGAAAACCTGACCCTGACGGGCAGCGCTGCACTGAACGGCACCGGAAACCTCTGGGACAACGTTCTGATCGGCAACGATGCGAACAACACCCTGTCGGGTCTTGACGGCAACGACAGCCTTTACGGCGGTCTTGGCAACGACATCCTCAACGGCGGCGCCGGAAACGACAGCCTCGTCGGCGGCGATGGCAACGACAGCTTCTTCGGCGGCGCCGGAGACGACTACATGAACGGCGGTTTGGGCACGGACCTGGCGGATTATTCCGGCACGCTCGCGGGTGTGACCGTCTATCTCGATGGCACCGGCGCAGAAGTTCTGGTCGATATCGAGAACGTCCGCGGAACGGCTTTTGCCGACACGCTGGTTGGCAGTTCCGCTGCCAACACGATGACGGGCGATGCGGGCGATGACGTGCTGGACGGTCGCGTCGGTGCCGATACCCTGATCGGCGGCGCGGGCAACGACACCTATTACGTGGACAACGTGGGTGATGTCGTGACGGAAAAGGCGGCCGAAGGCACCGATACGGTCATCGCCAGTGCCAGCTATACCTTGGCTGCGAACCTTGAAAACCTGACCCTGGCCGGCGGCACGATCGACGGGACCGGCAACGCGTTGAACAACATCATCACGGGCGGTACGGGCAACAACGTGTTGAACGGCATGACCGGGGCAGATACGCTGATTGGCGGTACCGGAAACGACACCTACGTCACCGACGGCGGCGATACGATCACGGAGCTGAGCAGCGGCGGCACCGATACAGTGCAAAGCTCGGTTTCCTATTCCCTTCTTGGGACCAACCTTGAAAACCTGACCCTGACCGGCAGTGCGGCCCTCAACGGTACGGGCAGCGGTGTTGCCAACGTCTTGACCGGCAATTTGGGCAACAACATCCTGTCGGGTGACGCCGGAGACGACATCCTCTACGGTCTGGCCGGCAACGACACCCTGATCGGGGGCGCTGGAGCGGACGTTCTGAATGGCGGGGATGGCATCGATACCGCTGACTACTCGACCTCTGGCGCTGCCGTAACCGTGCACATGGATGGCACAACCGGATCTGGTGACGCCCTTGGCGACTCGTTCACGTCGATCGAGAACCTGCGTGGAACGGCTTACAATGACTTCCTTGTGGGCGACGCCGCCGCAAACGTCATCACCGGTGATGCGGGCAATGATACTCTCAGCAGTGATGGGGGGGGGGCAGACACCCTCATTGGCGGGGTCGGTGACGACTTCTATTACGTTTACAACACCGGCGTGGTTGTAACGGAACTTGCATCGGGGGGCACCGACTCGGTGATCACCTCGGTGAACTACACCCTCGGGGCCAACCTCGAGAACTTGCAACTGACCTGGACTGCCAATCTCAACGGAACCGGCAACTCGTTGAACAACGTCATCACAGGCAACACCGGCGACAACGTCTTGAACGGCGGGACTGGCAGCGACACCCTTTATGGTGGTGATGGCAACGACACCTTCATCACCGATGGTGGCGATACGATCATCGAGGTCAGCGCTGGTGGTGGCACCGATCTGGTGCTGAGCTCGGCAAGCTTTGTCCTCGCGGCCAACAACAACATCGAAAACCTGACGCTGACGGGCAGCTCGGCCATCAATGGCACAGGCAACGAGCTGGACAACTACCTGACCGGCAACGCGGGCAAGAACAGCCTGTGGGGCGGCGATAATGCAGACACGTTGGTGGGCGGTGCCGGAACGGATATGCTTTACGGTGGCGCAGACAGCGTCACCGACGTGTTCGTGTTCAACGCCATCGGCGATAGCGTGAAGGGCACGGGCCGGGACGTCATCTACGACTTCGTCTCGGGCATCGACGACATCGACCTGCATCTGATTGACGCAAACACTGCGCTTGCCGGCGATCAGGCGTTCAACTTTGCCGGCACGACGGCGACCGCGAACTCCATCTGGTACACCGTCACGGCAACCGGGCTGACAGTGTCGGGTGACAACAACGGGGATCGGATCGCCGACTTCGAGATCGGCATGATGACCAACGTGCACTCCGTTGCCTCGGTAGACTTCCTTCTCTGACGACAGAAGGCACAGCAATGGTTCGCCGGAATGAAACATTCCGGCGAACCTCTTTTTTGGACCCACGCCGCCTTGCGATTGGCTTTGACACTTCAAATTGCGACGTCGGTTGTATGTCTCGTGACGGCGACGATGGCGGGTTTTGCTGCACCGCGCAGGCGCCTGTATCTTGTCTTGAGCCAGAGCGGCTTGACGTGACCCACAAGGTGCGGCGCATGGCGTTTGTGGGGCTATGTTTGGGATTGACGCATGGGACTCCGTCATGATCCGTTCTCTGGCATCTCAACGGATGGGGTGCTGGCATGGGAAGTTGGGCGGAGGATGAGACGGCGGGATGTGATCTGGGCGATCTGCGCCTGAACCGGCGGTTGGGAGCGATGCTTGCCTCTCTGGGCGAGCGCCCTGCGAAATCCCTGCCCACGGCGTTCCAGGACTGGGCGAATACGACGGCGGCCTATCGGTTCTTTGCGAACGAAAATGTCAGCGAAGACAAGATCTTGGCTGGTCACTCAGCCTCGGCGCTTAGGGTCAGCGCGACGG
>CANGHD010000116.1 GCA_947453525.1 Paracoccaceae bacterium | reverse complement strand
CCTGCTCGAAGACCGCCAAACCCTCGACACCACCTTCGACGCCTTCGCCCCCGAGGTCATCGTCCACCTCGCCGCCCAGGCCGGCGTCCGCTACTCCATCGAAAACCCCCGCGCCTATCTCGACGCCAACGTCATCGGCTCCTTCAACGTCATGGAAGCCGCCCGCCGCCTGAAGGTGGACCACCTCCTCATGGCCTCCACCTCCTCCGTCTACGGCGCCAACACCGAAATGCCCTTCGCCGAGACCGACAAAGCCGACACCCAACTCACCATCTACGCCGCCACGAAAAAAGCCACCGAGTCCATGGGCCACGCCTACGCCCACCTCTGGTCGCTGCCCACCACGATGTTCCGCTTTTTCACCGTCTACGGCCCCTGGGGCCGCCCCGACATGGCGCTCTACAAATTCGTCGAGGCCATCCTCCACGACCGCCCCATCGACATCTACAACCATGGGCAGATGTACCGCGACTTCACCTACGTTGGCGACCTCGTCCGCGCCATCCGCCTCCTGATCGACACCCCGCCCCCCCTGCCCGGCACAGCCGAGCCCATCCCGGGCGACAGCCTCTCCCCCGCCGCCCCCTGGCGCGTGGTCAACATCGGCAACTCCGACAAGGTCAAACTCCTCGACTTCGTCGACGCCATCGAAGTTGCGACAGGCCGCAAAGCCCAACGCAACTACATGGACATGCAGCCGGGAGACGTCCCCGCCACCTGGGCCGACGCGAGCCTGTTGCGCAGCCTCACCGGCTACGCCCCCAAGACCGATGTAAAAGACGGGATTGCGGCCTTCGTGTCGTGGTATCGGGAGTACTACGCGGTGTGAACCTGCTTTGCGCCCCACACGCAAAGCCCGATGCGTCAGGGTTGGCCAGAAGGAAGCGAAGCCACAAGCTCTGAGCGTAGCTCGCGCTTCAACTTTTCAACGATCGCCGTGCCAAAATCGTTGAAACTGGAAACCTCCATGGAAAAGCATCCGGGCCCGGTGATCAATTCCTCTCGGTAGTATTGACCAAGCGTTGGCTCTTCATTCGCAATGGCCAGGCCGTTCACCGTAACACCGCCACCGTCCGCCCGCGCCCTTGCGTTTTTCAAGGTCATTCTGGGTGGACCACGGCTCGACCCAAGTTCCGCACGGCCATCGCCAGAAACGTCAACCACTCTCCTCAGCCCGCAGGTTTCGTGGTGATCAATCAGGTCCAGAGCGGTTCGCAGACCGTTTCCAATCTCGGTGTCACCGTTGAACTTGCGTGTGGCGGCCAGAAACCAATCCGACACCGCCAGCGCATCCGCCTCAGAGGTGATCCTGATCCACGGCATGATATAGGTGGACCGCGCAAGGCCGGCCCAAAACACAACGGCAACATCCACCGTTCCCGCATCAGACAGCGCTTGCAAGACCCCTGGATTGCGAAATGCCTGCGCGTAACCCTCTGTCTCCATGACAAATTCATCCGCATCAATGCTGCTGGAGCTGTCAATTGCAAGCACCAGGGTCAGGTCGGGGCAGCTCGCCGCCGCCGATACGGATGTCGTCAGGGAAAGGACAAGGAACGCCAAGGCGCGCAGTTTGCTGAACATCAAAATCCTCCTAAATCGAAGGCTACTTTTTAAATCGACCTGCGTAATACGGCGTCTTCTGTGATGGCTCCGGTGTCAGGGCCCGGCAAATTGTGAGTCCACACAGCTCAGTTTAGCAGAAATTCTCCCAAAACGCTGCCGAATCCTTGCGTGCCCTGTGGCGCGTGCGTGTGGACCGGGTTGGATAACGGCCCCACGCAGGCCGCCCCTCGCGCTTGACCCCCACAACCTGCGGCCATCCGCGCCGTCCAAACCCCACACCTCGGCTGCAACCGATCCACCCTTCCAGCCCCCCATGGCAAGCAAGCGATTTCCGAGGCGCTGCGGACCTGAACGGAATCTTCCGCCTGGCCGCCTTCTTGGGATTGACCGACACCCAAGCGCTCCACTAGCCTCCAAATAGACCAGTCGGTCTATTCATGAAAATCCACAGGGAGGAAAGCAATGCGGGTCGCCCGAGAAGCCATAGACGTCAAGATGAACATCCCCGGAGCCGTCATTCGCCAGCACAAGGACTTTGGCGACGCGACGGGGCTGGGCCGGATCAGCGGGGAGTATTTCACCCTCTCGGCCGGCGTCGACACCACGCCGCTGTTTCAGGGGCTTGAAGGCAACCTCTGCCAAAGCCCGCACTGGGGCTATGTCCTCAAGGGCCAGCTGACCACCACCGACGCGGCGGGCACCAAGGAAACCATCTCCGCGCAGGATCTGTTCTATTGGCCGCCCGGCCACAACGTAAAGGTTGACGCCGACGCAGAGATCATCATGTTCAGCCCACAACATGAGCACAGCCACGTCATCAACCACATGATCGAGATGACCAAGGGCTAGGCCTAACCGCTGGATTGCCACCAAGAGATGCCACCAAGACCCAGGCCCGCACCCGACCGTGACGCCAAGGGCGCATCGGACATGCACGCGACCAAGCAACGTCTGATCGGCGCGGGCCTCCCCCTGCTCTTGAAGCATGGCTACAACGACCTCGGGCTTCAGGCCCTGCTGGCCGACACCGGAACGCCGAAGGGCTCGTTCTACCACCACTTCCGCGACAAGGAAGACTATGCCCTGCAGGTGGTCGATGCCTACATGGCGCAGGTCCATGCCGGGCTTGACGCTTGCCTTGGCGACAGCACCAAAGACCCGCTGGTCCGGGTTCGTAGCTTCTTCGAGATGGTGCAGCAATCCTACCAGGTCGAGGGCTATATGGGCTGCCTGCTCGGCGGGCTTGGGCAGGAACTGTCAGGCATCAGCGATGTCTTTCGACAGAAGATCGAAGGATGCCTTTCCGTGATCGCCCAGAACCTCGCGGGGTGCCTGACCGAAGCCGTCGTTCTGGGCCAGATTGCCGCCGATACCGATGTGCGCCGGCTTGCCGACCTTCTGGTCAATTGCTGGGAGGGCGCGGCCCTGCGCAGCCGTCTGCGCCGCAGCCCGAGCTCGCTGGACGAAATGCTCGACTTCTACTTCCGCGCGGTCAGGGTGGCCGATCGGTGAAACCGGCTCGCCTTAAGCAATCGGACTCCACCCGGCGGGCTTGAACCAGCAAGCGTATGGTGCGCTTCTACGCACCACCTCGTAGGTCGGGGTGCACCCCGACTCTCCCCCTACTCCCCCCTTCCCTTCCCTCCCCGACCCTATCCCGCTCGTACCCCTTCACGCCCGGAAACTCCGGCAACCACCCGCCGGATCGTCCAAAGCTCATAACTCGGCACCAGCCGCCCGCTCCCCTCCAGCGCGCCAAGGTTCACCCCGATCTCATCGCGGAAATGCGCATAGACCGGAGACCCGCAGACCGGGCAAAAGTACCGCCTCTTGTACTCCCCCGTCACCGTCACTGCATCTTCAGGAAAAATCGCTGAGGCATGGAACAACGCCCCACGGGTCTTGCGGCAATCCAGACAGTGGCACATCCCCACCCGATAGGGCCGGCCCACCGCCACAAACCGCACCCCGCCGCACAGACACCCGCCCTCAAACCGCTCCATGCAACCTCTGTAGGTCGGGGCCTGCCCCGACTCTGCCCGGTAAATTAACCCTTACCCCACCGTCCCGCGCGTCGGTACAGATGCCATACGGATGCCATACGCAAACCCGACGCAAATCCGACATCCGAATCGCCGTTAACTTTGCCGCAGAAACTCCGCCAGCCGCGCCTTCATCCCCTCCGGCCAGGCCCGCGGCGCAATCGTCCCCTCCACCTCTTTCACCCAAACCAGCGTGATCAAAACCACCAGCCGCACCCCGTCCGCACCGTTGCCGATGATCTCGAACGTCACCGAGGACGCCCCCAGCCGCACCACCTCCAGCGTCACCTCCAGCACATCGCCCAACCGCGACGGTGCCCGAAAATCCGTTTCGATTCTGACAGTTGGCACCCCCGCCCCCTGTTTCATCATCTCCGCATAAGACACGCCCACCGCCTCGCGGAAGAAGTTTTCGCAGACATGGTTGGTCATCTCGAAATAGCGCGGATAAAAGACAATCCCCGCCGGATCGCAGTGGTTGAACTCGATGGGGAAGGCGCGGCGGTAGATCATGACGATCCTTTCAAACTCAAAACAAATCGCGTATCCTCCAGATAGCATAAGCGGCAGGCAAAACGAGGCGAAAAATGTCGGGCGAGACCTATTTCCTCTACCACTCCATCGGCCAATACCCCAGCAAAACCAAAGACTTGTCTGCCGCTATGACGGAATTCGCCGAAAGCTGGGGCGCCTCCAACGACAGCCAATGGGGCTACGCCTTGGGCAAGCGCCAAGCCTTCATCGACCGCTGGCGCGCCATCATCAAAGCGCCGCAAGGCTCCCTGACCACCACCGAGAGCGTCACCCAGTCCTTCCACATGCTTCTAACGTCCTTGCCCGAAGGGCATCTGAAAGGCCGCAAAGTCCTTGTCGGCGCCGACTGCTTCCCCTCCAACCATTTCCTCCTGCAAGGCCTCGCCGAAAGATATGGCTTTGCAATCAAGACGGTAGCCCTTCGCCAAGGCCTGTCCCACGTCGAGGACGAAGACTTCCTGAAAGACTGGACCCCCGACGTCGGCCTCGCCCTCCTCACCTGGGTCTCCTCCACGACCTCCCACCGCATCAACCTCCGCCAACTCACAGCCCACGGAAGACGCATGGGCAGCCTGATCGGCGTTGACATAACCCAGGCTGCGGGCCTGCTCCCCTTCGACGTCAACGCGCCCGAGATCGACTTCGCCCTCTCCACATCCCTCAAATGGATGTGCGGCACCCCGGGCGCCGGAATCCTCTACCTGTCGCCGAGACTGATCCCCCACTGCCACCCCGAACTGCGTGGCTGGTTCTCCCAAGAGAACCCTTTCAACTGGGATATCAATAGCTTCGCCTATGCCCAGGACATCCGCCGCTTCGACAGCGGCACACCCGGCACAATGGCGGCGCTGGCCTCGCTGCCCGCACTGGACTGGCATTCCACGCAAGATCAGGCGCAAATCCTCGCCCATAACCGCCACATCACCGCCCGCCTGATCGAAGCCGCCGACGACCTGAACCTGCCGCTCCTGACCCCGCGCGCCGAGGACAGGCGCGGCGGCTCCATCATGCTCCGCATGCCCGACCAATTGAAAGCGTCGGACGTGGTCACCACATTGCGCAGCCAATCCATTACCACCGACGCGCGCGGCCAAACCCTGCGCCTCTCGCCCGGGATCATGACGACAGGCGCTGGCACCGACCGCCTGATCAAGGCGCTCCACGCTCTTCTCTGACCCATTCACATTGACCGAAATATCCCCGCCGCAGGCCACCCCGAGCCGGTTGGCCGCAGGCCAGAGGCGAGACAAAGAAAATGCGGCGCAAGCCGCTCAATTTCCTTACTTTTTCTTCTTTGGAAACCCGCGTCGGCTCGCGGCGCGCGCCGCGGAAACCTCCATCGTCGCGGTGTTGGTATCGTCCTCGGCGAGCAGTTTCTGCCAGCGCGCCAGCCGCGCAGTGTCCAGATCGCCCGAGGCAATCGCGGCCCGAATCGCGCAGCCCGGCTCACCTTCATGGCGGCAATTGCGGAACTTGCAGGTCAGCGACAGCTGCGTCAGGTCATCGAAGAACAGCCCGATCCCGTCATAGGCATCGGTCAGTTGAACCTCGCGCATGCCGGGCGTGTCGATCAGCCAACCGCCGCCACTCATCGCCACCAGATAGCGCCCCGTGGTGGTGTGGCGGCCCTTGGCGTCATCGTCACGGATGTCCTGCACGGCAGCAGCGCCACCTGTCAAGGCATTGGCAATCGTGGTTTTTCCGACACCCGACGATCCCAGCAAAGCCACCGTCTGCCCCGGCCCGATCCACGGCCCCAAGGCCATGCGCACGTCATCGCGCTTGGCATCGATCAGCACGACAGCAAGGCCCTTCTTCAGCGCCTGCGCCTCGCGCACAAAAGCCTGTGGGTCCGCACTGGTATCGGCCTTGGTCAAGACCACCACTGGCTCCACCCCGGCGCTGGCGGCCAGCACCAGAAACCGCTCCATCCGGCCGGCGTTGAAATCGGCATTGCAGGATGAGACGATGAACAGCGCGTCCAGATTGGCCGCGATCACCTGCCGCGCAACGCCGCTGCCCGCCGCCTTGCGCGACACCAGTGACGTGCGGTCCAGCACCCGCAAAGCCATTTGACCACGCACCTCCAGCCAGTCTCCCACGGCAACGGTGGAGGTCGACAGGGTGGAGGCGGGGATCAGTTCCAGCGCGCCTGCCGCGCCCAAAGCCTCGATCCTTGCGCGGTGCACGGCGGTCACGCGGGCGGGGAATGTATCAGGTTCAGTGACTTGCCCGCTGAAATGCGGCGTCCAGCCCAGTTCGGCCAGAACCTCGCTCAGCGGAGCGCCATACGGAGGGTTGCATCTGACATGACAGCCTCCGCCACTTGGGGGATAAGGGTGAGAGGCTGACAACGACCCAAGTGGGGCTCGTTACGGCTGCTTCCTTCCGGACCTGACCGGGTTGGCGAGGCACCTGCCCGCGCCAACCTCTCAAGACTGGATATAGGGGAGATTCCGGCAGGGTGCAAGACGGGCCCGACCACGGGAGCCTCCGGCGGGGATATTTGGGCAAGCATGAAAGGGGCCAGATCAGATGCTCTCAGATGAGACCGGCCAGCCGGGCGCCGCTCATCAGGTCGGCGGCGACATGATGCGCCCATCTGCGGCTGGAGGGGATCAGGTCCGGCACCTGCACCACGACGCAACCGGCGCGGTGCGCGGCCTCGGCCCCCACCTCACTGTCTTCGAACACAAGACAGCGCGAGGGGGAGACACCCAGCATCCGTGCTGCCAACAGATAGGGTTCAGGGTCTGGCTTCGGGCGTGTGACATCATCTACCGTCACCACGGCCTTGAACGCCGAGGCGAGACCCGCGATCCCGATCTTGTGGTGCGCCTCGACCCGGCCCGAGGAAGTGACGATGGCGCGGTGGATGTGCATTGGCGCCACGGCCAGCAATTCGGTCGTGCCGGGCTTCAGCGGCAGGCCAAGGTCAAGCCCGGCACGAAATCCTTCGCCCCAATGGGCGTTCAGCGCCTCCAGATCGATGCCGGGCAGATGGTCGCGGATCAAGACCCCGCCCGAGGTCTGGTCCTTGCCGATCAAGCGGTGCATGAAAGTCTCTTCCACCGGATAGCCCAAGGCCGCGAAGGCCGCGAGCCCCGCGGTCATGGCGATGCTTTCGGTGTCGATCAGCGTCCCGTCAAGGTCAAACAGCAGGGCTTCATACATGGCAGGCTCCGGTTCCCACTCCTGCCTTAGCGCATCACAGATGCAGGCGAAAGCGGCGGAATCCTTTGGGCGTCAGTCCGAGCGCGTCGGCCTGAAGCGGGGCAAGGTCCTCCAGACAGACCGCGGCCTCGGGCGCGCTGTCGAACAGGACCCGCGTGCCGGGCATCGGGCGGAACGTCCAGTTGGGGGGGCCTTCGGGACCCATCTGCCCCATCTCGGCGATATAGCGACGCAGGACATCCCGGCTGGGATGGAGACCGTCGAGGACGATATGCTGCGCCCCCGCCCCAGCAAAGCCGGAACTGCCATTGCTGCGGTAGCTGTTGGTGGCCAGCACGAAGGGCTGGTCGGGCCCCAGCCCTTGGCCTTCGAACGCCAGATTGCAGATGCGGTTGGCCCTTGGACAGATCACATCGCCCTTTGTGTCGTAGCGTGCCGGGCTGGACAGATCGACGGTCCAGGTCAGCCCCTCGATTGCGTCGAAGTTGAAGCTGGGGAAGTCGGGGTCCAGCAGTTCGACATCCTGCACACCGGGAAGGATTTGGCGGAACTGGCTGAAGGACCGCTCCAGCCACTCCTGCAAGGTCGCCCCACTGACCAGCAAGGCGGCGATTGTGTTGGGGTAGGGGTAAAGGTCGAAGACATGGCCCAGGGTCAGGCGGCCTGCGGCGATATGGGTATAGTTCTCCGGCCCGGCGCGGCCACCGGCATGGAAGGGGGCGGCGGCGGACAGCACCGGAAGGTGGCCGAACGGCCCGCCCTGCAAGGTGCGGCGCACTTGCAGGGCCTGCGCCCGGGCGATCAGACGCACTGTCGGGCTGGCCGAGACCATGGCGAAGTAGCTGTGCCACGGGACCAGCGAGACCCCGACCGGCTGCCGCGCCCAACGGCGGGTGGCCTTGTGGGCAGGCTCTGCCAGCGCAACGATATCAGGGGCACTGCGGGTGCGCGCCTGCAACCGGCCTGACGCCGCGCGCCGTGCGATCGGGCGCAGCGCGCTTTGCCCGCCCATCAGATGCCAGCGCCCCTTTTCCCACTGCAGATCAAGGTCGATCACCCCAAGATGAGAGCCGAACATCCCCGGCATCACGGCGGGTTTTCCCCAGAGCCGGCCGCCCACCCGGTCAATTCCGGGGGCGACGGGATGATCGGTTGACGGGAACGTCAGATGGGTATGGCCCATCACCACGGCGTCAATTCCGGGCAGGGCGGCCAAGGCGGCGCTGGCATTCTCCATCCACGGCAGGGCAATGCTGGGGCCCATGCCGGAATGCGACAGAGCCAGCACCAGATCGACGCCCGTGGCCCGCAGGGCCGGGACATGGGCGGCGGCGGCATACAGCATATCGCGGGCGAAGAGCGTGTTGCCCAGCTTGGCCTGATCCCATTGCGGCGTTTGTGGCGGCAAAAGGCCGATGATGCCGATCCGCAAAGGGTGCTCCACCCCGTCCGCGTCCCGCAACGGTCGCTGCAGAATCAGCGTCGGCGGCACCAGCGTCTCATCCTCCAGCGCCGTGGCGCCCAAACGGCGGGCGATGTTGGCCGAGACGACGGGAAACTGCGCTCCGGCCAGACTGGTCAGCAAGAACGGCAAGCCCTGCGAGAATTCGTGGTTGCCCAGCGTCGCCGCGTCATACCGCAGCGCGTTCATCGCCGCGACCATTGGATGCAGGCCAGCGCCGTTGCCCTGTTCCCGCAGCGCCTCGGCATCGCCCAGGGGGCTGCCTTGCAGGAAATCACCATTATCGACCAGAAGACAGCACGCCACCTCGGCACGAGCGGCTGCGATCAGGCTGGCGGTACGGGCAAGGCCCACGGCAGGGCTGGCGCGGTTGGCCTGATAGTCCCAGGGCATGATATGGGCGTGCAGATCCGTTGTCGCCAGAATGCGCAAACGCGACCAGTCCATCCGGGCAGGGGCAAAGATATGCGGCGCAGTCGCAGAGTGGTCCAGCATGTCAATTCCGTTGGGCCCAAGCGCAGGACCGTGCAGCACCCATCAGGCGCCACAACTCTTAAGAACATCCTGTATGGGAACCCTCATCCAACAATTTGCAATTTCCGCCCGTGTTACGCTTTGCGCATTGCAACTTCCGGTGGCAAAAAGGTCGCAGGCGGCGTTTGCCTCTGGCCGCGGCGCGTGGCATCAAGGGCCAAACGGGGGGCGACATGCGGCTGGCAGAGACGGTGACCTTTGGCGGATCAGGGCTGGATCGGGCAGCAGCGCTGCGCGGAGATGCCGAGCAGCAGGCAGCCCTTTGGCGGCGGGGTCAAGTGCTGACCCTGTGGAAGGGGCGGCCTCTGATCGAGGCGGGGCAGGCGATTGCCTGGCTGGCCTCTGACGCGCCCTTGGCCGGGCAGCCGCAGACCGCGATTTTCCTTGGCCTGTCGGAAGATATCCCGGTCTTCGCGCAGGATATCTCGGCCTGGGTGCCGGACGCCTCGATCGACCCGTCGGGCGGGTTCTTTGACGCCCAGGTCCAGCGCCATCCCGATCTGCCGCCAGATCAGGGCTTCCACGAATTGCGCGCCGTCATGGCCACGCTATCCCCCCGCGATGCCGAACTGGCCGCCACCGCGCGCGCCCTGATGGAATGGCACCGCTCACACGGCTTCTGCGCCACCTGTGGGACCAAGTCCGACATGACCAACGCGGGTTGGCAGCGCAATTGCCCGGCCTGCCACACCTCGCACTTTCCGCGCACCGACCCGGTGGTGATCATGCTGATCACCCACGGGAACAAACTGCTCTTGGGACGCGGTCCGACTTGGCCAGAGGGCATGTATTCCTTGCTGGCAGGGTTCGTTGAGCCCGGGGAGACGATCGAGGCCGCCGTCCGCCGCGAGGTCTTCGAGGAATCCGGCATCCGCGTCGGTCAGGTCGACTATGTGGCCAGCCAGCCCTGGCCCTTCCCGGCCTCGCTGATGCTGGGATGCCGGGGCGAGGCTGTCAGCGAAGACATCACCATCGACCCCGCCGAATTGCAGGACGCCCGTTGGGTCACCCGGGAGGAACTGCTGGCGGCCTTTGCCGGGACGCATCCGCTGATCAAACCCTCGCGCAAGGGCGCCATCGCGCAGTTCATCATGTCGCACTGGCTGGCCGACACGCTGGATTGACGCTCAGTTCAGCGTGAAATCTGTGGGGTCGAGGTTGCTCAGCTGGAAGTGCTTCAGCACGATGTGATCCGAGCCCCCGAAAGACAGGTCCACATCGTCACCCACCTGCTGCTTCACCAGATGCGTATAGACGTCCGTCGGAAGCCCGATGTGGTCGCGTCCGGCGACAGGACCGGTGTCGTGGAACCCGTAAATCTTGTCGACGCCGTCGCCAAGCGCGAAGAAGAAGGTGTCGGCCCCCGCCCCGCCATAAAGGATGTCATTGCCTTGACCCCCAAGGAACTGGTCATCGCCCTTGCCGCCCGACAGCACGTCCTTGCCGGTCCCGCCCAGCATGTAGTCGGCCTTGTCCGACCCGGTGATCCGGTCGCTATGGGCAATCAGGTCAAGTTCAACGCCCAGCAGACCGGATTTCTTGAAGGTCGCCCACAGATGCGCCGCCCCGACATGCGCGCCCGAGACCGTGGTCAGCGTGTCTCCGGTGGCCGACAAAAGGGTGATGTCGGTGATCGTCCCGCCGATCGGATGGCCTTTCGAGAAGGACAGATCGACGCCGGTGAACAGCACTTTCGCCCCCGGCCCATCCTTCATGACCGCCGTGGTGGTCGTGTGGCTCACGAATTTGAGCGTCGGACTGTCATAGAAACTAAACGCAAAACCAAGGTCGCCCAAAGCATTAAAGAATGTGATTTTCGGCATCGCGGCCCCTTCCCGCTTCACCCTTCGCCGATATTAGCCACGGCCAAACCGCCTGTCATTTCAATTCCGGCAACAGGGCCAGCGGTGCGACCCGCGATCTGGCGGGTGCGCGCCGGCCCCCCTCTGCCTGCGCTTCCGGCTTGCGGTTCGGCCGGTTTCTAGAGAAGCTTGGCAAGACGGCACAACAAAGGACGCCTGCATGAATCTGTCGGCCCGCTATGATATTGAAGCGCCCGTTGATTTTGTTTACCGCGAATTGACGGATTTTGACGCGTGGGAGCGTATGGCAAGGCGCCGCGATGCCGAGGTGACGCGCCAGACCGATCTGAAAGCGCCACCGCCCGGATTGGCATGGCAGGTGTCCTTTCGCTTTCGGGGCAAGACCCGCAACGCCCGCCTGCATCTGTCAGCCCTAACTCCCACAAGGCATCTGGCGGTCGGTGCAGACTCGAAGGTGGTCAGTGGCAACCTGACCTTCGACCTGCTTGACCTCGCGGCCAGCCGCACGCGGGTGGAAGTGCGCATGGAGGTCCGGCCCAAGACGCTTGCGGCCCGCATCTATCTGCAGACCCTCAAGCTGGCGCGCAAG
Source organism: Paracoccaceae bacterium (assembly GCA_947453525.1). GTDB lineage: Bacteria > Pseudomonadota > Alphaproteobacteria > Rhodobacterales > Rhodobacteraceae > Stagnihabitans. Next base: position 364 of record CANGHD010000116.1, on the reverse strand, counting down.
AAACTGGATGCGGGATTTGCGCAGCGCGTGGCCCAATTCGCCGTCGAGATGGAAGACCGCTACCGCAGCCCGTCATCCAGGCAGCTCTGATCGGCCGACATCACCCCCGACGGCGGTCGGCCGGGTAAACGCCCAGAATCTGCAGATGGCTGGTAAAATAGGCCAATTCTTCCAGTGCGAGTTTCACATTCGGATCCTCGGGGTGGCCCTCGATATCGGCATAGAACTCGGTCGCGGTGAAGGTGCCGCCGATCATGTAGCTTTCCAGCTTGGTCATGTTGACGCCATTGGTGGCAAAGCCCCCCATCGCCTTGTACAGCGCCGCGGGAATGTTACGGACGCGGAAGACGAAGGTGGTGATCAT
>CANGHD010000115.1 GCA_947453525.1 Paracoccaceae bacterium | reverse complement strand
ATCGGTGTCGCCTACCACCTCGCCGTCGTGGTCGATGACGCCCACCAATCCATCACCGAGGTCACTCGGGGCGAGGATCTCTTCGCCGCTACACCGATCCACGTGGCCCTCCAGCATTTGCTGAACCTGCCAACGCCCGCCTACCACCACCACAAACTGATCCGGGACGACCAAGGCAAACGCCTCGCCAAACGCGATGACGCCCGTGCCCTGTCAAAATACCGCGCCGAAGGCCTGACCCCCGCCGATATCCGCGCGAAGATAGGCCTCTAAGCCCTTCTTTCTATTGCTCCTTTGGAAATACTCCGCAGGGGGTCCGGGGGGCGGCGCAAGCCCCCCGGCCTTGGCGGCAGCATGCCCGCCCTGACGCTTGCGTCAGGGCTTCTTCGGCCCGTCCAGGTGCTTCCTCAGACGCGAGGGCGTGTTGAACTTGGGGTTCTTGAAGGGGTTCTTGTCGCCCTGGCTCCGCAGCGTCAGACGGATCGGCGTGCCCGGCATGTCGAAATGCTCGCGCAACCCGTTCACCAGATAGCGCTTGTAGCTCTCGGGCATGTCCTCGGGGTGCGAGCACATCACGATGAAGTTCGGCGGCCGGGCCTTCACTTGGGTCATATAGCGCATGCGGATGCGCTTGCCGCCGGGGGCCGGTGGCGGATGCGCCTCGGTCATCGCGCCGAGCCAGGTGTTCAGGCGGGCGGTGGTGACGCGGCGGTTCCAGACGGCATGGGCCTTCAGGACCGCCTCGTGCAGGCGGTCCATGCCGCGGCCGGTTTTGCCCGAGATTGTCACCAAGGGCGCACCGCGCAGCTGCGGCAGCAGGCGTTCGAACATCTCTTTCAGTTCGGCCAGCTTGTCCTGCTTTTCCTCTTCAAGGTCCCATTTGTTGATGGCCACCACGACGGCGCGGCCTTCGGTCTCGGCAAAGTCGCAGATGCGCAGGTCCTGCGTCTCGAACGGGATTTCGACGTCCAAGAGCACGACCACCACTTCGGCAAAGCGCACGGCACGCAAGCCGTCGGCGACCGACAGCTTTTCGAGCTTCTCGACCACCTTGCTTTTCTTGCGCATCCCGGCCGTGTCGAAAATCCGCGTGGGCGTGCCCAGCCAGTCGGTCTTCACCGAGATGGAATCGCGGGTGATCCCCGGCTCGGGCCCGGTCAGCAGGCGGTCATAGCCGAGGATCGTGTTGATCAGCGTTGATTTGCCAGCATTCGGGCGACCGATCACCGCGATCTGCAGGGGCTTTTCAGCGGAAGGCTTCCAAGCCGCTTCGTCCGCCTCAAGCTCGGCTTCTTCTTCCGAGATATCGACGTCCACCACCGGTGCATCGGCCTCGGCACGGGCGGCGAAGAGTTCCTCGAAGGGTTTCAAAGCGTTGTAAAGATCGTCGATGCCTTCGCCATGTTCGGCAGAAAGGCGGATGGGTTCGCCCAAGCCAAGGCTCCAGCCCTCCAACGCGCCCGCATCACCGGCCTTGCCTTCGGCCTTGTTGACGCCAAGGATCACCTTGGCACCCTTCTTGCGGAGGATTTCCGCGAAGGTCTCATCCGAGGGGGTCACACCGACCCGTCCGTCGATCAGGAACAGGCTGACATCCGCCATGTCCACCGCGCGTTCGGTCAGACGGCGCATACGGCCTTGCAGGGAATCATCGGTGATTTCTTCCAAACCAGCCGTGTCGATCACGGTAAAGCGCAGGTCGAAGAGCTTTGCATCGCCCTCGCGCAGATCCCGCGTGACGCCGGGCTGGTCATCGACCAGTGCCAGTCTGCGGCCGACAAGACGGTTGAACAGGGTCGATTTGCCCACATTGGGGCGGCCCACGATGGCGAGGGTAAAGCTCATCTGCATTCCTTAGTGCAGATCAATTCCCCGGTTTCCCGCCTGATCTGCGTGACGTCAAAAAACCAGCGCGGCCCATACGATTCTGAAATCGACTGAACCGATCTGGCCTTGCAAGCAGTTGCCTTACACCGGAACCCGGTCAGCGGAAAGCCAGAAGTTGGCCCTTGCCGTTCACGACGAACAGCAGGCCCTGCGCCAGTGCCGCAGGCGTGGCTGCGCCGCCCGGAATCGCAACCTGACCGGCCAAAGATCCATCGGCGGCGTTGAAGGCACGCAACTGGCCGTCCGAGGACACCACGACCACATGGCCGCCCGCCAGAACCGGCCCGAAGTTGGCACTGATCACCGAGCGTTTCTTCGGTTTGGTCTTGGTGAAATAGGGCAGGTCGACACCCCATATCACCGAGCCGTCCCTTGCGCTCAGCCGCACCAGACGCCCCTCGTCATTGACCACGAAGACCGAGCCGCCCACGACCAGCGGCGGGTTCAGGGCGCCCTCTTCTGCGGTCCACAGACGTTGGCCGTTGGCCATCGAATAGGCCCCGGTCCGCCCGCCTTGGGTGCCGGCATACATGATTCCGCCCGAAAGGACCGGATCACCCGTCACATCGCCCTCATCCGCATAGGCGCGGCCCAGACGGGTGCCCGATACCGCCGCCGTCCACTCTGCCGTGCCGGTGCCGGCATCGGCCGCCATCAGGATGCCGCTGCTGAACGGGAAGACTACCGTCATGCCATCTACGGCCGGCGAAGCGCCGCCGTCGAAATGGAACGAGTCGCTGGCCGAGGCCCCGGTGGTTTGCCAGGCAATCCGGCCATTGGCGCTGTTCAGCGCCCAAGCCGAGCCGTCATCGCCCACAACGAACACCAGACCGCCAGACACCGCCGGCGCGCCCGAGGGTGAAGCGCCCAGACGCTGCCGCCAGATCACCGAGCCATCGGCGGCGTTCAGCGCCACCGTCTCGCCATAGCCGGTCGTGGCGTAAACCCGTGCGCCATCGCTGGCCAGGCCCCCGCCCGACAGGCCCCCGCCCGCGTCGAAGGCCGCCGTCAGGTCGGTGTGCCACAGCTTGGCCCCTGCGACCGAGACCGCCGTCACGCCCGATAGCGCGTCCATCGCGAAGACTGCACCACCAGCCACCACGGGAGCAGCGGTGATGCGGTTCTTGTGCGAATTGCCCGCGCCAATATCCAGCGACCAGACCAGTTGCGGCGTGGCCGATAACACGCCATGCGGGCCATCATGCCGCGCGTTGCCGCCGCGTTGCGGCCAGTCGGCGTTCGACACCATGCCAGGCAGGGCGATGCTGACCGACTGATTGGCGGGCCGATCCGGCGGCGCCACCGGGTCGGGCTGGCCCGCGACCGGAATCGACTCCTCCAAAGGCGCGCGGATCGGGAAACGGGTGCCTTGCAGGATCGGGTCCCGGTTGCAGGCCGAGAGGGCCAGCACGGAACCCAGCAGCAGAAGTGCCGCCCAGCCGGTTTGACCGATCGGGCTTTTTGGACGGAGGATCCGGCCGACCTTGAGCTTGCCCTGCATGATCCTGCCTTACCCTGCTGATGGTGCTGCGGCATTGGCCGCTGGTTTTTGTTCGGGAACCTTGCCGCCCAAAGCCGTGATGGCCAGACCCAGACGCTGGCGCATGCCGGCGGGGGATTCCTGATCCTGCACCAGAGCTATCAGCGCCTTCAGCGCATCGGCCGGTTTGCCCTCTTCGATCAGGAGATAGGCGAGTTGCTCTTCGGCCAGCACCCGGAACGGACGGCCTGCGACATCAATGGCCTGCAGCGCGGCCCGGCGATCGGCCAAGGGCTGATCCGGACCCGCCACGACAACGCGCTTTAGAACCGCAAGGTCACGGTAAATCTGCGGCAGTTTCTGATCGGCCACCAAGGCGTCAAGTGCTGCCATCGCCCCCACCTTGTCGGCCGAGGGGTTGGAGGCTTGCAAGAGCGCCAGCAGCGCCTTCTGGTCACCACCGGCTGCAACCGCCGACACGGCTTTGACCCGCTCGCCCGGGTCGGTCTTTTCCAGCGCCGCCATCACGCCATCGCCAAAGGCCTGCGCGCGGGCCGTGGCCTGAGCCTTCTGCCACTCGTTCCACGCCGCACCGCCGACGATCACCAGCACCAGAACGACGCCGATCCAGCCATATTTGCGAAACGCGGCGAAAAGCCTGTCGCGCCGTACGGCATCGGTGACTTCATCGACGAAACTGTCTGGCGTGCTCATGGTTCCTCCTGCTTTGTCCTCGTCTTACACGGCTTAGACGGCGGTTGCAAAGCCCTGCACCGCGTCATGGTTCCCTGATCCGAGCAGACGACCGATCAGACATGTATCCGGGTGTAGCGGTTGCCTTTGCGGAAGTTTTCGAATTCCAGATCGGCGGAATCGGGTCCCGGCGGGTCGATCGTGACGGCCTTGCTTTCCATCTCTTCCGCCGACTGGCGTTCCCACATGGCATTGTAGCGGCCGCCGTTGAGCAAAAGCTGGTCATGGGTGCCCTGTTCGACGACCTCGCCCTGTTCCAGCACAAGGATCAGGTCGCTGTCGGCGATGGTGGACAGACGGTGCGCGATGGTGATCACCGACCGGCCCTGCCCCATCAGCTTCAAACTGTCCTGAATGTCGCGCTCGGTCTGGGTGTCCAGAGCCGAGGTCGCCTCGTCCAGCACCAGAATGGGCGGGTTCTTCAACAGGGTGCGGGCGATGCCGACGCGCTGCTTTTCGCCGCCGGAGAGTTTCAAGCCGCGCTCGCCGACCTTGGCATTGTAACCTTCAGGCAAGGACATGATGAAATCATGGATCTTGGCCGCCTTGGCCGCAGCTTCCACCGCTTCGCGCGGGGCATCGGGGTTGCCGTAGGCGATGTTGTAATAGACCGTGTCGTTGAACAGCACGGTATCCTGCGGCACGATCCCGATGGCCTGATGCAGCGAAGTTTGCGTGACGCTGCGGATGTCTTGCCCGTCAATCGTGATCGCTCCGCCGGTGATATCATAGAAGCGGAACAGCAGCCGCCCGATCGTCGACTTGCCCGACCCGGATGGCCCGACAAGGGCGATCTTCTGCCCCGGCCCGACACGCAAGGACACGCCCTTAAGGATCGGGCGGTTGGCGTCGTAGTTGAAGACGACATTGTCAAACACCACCTCGCCCTGCGGCACCTTCAGGGCCGGCGCACCCGGTGCGTCGATCACTTCGGCAGGCTGGCCCAGAAGCCCGAACATCTCGCCCATGTCGACCAGCGCCTGCCGGATTTCGCGGTAGACGGTACCAAGAAAGCCCAGGGGCAGCGTGATCTGCATCATATAGGCGTTGACCATGACGAAATCGCCGACCGTGAAGCGGCCCTGCTGCACGCCGATGGCGGACAGGACCATGACGATGATCAGGCCCACCGTGATGATGACGTTTTGCCCGATGTTCAGGACCGACAGGGACTGGCCGGTGCGTACGGCGAAACCCTCGTACATCTCCATTGCGCGGTCATAGCGGGCGGCTTCGCGGGCTTCAGCGTTGAAATACTTGACCGTCTCGAAATTGAGGAGCGAGTCGATCGCTTTCTGGTTGGCATCGGTGTCCTGATCGTTCATCGCCCGGCGGATCTGCACGCGCCATTCGGTGACTTTGAACGTGTAGGTCACATAGGCCGTGATCGTGGCCAGCACGACGACCATGTAGATCCAGCCGAAATACAGGGCGAAGATCACCGAGACCATGCTCAGTTCCAAGATCAACGGGATGATCGAGAAGAGCATGAAGCGCAGCAGGAAGTCGACGCCCTTGACGCCGCGCTCGATCACCCGGCTCAGGCCACCGGTCTTGCGGGTGATGTGATAGCGCAGGGACAGCCGGTGGATGTGGGTGAAGGTCTCGAATGCAAGTTTGCGCAAGGCGCGCTGGCCAACCTTCACAAACACCCAGTCGCGCATTTCGCCGAAGAAGACCGATCCCATGCGGGCCAGACCGTAGGCGACCGTCATGCCGACCGCGCCGAGGATCAGCGCCGTGCCGAAGTCGGTGCCCTTGTGGTTGGTCAGCGCATCGACCGCCTTCTTGTAAAGATAGGGCGTAAAGACCGACACGATCTTGGACACCACCAGCAGCACCAGCGCGCCCACCACGCGTTGTTTGACCCAAAGCTCTCCCTTCGGCCAAAGATAGGGCGCCACGCGTTTCATGGTCTGCCAGCCGCTGGCGGGGGCTTTGGCGATGTCGGCTGAAGGGGCGGTGGTGGTCAAACGGCTCATGCAAAGTTCCTCGACCCCAAAGATGGGGTGTCCATCGGGGCCCCGCAGACTTGGGGGAGGATGGCGGCGATGTAAAGGCCCTGCAAATCAGAATCCCCATGCCGGAAAAACCGCGCAGGGGGATTCTTGGGTCTGCCGTGGCGTCCGGCCGCCGCCCGTCCTCAGTTCTGCGGAACTGTGAAGATCTGGCCGGGATAGATCAGGTCGGGGTTTTTGATCTTGTCTTTGTTGGCCTTGTAGACCTGCACGTAAAGGATGCCTTGGCCCAGATTGCTTTTCGCGATGCCCCACAGCGTATAGCCCGGCTGAACCGTCACTGTCACCGGAGGCGGCGGCACGGCGGCGGTCTGTGTGGCGGCCGCTGTACTGGCGGTCGACGCCGACGTGGCGCCTGAGGCAGAGGTGGGCGCATCGGTTCCGGTGGCGGGTGCTGCCGCCGTCGAAGCGGTGCCGGTGCTTGCCTGCGCATCCGCGCTCGCAACCGGGGTTGTGGACGCCGCGTTTGCTGCGGCCAAGGCCTCGGGCGTCTCGCGTTTGAAAGGTGTCTCATAGCGCGACATGACCTTGCCCGCTGCATCCAGTTCATCGACACGAAGCGTGTAGACCTTGGGTGCTATGCCGGTTTGGGTCTCGCTCCAGTTGCCATCGGGGGCGACGGTTGTGGCATCGCCCAAGGGCGCGTTGTCGAGATAAAGCCGCACGAAGGCGCCCGGCTTGCCTTTGCCGCCGAACTGGACGGAGTCGGGCGTCGGATAAGAGATGACATCCAGCGTGACGTTGGCCGCGATTTCGGCGGCGGTTGCGGTGCCGGTTTGCAACACCTTGGCGCCCTGATCGGTCACGGCCACCGCCGTGGTGCCAGTCTCGGTTGGCGGCGCAGCTGCTGTGGCAGCTTTGGCCGGCGCGGCGTCTGGCGTCGTTTGGGTGGCAGGTGCCGAAGAGGTCGACGCGATCGTGCTGTTGGACGCCGGAGTGGTGGCAGCGTCAGCGGTGGGGCTTGGGGCCACGGCATCGGTCTTTGCAGCACCGCTCGCGTCGGCGGTCGTTGTGGTGGCGGGTTCGGTGGCGGCAGGTTCTGTGGTCGCAGCCACCGCGATCGAAGTCGGGGCCTGAACCTTGGTGCCGTCCGAACTGGTCGCGACCATTGTCATCAGTCGACCGGCTTTGGCAGCCGGCAGATTGAACAACATTGCGAAGTCACCGTTGCTGTCTGCCGTGGCCTCGGCGATCTCGACCCCGTCGACAAGAAGCGAAATCTTCGACCCCGGAGCGGCATGGCCCTCGGCGAGACCGGAGCCATCGGTCTGAATGCGCACGCCAAAGGTCGGACTGACCGGCGGATTGGCCTCAGAAGATGTTGCGGGAGCATTTGCGGCAGGCGTCGCATCGGCAGGCGAAGTCGCCGCATCGGTCGCTGGTGCGGTGGCGGCATCGGGCACAGCCGCCGTGGCATCGGCGGCAGGGGCCGTGGCTGCGTTTGTCTGAGCGGCGGTTTTGGCATCCGGCGCCGTCGGTGTCGCTGCAGCCGGCGTCTGAGACGCGGGAGCCTCGGTTGCCGGGGCGACCGGCGTCGTGGCGGCGGCGGCAGGCACCGATGCCGTGTCCGTGGTCGCAGTTGCGTCCGGGGCCTGCGGCGTGGCAGCGGCGGTTCCGGATGTCACAGTATCGGCGGCCGGCGTCTGGGTGTCGACTGTCGCGGTGGTGCCGGTGGCCGTGGTGTCGGTTGAGGCGGGTGTGGAAATCGTCGCGGTCGGAGCCGATGCCTCCGGGGTGGGCGCAGTGGTGTCAACCTTGGCTGCCGGGCCAGCAGCGGGAACCTTGCCCTTGAAGGCCTCATACCCGCCCAAGCCCAAGATGATCACGACGATCGCGATCACACTGACCTTGGAGCCAGAGTTCATGTCTTTCCAAGCCGCCATTCCGTCCCCCGCAAACACTGTGCAGTCCAGCGGGGCTGTTGCCGCCCTCTGCTTTCCTTTCGCCACATTCCCCGTTATCTCTGCCGACGCAACCCGTTTCCGGAGATATTTCCCATATGTCACCGTCAGGTCCCGCTGCCGCGCCGGCTACCCGCTCTGTCTGCATATTCTGCGGTGCAAGGATGGGGAACAACCCGGCCCACCGGCAGGCCGCCCGCGAGGCCGGGGCCGCCATTGCCCAAGCCGGCTGGCGGCTGGTCTATGGCGCCGGCGATGTGGGCCTCATGGGCGAGGTGGCGCGGGCGACCCAAGCCGCGGGCGGGTCGACGCTGGGGGTGATCCCGACCCATCTTCTGGCCATGGAGGTCGGCAAGCGCGATCTGACCACCTTCGTGATCACCGAGACGATGCATGAACGCAAGAAGGTCATGTTCATGAACGCCGATGCCATAGCCCTGCTGCCGGGCGGCGCAGGGTCCTTGGACGAGTTCTTCGAGGTGCTGACCTGGGCGCAGATCGGGCTGCATCGCAAACCCATCTGGCTGATCGACATCCAAGGCTACTGGCAGCCTTTGTTGGCACTGCTGGATCATGTGATTGCCGAGGGTTTTGCCGATGCGAGCCTGCGTGGGTATTTCACGGTTATGGAGTCGGTGGACAGTCTCGCAGCGTCCCTGAACGCGAAGAGTTGGAGCTGAAAGCCCCCGTCTTTGCGCCGTCATCTGGATAAGACGGAAAGCAAGACGCGGCCGCAAGATGCGCGGCCGCGGTGTTGGCAAAGCACTTGGCAGATCACACGGCAGCCAACAAGCCGTCGGTCTCTTTGGCGTTCAGCACGAAGGTCACCAGCAGCACCGTCACGCCATTCGCCAGGTAGTAGATGGCGTCAAGTCCGGTGAAGCTCAGAAGAAAAGGGGCCGCCACGAAGGCCACGCCGACCAGACGGTCGACCCAGACGTGGAAGGCATAGGGCAAAACGCGCAGCAGGCCGGTTTCGTGGTCGGTCAACAGCGTGAGCAGCAGGGCCGCGACGCCGGTCACGACCGACAGCCACAGGGCGAGGGGATTGGTCTGGCCAAGGCCCAGCAGAAAGGGCGCGCCGATGAGGCTGGCTGCGACGGGATAGTCGATATAGGCGTGGATGGTGCGGGTGACGAAACGGATGGACATGACAGTGGCTCCGGTTTGGACGACGCTGCGTCGTCTTTTGGGTTGAGGTCCTTGTGCAACCCTGCTGGATTGCATGCACCCCTTATGCCGTGCTAACTGTTACATATGGTGCCAATAACATTGCAGATCGTGCCGATGGATCATCTCGCAGCCTTGTTCGGACATTTCACCCCAAGTGCCAGGGCCTTCTTCTCGGGCAATCTGTGCAACCGCTTCAGCTTTGAGAACCCGGACAATCAGGGCTATCTGCATGTGCTGAAAGCAGGCCGGGTCCGGGTTCTTGTGCCGGGCCACGCGCCCGTTGAGTTGAGCGAACCGAGCCTTGTGCTGTTGCCGCGCTATCTGGCCCACAGGTTTGAGCCTGATCCCCTGCTGGGCGCCGATCTGGTCTGTGCGACGGTCGAAATCGGAGCCACGCAGGGCAATCCGATCGCCCTTGGCCTGCCGGGTCTTGTGATCCTGCCGCTGGCCCGGATTGCCACGGTCGGCCCCACGGTCGACCTGCTCTTCGCCGAGGCTTTCGCGGCCGAGGATGGGCGGCAGGTGGCGCTGGACCGGCTCTTTGAATATCTGGTCGTCCAGTTGATCCGCCATGTCATCGCGTCCGGGCAGATCACGGGCGGCGTGCTGGCGACGCTGCGTGATCCGCGTCTGGCCCGCGCCGTGACAGCGATGCACGAGGCTCCGGGGCGGATCTGGACGCTGGAGGATCTGGCCGATGTGGCGGGCATGTCGCGCACCGGGTTCGCCCGGACCTTTCGCCACGTGGCCGAGACAACGCCGATGGACTATCTGACGCGCTGGCGCATGACGCTGGCGCAGAGCCTGCTGCGCGAGGGCAAGCCGATCAAGGCGGTGGCCTCAGCCGTGGGCTATGAAAGCCCTGCGGCCCTGACGCGGACCTTTACCAAACTGGTCGGCCTTTCGCCACGGCACTGGACGGCGGCACGGCAGGTCAAGGGCGTACAGGACCAGACGGCTGCACCAAGTTGAGCGACGGTACAGGTAGGATGGGCCGTCGGCCCATGTTCCGTGAAGAAAGGCCCGCCGAACCGACGGGCCTTTCCGTGTCATGCCTTCAATTTACAGGGCGGCTGCGACGGCTTCCCAGTCGACCAGCTTCTCAAGGAAGTTGGACAGGTAGGCCGGGCGCTTGTTGCGGAAGTCGATGTAATAGGAATGTTCCCACACATCGCAGCCCAGAAGGGCGGTCTGGCCGAAGCACAGCGGGTTGACGCCGTTCTCGGTCTTGGTGACCTTCAGGGCACCCGAAGCGTCCTTGACCAGCCATGCCCAGCCCGAGCCGAACTGGCCAGCCCCTGCGGCCGCGAAATCTTCCTTGAACTTGGCCACGGACCCGAAAGAGCCAACCAGCGCCGCTTCCAGCTCGGACGGCATGGTCTTGCCGCCGGTGCCCATCACCCGCCAGAACAGCGCATGGTTCCAGTGCTGCGAGGCGTTGTTGAAAATGCCGTTCTGTGCGACGGAGCCCGCCACATAGGTGCCCGTGACGATCTCTTCGACCGACTTGGTTTCCCATTCGGTGCCGGCAATCAGCTTGTTGCCGTTGTCGACATAGGCCTTGTGGTGCAGGTCGTGGTGGTATTCGAGGGTTTCCTTCGACATGCCCAGCGAGGCCAGCGCGTCGTGGGCATAAGGCAGGTCGGGAAGGGTGAAAGCCATGGGCTACTCCTGTTCGTTGCGCGTGTGATGGTCTTGCGGCGTAATAAGGGGCCGCAGCCCCCGAAGGTCAAGGGCAGATGCATCCGCAGACCACACAGGCCAAACGCGCCGGCGGGCATTCGGGGACCGGCTTCCACCACCTGACGTGAGACAACACGGATGCCGCGCTTCAGGTTCCGGCTTACCGCCGGAAAGGGGTTCAAATGGCGGCATTCCGCCGGTTCAGCCTTGCATGTGCCGCAGCACTGCGTGCACCAGCCGTCCACACCGAGCCCTCTTTCTTCGCCTTCGACGGGTCGGACCTGAAGCTCTGCGCCTCTGGCGATCCCAAAACGGTCAAGTCGCCCCCTTTTCGTGGTCAAGGGCCTGCCCCAAGGCGGGAGCGGCATCCATTTCCGTCTGACGAACAAGACCGTCCCCGACTTCAACCATGGCGGCAATTGGGTGGCCATGCACAAAGAAGGAGCCATCGCCCCCGGCATCTTCACCTGTTTCAGCCCCTGCCCGCGCGGCGGATCGCATGTCTATGAATGGACCGCCGATGCCCGCGCCACAAAGTCCGGCGCGATTCTGAAGCGGGCCAAGGCCGTGGCAACCCATCCCTGACAGGGCTGCCCCGGGTCAGACCAACTCGCTGCCCTTCATCGCCGAATGGCTCAAAAGCCCCATCATATAGCCCGCGACCGAGCGGAAGCAGACCAGAGTATAGCCCTCGCCGTCCTGCCAGAAGGCGGCTGCGACCTGTGCGGCGCGGGACCGGCGCAACTCACCGGGGGCGAGGCGGTCAATGTCGGCGGGGGCGATCTTCTTCAGGACCTGATCCGCCTTGGCCCCCTCGATCCGGAACACCGCCCGGGCATCCGAGACATTGGCGGCCAGATGGTGCTGGCCTGCCAGACTGGCGGCAAGGCTGGCGAGGGCCGCGCCCACTTCGGCATAGGGGACGATCAGAAGATATTCATCCGGGCTCATCCAGCCCGCAGCCGTCTCACCCGCTGCTGTAATGCGGCGGGGGTCGGGCAGCATCAGGCCAAGGGCCGCGAAGGCCTCGGCCAGACCGGGGACATCGCGCTTGACGCGCAGCGTGATCATGCCAAGCGGGCCGATTTCGCGGATTCTCGCAAAGCCGTCGAATTGGGCATTGCCCCAAGGGGCGACGGGATTAGCCATTTTGGTTGGCTCCTTCCTTGTCATAGAAAACGGGATCGACAACCTTGGCCTTGACCGGCGCGCCGCCGATCTTGGTGAACTCCACCACGTCCCCAGCCCGGCCCATGCCGCCCTTGATCAGCCCCATGGCGATGCCCTTTTTCAGCGTCGGCGAATAATAGGTCGAGGTGACGCGGCCCTGAGTATTTCCCTGCCCGTTCGCATTGCTGCCGGGGGCGATGATATAGGCGCCGTCCGGGATGACCGAGCCATCCAGCGTCTCGAACCCCGCCAGTTTCCAGCGGTCCGGCGAGGCCAGGAAGCTGCGCTCCTGCCCGCGTTTGCCAAGGTAGTCGGCCTTCTTCTTCGAAATCGCCCAGCCAAGGTTCAGGTCCTGCGGGATCACCGTGCCATCGGTCTCATCGCCGATCATGAT
>CANGHD010000114.1 GCA_947453525.1 Paracoccaceae bacterium | reverse complement strand
GGCGAGTTCTTCGGCTGGCTCACGAATTCGGCGTAGTCCTGGAATTCATCCCAATCGCAACGGTTGCGTATGAAGTCCTCGTTGAACAAGCCCTCGGTCACGATCACATGGGCCAGCGCGGTCACGATGGCCACGTTCGTGCCCGGCGTGAGCGCCAGATGGTGTGCCGCCTTGATATGCGCGCTTTCCACCATTTCCGTCCGGCGCGGGTCGATGACGATCAGCTTGGCGCCTTGGCGCAGCCGCTTCTTCAGGCGGCTCGCAAATACCGGATGACCCGAGGCCGGGTTGGCCCCAATGACGATGACCACGTCAGTATGCTCTACCGAGTCAAAGTCCTGCGTCCCCGCCGAAGTGCCCAGCGTTTGCCCCAACCCGTAGCCGGTGGGCGAATGGCAGACCCGGGCGCAGGTGTCGGTGTTGTTGTTCTGGAAGACGGCGCGGGTCAGCTTTTGAACGAGATAGGCTTCCTCATTGGTGCAACGAGAGGAGGTGATCACCCCGACCGAATGCCGCCCATGCGTCTCAATCAGGCCCTTCATGCGGTTGGAGGCAAACTCCATCGCTTCGGCCCACGACACTTCTTTCCACGGATCGGCGATCGAGTCGCGGATCATCGGCGACAGAATGCGGTCCTTGTGGCTGGCATAGCCGTAAGCAAAGCGCCCCTTGACGCAGCTATGCCCCCGGTTGGCCTTGCCATGCTTGTAAGGCGTCATCCGCACCAGTTCATCACCGCGCAGCTCTGCCTTGAACTGACAGCCGACACCGCAATAAGCGCAGGTCGTGATCACGCTGCGCTGCGGGGTGCCAAGTTCGATCACCGACTTCTCTTGCAAGGTCGCAGTCGGGCAAGCCGCCACGCAAGCGCCGCAGGACACGCAGTCCGAGGTCAGGAAGGTGTCGGACTTCAGGCCCGCCGAAACCCGGCTGTCAAAGCCACGGCCCGAAATGGTCAGCGCGAAGGTGCCCTGCACTTCCTCGCACGCCCGCACACAGCGGCTGCAGACGATGCACTTGGCAGGGTCATAGGTGAAATAGGGGTTGGAATCGTCCTTGGGGTTCCACTGCGGGTTGGCCTTGCCGGAGTTGTCCTTGGCCTTGAAGTGGGTGTCGATGGCCTCATACCGAACATCTCGCAGCCCCACGGCCCCGGCCATATCCTGCAACTCGCAATCGCCATTGGCCGAGCAGGTCAGGCAATCCAACGGGTGGTCCGAGATGTAAAGCTCCATCACACCTTTGCGCAGCTTTTCCAGCTTGGCGTTCTGTGTCTGAACCTTGATCCCCGCCGCAACCGGAGTGGTGCACGAGGCCGGTGTTCCATTGCGACCCTCAATCTCGACCAGACACAGGCGGCAGGAGCCGAAGGCATCGACCGAGTCCGTGGCGCACAGCTTCGGCACTTGAATTCCAAGCTCCGCCGCCGCCCGCATGATCGAGGTCCCTTCGGGCACCGTCACGTCAAATCCGTCAATGGTCAGCGTGACCATTGTCTTGGCGCGGCTGGCGGGAGTGCCATAGTCGCGATCCGGAATGATGAAGTCTTTCATTCGGCGGCTTCCTTCATGCGGTTGAAGTCGTCAGGGAAATGGGTCAGCGCAGACAGCACCGGGTAAGGCGTGAACCCCACCAAGGCGCACAAGGATCCGGCTTTCATCGTGGCACAGAGGTCGGTTAGCAGCGGAATGGCCGAGGCATCGCCTTTTGCGATCCGGTCCACCGTCTCAACCCCGCGCACCGCGCCAATCCGGCAGGGCGTGCATTTGCCACAGGATTCGATGGCGCAGAACTCCATCGCAAAGCGCGCCTGGGCCAGCATGTCGGCAGAGTCATCGAACACCGTCAGACCGGCATGACCAATCAAACCATCCTTGCCCGCGAATTCCTCATATCCGAACGGCGTGCCAAACAGCGCCCGCGGGAAGTAGGCCCCCAAAGGCCCGCCCACCTGCACCGCCTTGACCGGACGGCCCGAGGCAGTACCCCCGGCAATCCCATCGACGATCTCACCAAGCGTCAAGCCAAAGGCGATCTCATAAAGCCCGCCATGCTTCACATTGCCCGCAATTTGCAGCGGAATGGTCCCCCGAGACCTCCCCAGACCGAAGCTCTTGTAGAACTCCGCCCCCTTCTCGAAGATCACCGGGATCGAGGCGAGCGAGATCACGTTGTTCACAACCGTCGGCTTGCCCATGAAGCCCTGCAAGGCGGGCAGCGGCGGCTTGGCGCGGACCACGCCACGCTTGCCCTCCAGCGAGTTCAGCAGGCTGGTCTCCTCGCCACAAACATAAGCGCCCGCCCCAACCCGCACTTCCATGTCAAATATCTGGCCCGAACCCAGAACATTCCCCAGCACGCCCTCGGCCCGCGCAATCTCCACCGCCTCCTGCATGACCCCAACGGCCACCGGATATTCCGAGCGGATGTACACAAACCCCTTGGTCGCGCCACAGGCGAGACCTGCAATCACCATACCCTCGATCAGCGTGAAGGGGTCACCCTCCATCAGCATCCGGTCGGCAAAGGTGGCGCTGTCGCCTTCGTCCGCATTGCAGACGATGTATTTTCGGTCGGCCGTGGCTTCCGAGACGGTCTTCCACTTGATCCCGGTCGGGAACCCGGCACCGCCGCGCCCGCGAAGTCCCGAAGCGGTGACTTCCGCGACGATCGCGGTCTTGTCCATGGTCAGCGCCTTGGCCAGCCCGCTCAAACCACCCTGCCCCTTGTAGTCGGCAAGGCTCAGCGGGTCGATCACGCCTACGCGTGCGAAGGTCAGGCGGCTCTGTGCCTTCAGCCAGGGCAGGTCCTCGGTCAGACCCAATGCCTTGGCATGCGAGCCCAAATCGCCGAACAGGGCGGGCACATCCTCCAGGGTCATTGGCCCAAAGGCCAGGCGGCCCCGATCCGTCACAACCTCGGCCAGAGGCTCCAGCCAGACCATGCCCCGGCTGCCATTGCGCACGAGGTCAACCGAAACGCCTTTGGCTTCAGCCTGCGCCAAGATCGCCTCGGCAATCTCATCAGCGCCCAAGGCGACAGCAGCGGAATCGAGCGGCAGGTAAATCTTCATTTCAGCGCCCCCACCAAGGCATCAATCTTCGCCGCATCCACCCGGCCCATCAGCTTGCCATCAACAATCGCCGCCGGCCCGCAGGCACACAGGCCCAAACAGAAGATCGGCTCCAGCGTCACCGAACCATCTTTGGCCGTCTCATGCCAATCAAGGCCCAGAACCGATTTGGCATGCTCTGCCACCCGGTCCGCACCCACGGCCTGACAGGCTTCCGCCCGGCACAGCTTCAGCACATGACGGCCGGCGGGTGCTTCACGGAAGTCGTGGTAAAAGCTCATCACCCCATGCGCTTCCGCCCCCGAGATGTTCATGGCCTTGGCCACCACCGGCAGAGCCGCCTGCGGCACATGGCCGAATTCGGCCTGAATGGCGTGAAGGATCGGCAGCAAGGCACCCTCCATCCCCTGATGACGGGTCAGAATCTCATCAACCCGTGCGATGGTGCTGGCGGAATCAAGCATATGTCGGCCCTTGGATAGCTTTTCGACAGGTCTACGCCGGTCGATAGGAAAAGCAATATGAGAGTATCGTCAATCAATAGACAAAAGCTATCAAACCCCTTTCACCTTGGCCGAAATATCCCCCGGTGTCCCGGGGGCAGGCCGCCCCAGGGCAGGGGGGTCAAGGGGGGCAGCATGCCCCCCTTGACGGGTCCGCCGAGCGCCTACTTGCCGCGGGCGCCGAACCGTGTCGCCTCGTCGATCAGCGCTGACAACACCGGCGTCTGCGGGTCGCGGCGGGGCATGATCAGGCCCACCACATGCTCGGCTTCAGGCCGCACGATCGGGATGGAGCGCAAGGAGCCGTCCTCGAACATCTGCGCCAGCCGCATCGGCACGACACTGGACCATTTGCCCGACCGGACATGCGAGATCAGCGCGATTGTGGAGTTTGACTCGACCGTCGGCTGCACCCGCACCCCCGCTTCGGCCAGCAACTGGTTCACGATCCGGCGGTTCTGCATGTCAGAGGTCAGAAGACACAGCGCTTCGCCCGCCACCTCCGCCCATGTCACCTCGGCCCGCTGCGCCAAGGCCGAGTCCTTGCGGCAGAGGAACCGATAATACTCGACATACAATGGCACCTGAGACACCCGACCCAGCGGCTCGTTGTCCAGATAGGTTATCCCCGCATCCAGCTCCAGACTTTCGATCCCTGACAATATTTCTGCCGAGGTGCGAGACAGGATCGTCACCCGCAGGTTGGGGTGATGCGAGGTAAAAGGTGCCGTAAGGTCAGCCACCATGGCCAATGCGGTGGGAATCACCCCCAGCCTCAACATCCCTGACAGACCCGCATGAACCGAGCGCATCTCGTCCTTCATCGCACGCACGTCGCCGACGATCTTGCGCGCCCAATCCAGCACGCTTTGGCCTTCCGGGGTCAGGCCCTGAAACCGGCTGCCGCGATAGACCAGTTGCACACCCAGTTGATCCTCCAACTGCCGGATGGCAGAGGATAAAGAGGGTTGCGTGACGCCGCAGACCTCGGCCGCACGACCGAAATGGCGCTCGGCGGCGAGGGCGATGAACATTTCCAGCTTGTCGATCATGAGGAACCCTCACCGGATTCTGCTCTTGCCCGCAAGGGCCAAGCACCCTACCTGATAGAGAATGCGCATCCAGATTCCCTTCCTGACCAAACCCGCCCTTGTTCCGGTGATCCGGTTGCAAGGTGCGATTTCAGCCTCGGCCCGGGGGCTGAACGATGCGGTCATGGCGCCGCTGATCGAAAAGGCCTTCCGCAGCAAACCGGCGGCCGTAGCATTGCTGATCAACTCGCCGGGTGGTTCTCCCGTTCAATCCAGCCTGATCGCAGCCCGAATCCGGCGGCTCTCGGTCGAAAAGAACATCCCGGTTCATGCCTTTGTCGAGGATATGGCCGCCTCGGGGGGCTACTGGCTGGCCTGCGCGGGCGATCAGATTTGGGTCGATGACAGTTCCATCATTGGCTCGATCGGCGTGATCTTTTCGTCTTTCGGATTTTCGGAATTGATGGCACGGCAGGGTGTTGAACGGCGCGTCGTCACCGCTGGCACCTCCAAAAGCCTCGCCGACCCGTTCTTGCCGCAGAAGCCCGAGGACGTGGAGCGGCTGCGCGCCATCCAGACCCCGATTCACCAAGCCTTCATCGGCCATGTTAAAGCCCGCCGTGGCAGCCGGCTGGCCGATCAGGACCTGTTCAACGCCGATATCTGGGTCGGCCGACAGGCCGTTGATCTGGGGCTGGTCGATGGAGTGGCCCATCTGGTGCCGAAGATGAAAGAATTGTTCGGCGACAAGGTGCGCCTTTCGCCGATTGGCCCCAAGCGCGGACTGCTCAGCCGCTTTGGCTTGTCCTTGGCGGAGGATGTGATGATGACGGTGGAAGACCGCCTGATGCGATCCCAGTACGGACAGTAGAATGATCAAGATCGTCGTCGTCTTTCTTGGCCTGATGCTGATCATCTCGATGATCGGCAATCTGGTGACCAAGTTCCTGGGCCCCAAAGAACCGCCGGGCGCCAAGACCCAGACCCGCGCCAAATGCGCCCACTGCGGCCGCCCGGTTCTTGGCACCGCGCCATGCGTGTGTGGTAAAGGTTGATGCGGGCGCTGGTGACCGGCGGGGCCAAGCGTATTGGCCGTGCCATTGCGCTATACCTTGCCCAGCGCGGCGCCGATGTGGCCGTGCATTACTCCAGCTCTCGGGCTGAGGCTGAAGAAACCGCAACAGCCATCCGTGCGCTTGGCCGCACGGCGGCGCTTGTTCAAGCTGACCTGCTGGACGAAGATGCGGTGACACATCTCGTGCCTCAAGCTGCAGAGGCACTTGGCGGCCCGCTGACCATTCTGGTCAACAATGCCTCGATCTTCGAATATGACACGATCCAGACCGCCACACGCAAAAGCTGGGACCGCGCTATCGGATCAAACCTGCGCGCGCCCTTTCTGCTGACGCAAGCCTTCGCAGCCCAGGCTCCGCAGGCCCTGACCGATGCCAACGGCGAGCCTTTGGCGCAGGCCATGATCCTCAACATGATCGACCAGCGCGTCTGGAAGCCGACGCCCGAGTTCATGTCCTACACGCTCGCCAAGATGGGCCTGTGGGCGCTGACCCAGACCACGGCGCAGGGACTGGCCCCGCATGTCCGGGTCAATGCCATCGGGCCCGGGCCCACTGTGCAAGGTGCACGACAAACCGAGAGCCACTTCGCACGACAACGCTCCGCCACGATTCTACAGCGCGGTGCCGGGCCGGCGGATGTCACGGCGGCTCTTGGATTTTTCCTCGATTCTCCTGCCGTCACGGGCCAGATGATAGCGGTCGACGGGGGCCAGCATCTCGCATGGGCGACCCCGGATGTCCTCGGCGTTGAGTGACACAAACCCCGTGCTGCGGCGACTTGTCCACTTTCGGAACGGCCTTCACAATTCGTTTACGAATTCTTTAGGTTTATCAGGGATTTGCCCTGTGGTTAAAAAAAGTTCTCTGAATTTCAATACCTTATCGTTTTGCCTCTTTTTTGGGCAAGTTGACGAAAGGGGCGGTTTTCAAGGAAAAATCGACGCTCCAGAAAAGTTCTCCATAAAGTTATCCACAGAAACGGTGGACACCTTTTTCCTTGCCCTAGCCGCGATATCATTGCAGGCAAAATCAGAATCGAAAGGTTAATTTCCGATCGTGACAGAGGACATGCCCACCGGCCAAGAGGTCATCCAAGCCTACCTCAAAACGCTTGACGCGTCACCCGGGGTTTACCGGATGCTGAATCCCAAGGGCGAGGTTCTGTATGTCGGCAAGGCACGCAATCTGAAGGCGCGGGTGTCAAATTATGCACGCGGGAACGGGCATTCAGCGCGGATCGCGCGGATGATCTTCGAGACCGCTTCGATGATGTTCCTGACCACCCGAACGGAAACCGAAGCCCTGCTTCTGGAACAGAACCTGATCAAGCAGCTGAAGCCGCGCTACAACGTGCTGTTGCGGGATGACAAGTCGTTCCCGAATATCCTGATCGGCAAGGAACACCCCTTTCCGCAGATCAAGAAGCACCGCGGCAAGAAGACCGAGAAGGGCAGCTATTTCGGCCCCTTCGCTTCGGCAGGGGCCGTGACCCGCACGCTGAACCAACTGCAAAAGGTCTTCCTGCTGCGCAACTGCACCGACAGCATGTTCGAAGGCCGCACCCGTCCCTGCCTGCAATACCAGATCAAACGTTGCGCCGCCCCCTGTGTCGGCAAGGTCGATGAGGCCGCCTATGGCGCGCTGGTGAAGGATGCCGAACTGTTCCTGCAGGGAAAGACCACGACCGTGCAGTCTGATCTCGCCACGCAGATGAACGCGGCCTCTGAAGCGATGGAGTTCGAACGCGCCGCAGCCCTCCGCGACCGCATCAAGGCGCTGACCCAGATCCAGTCCGCCCAAGGCATCAACCCCAAGGGCGTGGCCGAAGCCGATGTCGTAGCCCTGCACATGGAACACGGGCAGGCCTGCGTGCAAGTCTTCTTCATCCGCGCTCATCAAAGCTGGGGCAACCGCGATTTCTATCCCAAGACCGGTGCGGGGGCGGAGGAGCCCGAGATCATGGAAGCCTTCCTCGCTCAGTTCTACGACGACAAGGAACCACCTCCACTTGTGCTGCTGTCACATCCGGTGGAAAACCCCGACCTTGTCGGCCAGCTTCTATCGGACCGCGCCGGTCGCAAGGTCGAAATCGCCGTGCCCCTGCGCGGCGAGAAGGCCGAGCTGTTGGAGAACGCCGCCCGCAACGCCCGAGAAAGCCTGGCCCGGCGGATGTCGGAAAGCTCCACCCAGAACAAGCTGCTGCTCGGTCTGGCCGAGGCCTTTGATCTCGACGGCCCGCCGAATCGGATCGAGGTCTACGACAACGCCCATATTCAGGGCTCGGATGCGGTGGGCGGCATGATCGTCGCGGGCGCGGAGGGATTTATCAAAAGCCAGTACCGCAAGTTCAACATCAAATCCGCCGCCGGGGCCAATTCGGACGACTTCGGCATGATGCGCGAAGTGATGACCCGCCGGTTCGAGCGCCTGCTGAAGGAAGACCCGGAACGCAAAAGCGATTCATGGCCGGACCTTCTGCTCATCGACGGTGGCGCGGGGCAGGTTTCGGCTGTGGCCGGGATCATGTCCGAACTGGGCGTGAATGACATCGCGATGATCGGTGTCGCCAAGGGCATCGATCGGGACGCCGGCAAAGAAGAATTCTACCGCGACGGCCAGCCCGTCATGGCTCTGCCCCGCAACGACCCGGTCCTCTACTTCGTGCAGCGTCTGCGGGATGAGGCGCACCGCTGGGCCAACGGCGCCCATGTCGCCAAGCGGGCAAAGGCGGTCTCGATCACCCCGCTCGACGATATCCCGGGCGTCGGCGCCACCCGCAAGCGCGCCCTTCTGGCGCATTTCGGCTCGGCCAAGGCGGTGGCGCGGGCGGCACTGCCTGATCTTCTTGCCGTGGAAGGAATATCGGGCACTTTGGCCGAAGCGATCCACGACTTCTTTCACGCCAAGGGCTGAAACGGCCCGCAAAGCCTGTCGCAAAACCGTCATTCAACTGTGTTTGATCCGGAACGTCACGACGGAGGGTATCATGGCCACAGATGACAACGAATTGGGGCAGGATTGGCTGGCTGAAGAGCTGGGCGAGATGCTGGACGAAGATCTTGAGCTGGAACTGGAAGATGCCGCCCTCTCGCGCGAGATTGCCCGCATCTACAAGGACCGGCACCCTGACGCTTTGGACCGCAAGATTTATCTGACAAGCCTGATCCAGATGCAGGCCGAACTGATCAAGCTGCAGGATTGGGTGCAGCACACCAAGGAAAAAGTCGTCGTCCTGTTCGAAGGCCGTGACAGCGCAGGCAAGGGCGGCGTGATCAAGCGTCTGACCCAGCGCCTGAACCCCCGCGTCGTCCGCTCGGTGGCGCTTCCCGCCCCGTCGGACCGCGAAAAGACCCAATGGTATTTCCAGCGCTATATCCCGCATCTGCCCGCCGGTGGGGAAATCGTCCTTTTCGACCGCTCGTGGTACAACCGCGCCGGGGTTGAACGGGTGATGGGCTTTGCCTCAGAAGATCAGGTCGAGGAATTCTTCCGCTCGGTTCCTGAATTCGAACGCATGCTGGTGCGGTCGGGGATCCGCGTCATCAAATACTGGTTCTCAATCACCGACGAGGAACAGCAGATGCGCTTCCTTGTCCGCATCCATGACCCCTTCAAGCAGTGGAAGCTGTCGCCGATGGACCTGCAGTCCCGCGTGCGGTGGGAGCAGTATACCAAGGCCAAGGAGGATATGTTCGCCCGCACGAACATTCCGGAAGCCCCATGGTACATCGTGGAGGGCAATGACAAGAAGCGTGCGAGGCTGAACTGCATCAGCCATTTCCTTTCGCTGATCCCTTATCAGGATATCCAGCACGAGGAAATCCATCTGCCGGACCGTATCTTCAACCCGGACTACGAACGCGCAACCCTTCCGCCTGAACTGTACGTGCCGCAGAAGTATTGATCTTCAAAAGGACCTCTCAGGTCAGAGGTCTTGTTATTGAGACGGTGCGCGCCGCCGTGTCAGAACGGCACCGGTCTGTTGCCGGAACCGTTCTGACAATGTTTCGCTTACTCCGCAGAGTCATCCACGCCGTCGCCATTTTCGTCGCTGTCGGTCGCGTCAGGTATCCCGTCGTTGTCGTCGTCGGTGTCCGAAACGTCCGGCGTGCCGTCGCCGTCGGTGTCAAGGTTGGGATCGGTCTGGTCCGCACCGGCATTTTCCGTCGTGGTCGTATCTGTTGCCGTGGTGTCTTCGCTTACGGTTTCTTCGGTTGCGAACTCTTCCGAGCTTGCCGTTTCTTCGATCGTGGTTTCTGACGAGGCATAGGACTCGGTGATTTCGGCACTGTATTCGGTGGTGTAGTCCGCGTAGCTGAAGCTTTCGTAGGAATAGCTGGACCAGGTCGAGATCACGGACACGTCGATCACTGCAGTATAGGATTCCAGCGTGATGGTGGTGGTATAGGTCTGGGCCTTGCCGCCATGCCAGCCGTCAAAGCCAAAATCGAACGATCCCTTCTGGATCCAGTAGTAGACGATTTCATCCAGCGTGATCGGGTCCTTCACGGCATGGCCGTGCGCCATAGAGATAACGTCTCCCGGTGCCACGCCCGCCGAATCCGCGACCCCGCCCGGGGCCACAGCCAGAACCAGCACGCCGGTTTCATCCGCGCTCAAGCCGAATGCGCTCTGAACGGAGCCGTCAATCGGAATCAGAACGGCATCCAGCGCGCGGCTGACGAAGGGTGCAGGCAGCCCACTGGACGCAGCGGCGGGCAGCACCATACCTGCTACGAATCCGGCACCCAATATGAACCGGCGCAAAAGCGGCGAAGTCCAAGTCAACGACATTGTCATTTCGAACCTTTCTGGTCATTTCAGGGCACCTAACGCCCGGACATGCAGAGATAATCAGCGGTCTTTGGGTTCGTCCATATAATTCTTGCAGAAGATTCGAACGGATCCGTTCAACCGTCCTATGGTTTCCTTTGATCCATGGTGGGCGTCTTGCGTCCATCCGCTTTCCTAAGGTCCTACCCCTTTCCCGTCCTTTGCCCTTCAGTTAGGTAGGGTTCATGAAGTGGACGATCCCGAACACGTTGACCACGATGCGCCTGCTCGCCGCCCCCGGCGTTCCGGTCATGTTTCTGTACTTCCACCGCCCCATTGCCGACTGGTTTGCCCTGACCCTGTTCGTGTCCGCCGCCATTACCGACTATTTCGACGGCTACCTCGCCCGCCTGTGGAAACAGGAAAGCAAGTTCGGCACCATGCTGGATCCGATCGCCGACAAGGCCATGGTGGTGATTGCCCTGCTGATCCTGACCGGCTATTCCGGCATGAACCCTTGGCTGATCCTGCCCGCCACCGTCATCCTGTTCCGTGAAGTCTTCGTCGGCGGCTTGCGTGAATATCTCGGCGCCAAGGCGGGGCTGTTGAAGGTCACCAAACTGGCCAAATGGAAGACCTCGGCCCAGATGCTGGCCATCGCCGTCCTGTTCCTCGGCACCGGACTCGAGCATCTGGAAGGCATCGCCCGCCAGGGCAAGACGGTCGAGGAATATGCCACACTTGTGGCCCAAGGCCTTGCCGACCCGATCCGGTCCTGCGGAATGCGAGGCTGTTCGTCCTATGCAACATGGGCGGGGCTGACGCTGATCTGGATTGCTGCGGCCCTGACCGCTGTCACCGGCTGGGATTACTTCGTGAAATCCCTGCCGCAATTGAAGGATTGATCATGGTTGATGTCCTCTATTTCGCCTGGGTCCGCGAACGTATCGGCTTGCCGCGCGAGACACTGACCACCAGCGCAGCCACCGTCACCGACCTGATCGCCGAGCTTTGCGCCCGCGAGGAACGTTACGCCCTTGCCTTCTCGGACCTGAAAAGCCTTCGCGTGGCGTTGGATCAGAAGCTGTCCTCCTTTGACGCGCCGCTGATGGGCGTGCGCGAAGTGGCCTTCTTCCCGCCCATGACCGGAGGTTGAGATGCGCCTTTCGGTTCAGGAAGAGCCCTTCGACGCCGGCGCCGAGTTGAACGCCTTCACTGCGGGCGTCAGCGGTGCCGGGGCCGTGGTTTCCTTCACCGGCATCGTCCGCGACCTCTCCGGCACCCTGCGCGCCATGGAGATCGAGCATTACCCCGGCATGACCGAATCCGCGATCTCTGCCATCATGGATGAGGCCGTGACGCGCTGGTCCCTGTCCGAAGCTCTGGTGATCCACCGCTATGGCGCGCTGGAGCCGGGCGCGCAGATCATGATGGTCGCCACCGCTTCGGCTCACCGTGTGGCCGCGTTCGAGGCGGCAGAGTTCCTGATGGACTACCTGAAATCCCGCGCGCCCTTCTGGAAGAAGGAAATCGGACAGGACGGCGCAGAATGGGTCTCCGCAAAAGACGAGGACGAACAGGCGCTTACCCGCTGGTAGTCCAGCGGCTGGCCCATGTCGGCTGCAGATCGCCCGGCATGGCCTGCGCCAGATAGACCGCCCGCGCAATCGCCCGTGACAGGCAGCAGGCCGCCGCATGACCCAGTTGGAACTGATCGCGCACCGGGTCTGTCAGGGGTTTCTCTCCGGTCGCTGCCGCAAAGACGAGATCGCCGTCCAAGAGCGTATGCGAGGGCACAATCGCCCGCGCCATGCCGTCATGCGCAGCCACCGCCATCCGATGCGCCTCGGCCTTGGTCATATGGGCATCGGTGGCGACGATGGCGATGGTGGTGGCCTCTCCGATGCGCTTGCGCGGTTCTGGATCTGTCATCGGGGGGGCATATGCGGCCATGCCAAGGCCGCCGAACTCGCGCCCCATCTCGAATGGCGCCGCCCAGAATTGCGGCC
>CANGHD010000113.1 GCA_947453525.1 Paracoccaceae bacterium | reverse complement strand
CCCAGACCGCCAAACTGCCGAAATCCAGATCCGTGTCGCCCTCATGAACCGCTTTTCAGCCCTCGGCCCTGCCGAAATCCTTCGCGCCCTCTGAACCCAGCGGGGCAAGGGGACGTCATGCATCGGCCGTCAGGTGCACAACAACGCCCCAAACACCAGACATGGTGCGCGAGGGTCGGATGCATCGGAACCGATACGGGGCAAGAGCCAGTCCGTAACAGGATGAAGGAACCAGTTGTGCCTGCCTAGCTCCGTGACGCACTTTTCGCTCCAGTAGAAATTACTGTCCCGGCAGGTTCCTGCGGAAATGCTGCAGCTGGTCCTTCCGGCGCGGATATGCCGCCCTGTGGTCGTGCCTTTGACGATGATGAAGGGAGCGCAGCCATGACGGTTCTTGCCATAGCCTTGGACGATGATGGTACGATCGCTGAACACGGCGTCACATCTGCCAGCACTGTCCAGGCGCAGCGCCGCTTCAAGGCATTGGGTCGCAGGCTGATCCTGCTGACCGGGCGGCATCTGGGCGATTTGAAGGCGGTGTGTCCGCATCTGTCGCTGTTTGATCTGGTGGTCGCCGAAAATGGCGGGCTGCTTACGTCCCGCGAGATGACACCGTACGCGTCTCGGCCAAGGCCCCTTCAGATGATTTTGTCGCTCGACTGCAGGCCTGTGGCGTAGACGAGCTTCCAATCGGGCAAACCATCGTGGCAACCCATCTGGGGCACCACGAAGCCATCCGGCGCACGATTGAAGAGATGAACCTTGAACCCGACATCATCCTCAACACCGATGCTTTGATGGTCCTGCCCAAGGGGATCGACCAGGCCTCCGGGCTTGCGGCGGTCCTTGCGGAATTGTCCTTGGCCTTCGCACAGGTAGCCGGGATCGGCGACGCCGAAAACGATATCGTTCTGTTGAAGTCGTGCGGTTATGCGGTTGCCGTGGCCAACGCGCTGCCACAGGTCAAAGTGGGTGCGCATGTGGTTACCTCGGCCGAGCGAGGCGCGCGCGTTGAAGAGTTCATTTCTTCTGTCCTCAGCCATGATGTGGATCCTGTTTCTTGTTGATCGGACGGCGACCCTGAACAGCGAAGCCGCACCTAACTCAAGGCTGGGGTCCTCGAGCGCAAGCGCGGCTTGCGGCGCGAAGTTGAAGGTTGCCGAGAGGAGGTCTGGACTGAGCCAATTCTTGAGATGCCCCACGCGAAAGGATCGACCGAATCGTCGCCGCCCGCCTGAAATGCTTGCAGCACGTCAGCATCAGATACGATTCTGTGGCTGCTGGCTTGCCGATGCGGCCGGAACGGGCGATAGTTCACGGTATGCTGGTCTATACATATAACATATGGATGGTGGCGCTGTCATTTATGATAGCCCTCATGGCGTCATTCACCGGCCTGACTCTGTCCCGAGGTCTCGCAATGGCGACGCTGGGCGTGCGCCAGCTTCGCATTGTCCTGTCGTCGCTGGCACTGGGTGGCGGGATATGGTCGATGCATTTTGTCGCAATTCTGGCCATGCGCTTTGGCATTCCGGTCTACTTTGACGTGTCAGAGACCGTGGCCTCGGCGCTTATCGCAATGCTTATGGCCTGTCTGGCGCTGTTGATCGTGCACTTCGCGCAGCGCACCAAAGTCATGATCGGTTTGTCGGGAGCTATTCTGGGCTTGGGCATCACGGCGATGCACTTCCTAGGCACGTCGGCGATCCAAGGCTGCACACCTGTGTTTTCCGTCGCCGGATTTGCGCTCGCCGGGGTGCTGTCGATCGTATTTGGCGTGGCGGCGATGGCCGTCGCGTTTGGCATGGACAGAGAAGGCGGCACGCTGTGGGCGACATTGATTTTCGGCGCAGCGGTTACGGTTGTGCACTTCTCGGCGATGTCACAGACAGTGTTTCTGACATCGGTCCTTGCTCCGACGTCGTCCATGCAACTGGGGGATTCCCAGATCGCCATCATGGTCATGTTGACCGTTTTCGTGATTTCCGGTGCCTTCATGTTGGTCGGCGCCAGCTTTCTCAGTCCCCATGACCCGACTGAACCGATTGAAAGCAAGCCGGCGATGATCGCTCGACCCGCAGATGGTGTCGCTGCAGTGGAATTCATTGCCGCAAGCGCTCTTGTCGACCAGCCCCGTTTTGAACCGGTCAGCCGGGTTTCGGAACCGGTGCTGCGTCTGCCTTATGAGCGTGATGGCCGTACGAACCTCGTTCCGATCGGATCCGTTTACGCCCTGCATGCGGAAGGACACTACACGACGGCCTATCTTGACCACGGGCCGGTATTTTGTCCCTGGTCCGTCTCTGCCGCTGAGGAGCGGCTGACGCCCCTCACGGGCTTCATGCGCGTTCACCGCAGCTGGATCGTAAACCTTGCTCTGGTCACTGCCTACGAGCGTTCCAAGGACCACGGGTACTGCGTAATGGCTGGCGCGCAGGGGTTGGAGAGGGTTCCCGTAAGCCGGAATCGCATGGCTGTGTTGCAAGAGGCGCTTGGCTGCTGACCTGTTTTCGCATTTCGTGCAAGAAATGCGCATTTCGTGAGATTTTGGTCTGGATTGGTGACCTTCCAGATCCGCCCAGCCGGCTTCTGTCTAAACTGAAAAAAAAGACGGGTTGGGTTCCAACCAAGGGGAGGACTGCATGATTACCAACGCATTCGAATACTATCGGCCTAAGTCGGTGGCAGAGGCTCTGAAAATCTTGGGTGAGCACGAAGGCGAGGCCCGGGTCGTTGCCGGAGGCCATAGCCTGATCCCGATGATGAAGCTGCGTATGGCGCAGATTTCGCATCTGGTGGATCTACAGGACGTAAGCGGGCTGAAGGGCATCACGGTGAGCGACCGTATCGTCATCGGTGCCATGACCACTCAAGCCGAACTGCTGGCCAGCCGCGAGCTTGCAGCGGCCGCACCGCTGATGCTGGAGGCCGCTTTGCAGATTGCGGACCCGCAGGTCCGCAACATGGGTACGATTGGCGGCAACGTGGCCAACGGCGACCCGGGCAACGACATGCCGGGTCTCATGCAATGCCTGGACGCCAGCTTCACTTTGGTCGGTCCCGACGGCAGCCGCGACGTGAAAGCACGCGACTTCTATCAGGCCGCCTATTTCACCTCGCGCACCGACGACGAGATCCTTGTGGCCATTAGCTTTGAGCATCCCAAAGGCGGTTACGCCTATGAAAAGCAAAAGCGCAAGATCGGCGACTACGCCACGGCAGCCGCCGCAGTGCAGATCACGGCCGCAGGCGGCATGGTTTCGGCGGCTTCGGTTGCGATGACCAACCTTTCCGACGTTCCGGTGTGGAGTGCGGCTTCAGGGGCGGCGCTTGTCGGCACGACATGCGGCCCTGATGCCGTCAAGGCGGCCGTTGAAGCGATGCTGAAAGATATCAATCCGGGCGAAGACAACCGTGGCCCGGTCGCGTTCAAAAGACAAGTGGCGGCTGTGGTTCTGGGCCGGGCCATCGCCCGCGCCTGGTCGCGTGTCTGAAGCCATAGGGAGGAAAACCATGAAAAAGATGCATATCGAACTGACGATCAACGGCAAACAAGTGGAAACGCTGGCCGAACCGCGTGAGTTGCTGATCCATGTGCTGCGCGAAAGACTCGGGCTGACCGGGCCGCACATTGGCTGCGAAACCAGTCATTGCGGGGCATGTACCGTTGATCTGAACGGCAAATCCGTGAAGTCCTGCACGATCTTTGCGGCACAGGCCAATGGTGCCACAATCACCACGATTGAAGGCATTGCCGGGCCCGACGGGATGCATGTCCTGCAAAACAGCTTTCGCGAACATCACGGCTTGCAATGCGGCTTTTGCACGCCCGGCATGATCACCCGCGCTTGGCGTTTGTTGCAGGAGAACCCGACGCCGACCGAAGAGGATGTCCGCTTTGGTATGGCGGGCAACCTGTGCCGCTGCACGGGCTATCAGAACATCGTCAAGGCAATCCTCGCTGCCGCAAGTGAACTCAATTCCGCCAAGGAGGCCGCGCAATGAACGACCAGACCCCAACCCATGACGAACGGGTCGCCGGGCTCAAAGGCCTTGGGTCTTCGCGCAAGCGTGTCGAAGATGCGCGCTTTACCCAAGGCAAGGGCAACTATGTCGACGATATCAAGATGGCCGGCATGGTCTATGGCGATTTCGTCCGCAGCCAATATGCCCATGCCCGCATCAAATCGGTTGATAGCACGGCTGCGAAGGCCGTTCCGGGTGTGATCGCGGTGTTGCTGGCGGCTGATCTGGCGCCTTTGGGACTGCATTGGATGCCCACGCTTGCGGGCGACAAGCAGATGGTCTTGGCCGATGGCAAAGTGCTGTTTCAGGGCCAGGAAATCGCCTTTGTCGTGGCCGAGGACAAATATGCTCTGGCCGACGCCCTGGAATTGGTCGTCGTTGATTATGAAGAACTGCCGGTCGTCGTCGACCCGTTCAAGGCCATGCTGCCGGACGCGCCCGTGCTGCGTGAGGATCTTGCCGGTCAGACCAAGGGTGCGCATGGCGAGCGTGTCCACCACAACCACATCTTCCGTTGGGAACTGGGGGACAAGCCGGCCGTCGAAGCCGTCGTGGCCGACGCGGATGTGGTGGCCGAGGAGATGGTCTATTACCACCGCACCCACCCTTGCCCCCTGGAAACCTGTGGCTGCGTCGCCTCGATGGACAAGATCAACGGCAAGCTGACCCTGTGGGGCACCTTCCAGGCACCGCATGTGGTGCGCACCGTCGCGTCGTTGCTGTCGGGCATTCCGGAAAGCAACATCCGTGTTGTGTCGCCTGATATTGGCGGTGGATTCGGCAACAAGGTCGGCGTCTATCCTGGCTATATCTGCTCGATCGTCGCCTCCATCGTCACCGGGCGCCCGGTGAAATGGATCGAAGACCGGATGGACAACTTGATGGCCACCGCCTTTGCCCGTGACTATTGGATGGATGGCAAGATTGCCGCCACAAAAGAGGGCAAGATCACTGGCCTTTGGTGTCACGTGACCGCCGACCACGGCGCCTTTGACGCTTGTGCCGACCCGACCAAATTCCCGGCCGGCTTCTTCAACATCTGCACGGGATCCTATGACATTCCTGTGGCATGGCTTGGCGTGGACGGCGTTTACACGAACAAGGCACCGGGCGGCGTCGCCTATCGCTGCTCTTTCCGGGTGACCGAGGCTGCGTACTTCATCGAACGGATGATCGAGGTGCTGGCGATCAAGCTGAACATGGATGCGGCGGAACTGCGAAGGATCAACTTCATCCGCAAAGACCAGTTCCCCTACAATTCCGCCTTGGGTTGGGAATATGACTCGGGCGACTATCACACCGCCTGGGACAAGGCCTTGAAGGCCGTGAACTATGATGCGTTGCGGGCGGAACAGACCCAACGCGTGGCGGATTTCAAAGCTGGCAAGACCCGCAGCCTGATGGGCATCGGGCTGAGTTTCTTCACCGAGATCGTGGGCGCAGGGCCGATCAAGAACTGCGACATCCTTGGCATGGGGATGTTCGACAGCTGCGAGATTCGCATCCATCCGACGGGCTCGGCCTTGGCTCGATTGGGCACGATTTCCCAAGGTCAGGGCCACGCCACGACCTTTGCCCAGATCCTTGCAACCGAAATCGGCATCCCGGCCGACCAGATCGTGATTGAGGAGGGCGACACCGACACAGCGCCTTATGGTTTGGGCACCTATGGTTCGCGCTCGACCCCGGTGGCCGGTGCCGCAACGGCTCTGGCGGGGCGGAAGATCCGCGCCAAGGCGCAGATGATCGCGGCTTACCTGCTGGAAGTGCATGACAATGATCTGGAATGGGACGTGGACCGGTTCGTGGTCAAAGGCGTGCCGGAGCGCTTCAAGACCATGAAGGAAATCGCCTATGCCTCGTATCATCAGGCCATTCCGGGTCTGGAGCCGGGTCTGGAGGCGGTCAGCTATTATGACCCGCCCAACATGACCTACCCCTTCGGTGCCTATATCTGCGTGATGGATATCGATGCCGACACCGGCGTTGCCGACATTCGCAGCTTCTATGCGCTGGACGATTGCGGCACCCGGATCAACCCGATGATCATCGAGGGCCAGGTGCACGGCGGCGCCACCGAAGCCTTCGCCATCGCGATGGGGCAAGAGATTGCCTATGACGAGATGGGCAACAACAAATCGGCGACCTTGATGGACTTCTTCATCCCGACCGCCTGGGAGACGCCGCACTACACCACCGACCACACGGTCACCCCCTCACCCCATCACCCCATCGGGGCCAAGGGTGTCGGTGAAAGCCCCAATGTCGGCGGCGTTCCAGCCTTTTCGAACGCGGTCCACGACGCTTTCCGCCCGTTTGGACTGACGCAAAGCCACATGCCGCACGACCATTGGCGCATCTGGCGTATCGCAGAGCAGCTGGGTCTGCACGGCTGAACCAAAGCGCATTCCGAAAAGCGGTTAGCTCTTCGGACAAGATGCGCGGACTTGAGGCTTCCCCTCCCCAGCAAAGGGGAGGGGTCTTTACTGGAGAGTGGAATGTCAGACTGGCGCGGCCTTCAGGGAAATCTTGCGGCAACGGGATATGTGGCCGCTGACGATTTGGCCATGGCGCTGCATCTTGCTTTGATGCTGGAGCGCCCTTTGCTGCTGGAAGGGGCTGCGGGTGTGGGCAAGACCCAGATCGCCCGCACTTTGGCCACATTGCGCGACACGCGCCTGATCCGCCTGCAATGCTATGAAGGGCTCGATGCGGGCCACGCCATCTATGACTGGAACTATCAGCGCCAACTGCTGGCCATTCGCGCCGCTGCCGAAACCGGCGAGGCTGGAAGCGTTGAAGAACGCATCTTTTCTGAACGTTTCCTTTTGGTCAGGCCGCTGCTTGAGGCGATCCGCCAGCCTGTCCGTCCTGTACTGCTGATCGATGAAATCGACCGCGCCGATGAGGAGTTTGAGGCCTATCTCCTTGAAATATTGTCTGAATATCAGATTTCTATCCCTGAACTTGGCACGATCACAGCCACCACCAAACCCATCGTTATCCTCACCTCCAACGGCACTCGCGACCTGTCGGATGCGTTGCGGCGGCGTTGCATCTACACTTATGTCGACTATCCCGACCGCGCGACCGAGATTTCGATCCTGCGCTGGCACCATCCGGGGCTGGAGGCGCGGCTGATTGCGCAAATCGTGGGTTTCGTTCAGGCTCTGCGCAAGGAAGAACTGGAAAAGACCCCAGGTGTCGCCGAGGCGCTGGATTTCGCCGCGGCCTTATCGGGGCTTGGGATCAACGATCTGACGCAGGACCCGGTGGCGCTGCAGGCCAGTCTTGTCACGCTCTTGAAGACCCAAAACGACCGCGCGGCGGTGCCGACCGAGATCGCCCAGCGTCTGGCCGGAAAGGCCGCATGATGACTCGCGTCTTCAAACCTGTCACCCGCTTTCCCATTCGTGCGATGGGTCCCGCAGACAGAATGGCCGGGTTCATGGCGCATCTGCGGCTGAACGGGTTGAAGGCCGGGGTCGATGAAACCGGCATGGCTTTGGCGGCACTCGCTGCCGTGCAGGCGACCGATCTCTCTGAGGCGCGGATGGCGATGAAGGCCGTTCTGACCAGTTCTGCTGACGATTTTGGCCGGTTCGACGACTTGTTTCTGGCCTATTGGAACAATCCCGGGCGCGAAAAGGCTGGGCAGGCCCAGACCAAATCGGGCAGCGGAGCCAAGGGCGTTATGGCGCTGGATCACAGCGAACTGACCGGGGCCGGTGCGGCTGATCGGCCCGATACCGACGCCGCGGGAGAGGCCGATCAATCGGGCGAAGGGCGGCGCGTTGGCTCGCGCGTCACCAATCTGATGTCCGTCGATCTGCGTCACGTACTTGACCCCGCCGACCGCGCGCTGGCCGAAGCGGTTGCAGCCCGGCTGGCCCGCGCGATCCGCGACCGCCGTTCGCGCCGCCACAAGGCCGACCACAGGGGCGACCGGCTGGATATGCGCCGTGTCCTGCGTGCCAGCATCGCCACAGGTGGCGAGCCGATCCGCCTCTTCCGGCGCGCCCGGCCAGAGCGACCCGCAAAGCTGGTGGTGCTGTTGGACGTGTCCGGCTCTATGACCGTCTATGCCCCGGCCTTTCTGGCCTTTGTCAAAGGGCTGATGACGGCGGATGCCACGACCGACGCCTATCTGTTCCACACCCGGCTCGTCCGCATAACTGAAGCTCTGCGCGATCAGGACTCCTTGCGTGCGGTTAATCGACTGTCGCTGTTGGCACAGGGATTTGGCGGCGGCACGCGGATCGGTGGCAACCTTGCGGCCTTCAATCAAAGCTACGGCAAGCGTCTGGTCTCGGGCCGGTCCCTGGTGGTGATCATGTCGGACGGGTTTGACACCGACCCGCCGGCGGTGATCGGTCAGGAACTTGCCCGGCTCAAGAAGCGCGGCTGCCGGATCATCTGGCTGAACCCGCTGAAAGGCTGGCGCGACTATCAACCGGTCGCTGCCGGCATGGCGGCCGCGTTGCCCTATCTGGATCTGTTTGCCGCCGCCAACACGCTGCAAAGCCTTGCTGCGCTGGAGCCGGAATTGGCACGACTGTGAGGAGGACGAGATGGGAATGAGTGTACGCGACATCATGGACCGCGTGGCGGAACTTAAATCCGCCGGAGAGCCCTTCGCCTTGGCAACGGTTGTGCGAACGGTTTCGGTGACGGCCGCCAAGGCCGGTGCAAAAGCGGTTATTCTGGCCGACGGGTCAATCTCTGATGGCTGGATCGGGGGCGGCTGTGCCCGAGGCGCTGTTTTGAAAGCCGCGCGTGAGGCCATTGCCGACGGCCAGCCCCGCCTCGTCTCGGTCAGCCCTGAGGACGTGCTGAAAGAACGCGGCGTGACTGCCGGCGACATCAAGGATGGAGTAAAATACGCCCGCAACTTGTGCCCAAGCCAGGGCACGATGGATATATTTGTTGAGCCTGTGCTGCCGAAGCCAGCCTTGACCGTCTGTGGAACCAGCCCCGTCGCCTTGGCCCTTCTGGAAATAGCGCCGCGCTTCGGCTTTGCTGTGATCGGCTGCTCGCCCGTTGCAGAACACTTGGCCTATCCGGCCGAGCTGCGCAGGATCGAAGGATATGACCTGCCCAAGATAGCCACAGACAGCCACTATGTCGTGGTGGCAACCCAAGGCAAAGGCGACGAAGCGGCCCTGCGCGGCGTGCTGGCAAGTGATGCCGGCTTTACCGCCTTCGTGGGCAGTCGTCGCAAGATGGCGTCGCTGCGCGCGGCCTTGCAACCCGGCTCACCGCAAGACCGCCTTGATGCCATACAGGCCCCGGCGGGGCTTGATCTGGGCGCCATCACGCCTGACGAAATCGCCCTTTCCATTGTGGCTGCTATGATACGGCACCGCAGGTCAGGGCAACGCTCGACTGGAGGAATGTGACATGAAACGCTTCTGGCGTTGGCTCTGTACCGGCCCAGCGAATGCCAATGGGCAGCCTGTCGACAAGGCCGCCGTGCTGGCCTCGATAAAATTTCCCTGCTGTTAGGTCGGTTTGGGCGACGACAAAATCGTCTGAACTCATATAACTCATTGTTTTTCCGAAAATCGGGCGGAAGAACTGGTGCCCACTAATCCCTGATTTGCTCTAAGGATCCAGAAATGGCTATGGAACTGAATGACGAGATCATGATCTCGGCCCCGCGCGATCGTGTCTACGCAGCACTGAACGATCCGACCATCCTGCAACAATGCATCCCCGGATGTGAGGAGTTGATCCGCCATTCGGACACGGACCTTGAGGCCAAGGTCGTTCTGAAATTCGGGCCGGTCAAAGCGCGCTTTGGCGGCAAGGTTACCTTGGATACGACGGAAGCGCCGGCTGGCTTTTCGCTGCGGGGCGAGGGGTCAGGCGGTGTTGCAGGCTTCGCAAAGGGCGGTGCGCGCGTGGTGCTGGAAGACCACGGACAGGAAACCCTGTTGCGCTATGACGCAAGTGCCGATGTTGGCGGCAAGATCGCTCAGTTGGGCAGTCGGCTGATATTGGGCACAGCACGTAAACTGGCCGAAGCATTCTTCGAAAAGTTCAAAGAGGTGATGGCCCAAGAGAACGTGGCGGAGTAAGATGCCAGCATCCGGCTCAGCCCATACCTCGCCAGTGTGGAAACGGCCCGATCTGACCCCCGTCGCGCCAGTTTCATTCGGACATTCGGCTGGATGAATTCTACACGAATGTGCTCCGATGAATGATGCAGCTGGAACGCGCGGCCGTCGCGTTTCAGTTTTGTGTCTAGATTGCGGGTCTCCTCGTCGTACTGACCGTTTCGGCGATCAAGTCGAGGGTTTCAGCCAGCCATCGTCATGGATTGCCAGACTGCGGAATTTGCAACAGGCTCCGATGGTGTCGGAGAGGAAGTCCAAGGACCCGCGCGGGTTGGGCCGGTAATCCCCCGTCAAACCAAGGTGATCCAGCAGGATGTGATGACGTCATGTCAATCGAAGGACGGAAATGACGAGGGAGATGAACTCGGTCTAACTTGGTCTGTTTTGTGTTTAAGCATGCAAAATTGACTGTATTGGCGGCGCAGTCTGCGTCGAATTTTGAGCCAGCTGACGTTCTGCCAGACGGTTCGTCGCGGTGCAGCGGACAGAGGGGGATTTGAAGCCTGTGGACCCGATTTCGCAGGCTCCTCTGGCCTTTCATGTTGAAGAGTGGTCGATGAAGAGCAAGCGTTCGGCCTGACTGCCCCGCCGTGTTTGACGAGTGCGGGATAGTGTCCGCTTCGGATAGCGCACATTCTGGGGGCGCCGATGGAGCGTCGGACGCCGTGGCTTTGGTCAGACGAAAAGAACCAGTCGATCTGCCAGCAGACGACAGCGCCTGACGTTGAGGTCGCCCAGGTGGTGCGACGGTATGCGATGAATGGGAACTTGATTTTCGCTTGGTTGCGTGACATGCGCTTTGCGCCGGAAGCGGCCCAAGCCGCTGAGGATGCGCGCTGTTTCCTGCCGGTCGAGATTGTGGCCCGCGTCTACCGCGAAGACGAACGGCGCCCGAGCAATGACGGTCAGATCGAGATTGAGCTTCCAGGTGGGCATAGGCTGCGGATCAGCGGGTTTTATGATCCTGAAGCTCTGGCCCGGCTGCTCCGTGGCCTGTCGGGATGATCCCGGTCCGGATGAACGCGCAGGTCTGGTTGACAGCTGGGTTGACGGTCAGGACGGAGCGCAGGGCTTCTGCCACGGCAAACACCATGGCAGCAGACCAAAACGCAGGGCCCTCACCCATGCTCGGTCAAAGCCCCGCCAACCAGCGACCCTTGCGCAGCCCAGATCAGAGATGACGCCATCATCAGGCTTGACGCGGTTCAGTTGGCTGAAGGCGGGGGACAAAAGGCATCGCGCAACGCGGCGATCACCGGTTTCACATCCTCACGCAAGAGATGATAGATGACCGTCTTTCCTTCTCGTCGCGTACCAACATAGCCCTCGGCACGCAGCCGCATCAGTTGCTGGGAGGCGGTTGGCTGTGAGATACCAAGCGCGTCGGCGAGGGTACCGACCGAAAGCTCCTGATCCAGCAGCAGGCACAGAATTTGCAAGCGCCCCTCATGCGACAGGGTCTTGAGGAAGGTCACAGCCTTGGCCACAGCAGTTGGGCTGCCGCCAAAACCTTCCGCTTCAAGAAGTGGTCTCGTCATGGAGGCTCCTTTTTCTGTGGACTGAGATGTCTATGTGCGGCTTATTCGAATGCGCAACCTTTCTTAACTCCGAAAGCGCGGAAAACCGAGGCTGCCGGGCAGAAACCGGTGAAGGACGACTGGATCAAGTTGGCCCCGATGAAGACGGTGAACCAGACGAAATAGGGGGAGATCAAGGTGGTCAGCATAACGCTGAGCAAGGTCATGACGCCTGCGAACAGCAGGACGGAGCGGTCGAGGGACATTTTGATTTCCTTGAGTTTGGGGGCCGAGGCCATACGGCTTGGCGGGGGGCCTAACCTTTGGTGGTTTCCTTCAGCTTGGCGATGCCAAGTACCTTGAGGGCGAGGCTTTCGTAGAAGGGTTCCGACTTGCCCTGCCGAAGCTTGCGCAAGAAGTATTTCTCGAACCCGACCTTGGCCAAATGCACCCATTTGCCCGAGGCCGACCAGTTGACGTTGCGCGGCGGGATTTGCGGTTGTGCGACGAAGGCGATGCCCCCGTCGCCGAAGTCGGCCAGACAGATGGCGTTCCATGTGCCGACCTGATCCGGCTCTGTCCCGCGCACGAGGTTGCCGATGTTGTGCGCGCTGGCGGTGACCATGCTTTCGATCATGAAGCCGGTTTTCGGCACCCCGCAGGCGACCGGCGTCGGTGCCAGCGGCGGGATGGCGACGCAAACTCCAACCGCGAAGATGTTCTTGTATTTGGGGTTCTGCTGGTGCTGATCGACGAGAGTGAAGCCACGCGGGTTGGACAGGCCCTCGATTCCCGACACCGGCTTGATGCCACGGAAGGCGGGCAGCATCATGGAATAGGCGAAGGGCAGCACCTTTTCAGGTTTGGCCACGCCGTCCTCGCCGACCTCTTCCACCGT